>NZ_LWMW01000084.1:22500-53094 GCF_001639285.1 Methanobrevibacter cuticularis | reverse complement strand
ACTTTTTAAAGCTTTTTTAAGTGACAAATGAAAATTATAATGTGATAAAATTTCTTATTGTGCATAAAATATAAATCTCACCAAGTAACTTTTTTATTTTTCTATCATGAACAAAATAGACAAAGACTAAATTGATCTCATAAGGATATTATTTATTAGAATATTAATAGTAACATACAAATAAAAATAAAGAAATATATTCTAAAATTATTTCCATTTTTAAATAATTTTGCACCATCAATTTAATTAAAATAATGATTGATTAAAATAATATTTCACCCAAGCAACTTTAAATCATTGGTGACTTTATCAATAATTTCATCTTCATCAGGTCCTAGACCTAAACATGTAAAAGTTCCTCTAGGTATCTCAGTTCTTCCAGCATCTTTTACTAGATAATTTGGAATGTTATTTTTTTTAGCTATTTCTTTTATTTCAAATAACTCTTCTAAGCTATTGACTTTAACTATGACCTTTTTTTCTCCATCATTTGACCATTTCCTAATTTTCTCAGGGTCTGCTTTTCTATATGATCCTAAACATGCATGACAACATTGCGCTGCTGTTTTTCCTTTAGATAATTTAAGGTCATTACGTACTATCATCACTTGTTTCATTACTTACACCTTAACTTTTTTAACATGATTATCTGTTTATTTTATTATTTAGCTATTTTTTAATTATTTTTTAATTATTGCTAAATTATTTTTTAATTATTTTTTTAATTATTGCTAAATTATTTTTTAATTATTTTTTAATTATTGCTAAATTATTTTTTAATTATTTTTTTAATTATTGCTAAATTATTTTTTTTAATTATTAATAGAAGGATTATATGTATTAAATTACTGTATGATAAAATATATCCTTTTCTTATTATTTTAAAAAGGGCTATAATTATAAATGATTTATAAAAAAGAAAATAAAAAGAAAAAAAAATTTTTAAAATATTTGTCTTTCCCTATAATCGATTAAATCTATTGGATAATAGAATTTAATTAGATTTTATGGATATGTTGTTCCGTTGACTGCTGATTTTTCATTACTATTATTAATATTCTTCTCAGGAGTAGTTTTTGGTTCTATAACCAAATCTATGGTTCCAATAGCACTTGTAGGCAAATAGTTTTTGTATTCTTTAAAAGAAACAGTGAAATCTAATTTACTATTTGTAAAATCATCATCTTTAATATTGTATAGGATTCTAGCTATTCCATCAGAATCAGTTATAGAAGGTATTGTTTTATCAGCAATATGGAATACAAGTTCTTCAAGTATCAATGGATCATTATTTTGATCAGTTAATTTCGCTATCAAATCAATAATTTCGCTGCGTTTAGCTTTAGGACTATTTATTGTTATGTTGGTAGGTTGTGGTGTTGTAGGGTTGTTAAAGTAGTTAAAATTTTGAACTTCACTCTCTATTATAATGGTGGATTGGTCAACTTGGTTTCTAGCACACAAAATGATACACCCTGTTTTGTTGTATGTTGTATCAAGTAGAATAGTTCTAAGATTACTGTAATCTTTGTTTGGAAAATAAGATAAAGTAACATCAAATGGATCATTAGTGTTTGGTTCAAAAATGTGATTAGATGTCATATTACTATTAGATGGTGAATTTATTACACTAATATTTGCATCAGAGTAATTGTTTACTCTCACATCATCATTATCTAGACTGATATTATCCTCGTAGTTGAAATCATCGTTGTTGTCTGTAAAATCATCTATATAACCCACAACAAACGCACTGGAATTTCTGCTGATGTTAGTGCAAGTGAGTTCATAGCATGTTCTATGATTGGAATTTATACAATCTGAATCAGTATCATTTTCAACGTCTTTAACTATAGCTTCATTACTAATATCTAAATCATTTGAATTAAGTATTATGTCTACTGCATTGGCCGTAGGGAGACTAATAATAAATATAAATAACAATGCTATAGAAAAGATTAATTTTTTTGATATAAAATAGCTTTTTCTAATTTTTCCACCTCAATTAATATTATTTATTTTATTGTAATTTTAGCATGTGAAAGTTATTTGCTATTTAATTATTTCTAAACTATTAGTATACTTGTTAATAACTATAGTGTAACTATTATTTAAATAGAACATATATAATTTTACCAATAAATAAATATAAATAGATTATTCTATTTCAAATACAACATTTTTTATATTTTAAATACAACATTTTTTATATTTTAAATACAACATTTTTTATATTTTAAATACAACATTTTTTATATTTTAAATACAATATTTTTCTAAAAAATTATAATATAAAATCAATAAAAAAGTATGTTTTAAAATGTTTCCATATAATTATTTATACTTCCTTTATCTTATTTTAATTAATGAAATTTAAAAAGGAATATATTAATATGATTACTAGATTAATACTATAAAATTAATAGTATAATATAGTTAGTAAATTGTTAACTAGATCCAATATTAAATTATAGTATTTTTGGAAAAGTTCTTAAGTTTTGAAAATAAATTAAATTCTTAATATCATTTATTTTTAATTATAACATCTTAAAATTGATTATTATTAAAAATATATTACTTAAACATATTTCTTAATTTAATAAATTGATTAAAATCATTAATTTAAGATTATAATATTTTTTTAGATGATTTATTTATTAAGAACTTTATCAAATTGACTATAGTATAATTTTATTTCATTTAATTAAGATATCTATTAAAGATAGATAATTATTAAAAATATATAGCTATTAATATTTATTAAAATTATATAGTTAGTAGAAATATATAGCTATTAATATTTATTAAAATTATATAGTTAGTAGAAATATATAGCTATTAATATTTATTACAATCTGGCTATTTTTAGATCTAAAAATAGAATCATAAGATAATTTGTATAATTAAGGTGATAAATTGACTAGAATTTCCATATTAGACCAAGACAGGTGCCAACCCAAAAAATGTAATTATTTATGTATTGAATACTGCCCAGGAGTCCGTATGGAAGAAGACACTATAGTTATTGATGAAAAGACAAAAAAACCATTAATATCTGAAGAATTATGTTCTGGGTGTGGTATATGTACAAATCGTTGTCCATTTAGTGCTATATCTGTTATAAACCTACCTGAAGCTCTCGAAGAACCAATTCATCGTTATGGGCAAAATATGTTTGAGCTATTTGGTCTGCCTCATCTTAGTGAAGGATCAGTAGTTGGAATTCTTGGTCCCAATGGGATTGGAAAATCTACTATAATACGAATTCTTTCAGGAGAATTGATACCTAATTTAGGAAATTGGGAAGAAGGTGAAGATAATTTTGGTGCAAATACAGAAAACAAATGGGAAAATGTAATCAATCATTTCAAAGGATCACAATTACAAACTTACTTCAAAAATCTATCAAAAGGAAAAATAAAAGTTATACATAAGCCACAAATGGTAGATCAACTACCAAAATTTGTTAAAGGGAATGTGAAAGATTTATTAACTGGTGTCGATGAGAGAAATCAGCTTGGTAATGTTTTAGAGATACTTGATTTGAAAAATATCTTGAATCGAGAAATAGCTAATCTCAGTGGTGGAGAACTTCAAAGAGTGGCTATTGCTGCTTCTGTTTTGAGGGAAGGTGATTTCTATTATTTCGATGAACCAACATCTTGGCTAGATGTTCGCCAACGTTTAAACGCTGTTAAAGTAATAAAAACATTAGCTGGCGCTGGAAAATCTGTCATGGTTATAGAACATGATTTAGCTACGTTGGATGCAATTTCAGATAATATTCACATCTTATATGGACAAGCTGGAGCTTATGGTGTAGTATCTCAAATGAAAGGCGTTAGGGTAGGAATCAATGCATACATAAATGGGTTTTTAAAAGAAGAAAATGTCCGAATCCGAAAAAACCCTATTGAATTTAGTATTCGCCCTCCAACCCCTGAAGATGAAGGAACAGCTATTGTATCATATACACACCTTAAAAAATCTTATGAAGGTTTTTCGTTAAGTGCTGAAGCTGGAGAAGTTTTCCATGATGAAATTGTAACAGCCTTTGGTTCAAATGGAATTGGAAAAACAACATTTGCAAAAATATTGGCAGATGTAATCAAGCCTGATACAGGAGAAGTTGAGGAAGATATAAAAATAGCTTACAAACCACAATATATTGTTTCTAATTTTGATGGAAGGGTTGAAGATTTCTTATATATGAATGCTCCAAGTTATGGTTCTAATATATTTAAAACAGAGATTATGAAGCCATTTTCATTAGAAGAGCTATTAGATAAACAAGTTAATGAATTAAGTGGTGGGGAACTACAACGCCTTGCAGTGGCTAGTACTTTATCTAAAGAAGCCGAAATATATCTTTTTGATGAGCCAACAGCTTTTTTAGATGTTGAACAAAGATTAATAGCTGGAAGAGCTATTAGAAAAATTATTGAAAGTAAAAATGCGGCTTCACTGATAATAGACCATGATATAGTTTTCATAGATTACATCTCTGATAGGGCTATGGTTTTCCAAGGTGAGCCAGGGATCGAAGGAATAGCTACAAAGCCAACAGATCTCAGAACATCAATGAACACATTTTTAAAGGATTTGAATATTACATTCAGAAGAGACAAAGAAACAAAAAGACCAAGGGTAAATAAGTTAGATAGCTATTTGGATAGAGAACAAAAAGAGTCAGGAGAATTTTATTATTTAAAAAGTAAATAGCTGTCTTAAAACTAGAAAATTTTGTCAAAGAAGGTTTTTTTTATATAAAATCTGATGAAATGTTTCTTATTAATATGATCATGATTTTAAATTACTTCTTTATTAATTAATTTAAATAAATTAATTTAAATAGGTTTTAAATTTGCAATAGCTGGTCCATGAATAGAGTTACCTTTATAGTCAAATCTGGAACCATGCTGTGGACAATCCCAGCTTTTTTCCGCGGAATTCCACTTAAGTTCACAACCATAATGACTACAATTTCCATGGAATGCAAAAACATTAGAATCTAGATCTTTATAAATAGCTATTGCTCTATTAGGAAGTTTAACTATTTTACCTTCTTCTTGTTCTAATTTTAAGATGGAATCATTTAATATTTTAGCTTCTTCTTCATTTAAATCCTTTGTATTGAAGTTACTAGCACAACGTTTCTTTATTGAATTTTGATTTTTAAGTCTTTTTGGGGAGAAAATCTCTGCATAGCTATTCTCTTTATTTAATATCAAATCTGTTAGTATAATTCCTGCCAATGTTCCTTTTACTATTCCCCAACTTTCAAAGCCAGTAGCTACATAAATTCCTTTTTGAGAAGTTTCACCAATAATTGGTAATCTATCATCAGGTTTAGCATCTTGATTAGACCAGAAGTATTCAATAGACTCAACATTAAACTTTTCCTTAGCAAATTTTACTAGTTTTTTAAAACAATTATCAGTATCTTCAATCTGACCAGTAAAATGATGTTCTCCTCCAATAATCAGCAAATCTCCTTTTTTAGTTGGAGTGGTTCTGAAAGTATGGAAAGGTTCTATATTAACAAACATACCACTTGGCAACTTTTCTTTCACATAAGCTCCTAACATATAAGATTTAACTTGATACATATAAGATAAAGTTGAATTTGGATCATATATTGGCGAATTGGTAGCTACAACTACAGAATTGGCAAAAATATCTCCATTTTCAGTTGATATTTTTTTTGTATCTCCCTCTTCAATATTAGTTACTTTTGTGTTTTCGAACATATAGGATCCATCACCTGTGATGAGCTTTACTAAAGCATTATTATATTTTTTAGGATGAAATTCTCCTTGATTAGGATATTTAAGAGCTTTATTTATAACTTTATCATGATCCTTATTGTTATCATTCTCATTAGTATCATTATCATTCTCCTCATTATTATCCTTATTATTATTATCCTTACTATTATTATTATTATTATTATTATTTAGGTCCTTATTGAATGGTATTGGTAACTTGTCAGTCAAAATAGCATCTATATCTAGTTTTTTCAATGTTTCATATTCTTTTTCAATGTCTTTAAAATTTTTTTTATCAGTAGAATAAATATATAATGGAACTTTTTTATAATCACAATCAATGGAGTGTTCTTCAATTATTTCAGCTATTTTATTAAAGGCTAACATGTTAGCATCTCTAAATTTTGAAGCGGTTTCCAGATCAAAATTAGATACTATATGATCATAGATTAAATTTGAAGATATCGTAATCTTAGCTGTTGTTGATCCACTTACATCACAGCCTATTCTTTTTGATTCAACTATAGCTATTTTTAAACCTTGTTCTTTGAGCATTAGGCCAGTTGTAAGTCCAACTATTCCTCCTCCAATAATAGCTACATCTACAGTTGTTTTATCCTTAAGAGGGGGAAAATCTGCAGATTCTACACTATCTATCCAAAATGATATGTGTTTTCCGTTTAACAAAAAAATCAACCTCAAATATAAATTTATTTATGTTTCAATAATAATATATAATACACATATACATATTCAGAAAAATCTCTTATACTATCAGAGGAGTCTCTTATACTATCAGAGAAGTCTCTTATACTATCAGAAAAATCTCTTATACTATCAGAGGAGTCTCTTATACTATCAGAGGAGTCTCTTATACTATCAGAAAAATCTCTTATACTATCAGAGAAGTCTCTTATACTAGATTTCTTGTGTTTTTAATTTTAATATACTAACAATTAAAAATAATTCTTTTTTTGGGACTATATTTTGCTTATAAATTCCTTTAAGCACTATTTTGAATTTTTTGAGTTAGATAATTTTTTCTAATTCTTAAACTTTGAGATTAAATAATATATTCTTATATTATTTTATTATATCTCATATTATAAAAAGTTTGGCTAAATAACTTCTTATTTATAAAAATTTGCTATTTTCATTGAAATTTTGAGGATGAATACTAATTTATTTATTTATTTTTATTTTTTATTAAAAAATTCACTCCTTTTTGGTTTTTTGTACTTATTGATTGTTATTGTATCTATTTTATAATATTTCACTGATTATTAATAATTTGTTATATTCAAAGTCTGATATTTGAGTTTTGATTAAAATTTTTATTTTTATTTGAGTGTGTTTTTTTTACTTCAAAATTGTTATCAAATTGATTAAAGTAGACTGATTATTAAAATCCATTTATTCACTCTAATCTTTTTAATCTCTTTATTTATTCTTATTTTTTTCTTTTTAAGCATTAATTTTATTTTTTTTAAATTCATAAAATCATGGCTATTTGAAAGCTAAATTATCATTTTGCAACTTATTAAGAATAAATATCATATTTCATTATTTTATAAAATAGACTATAATTTGCAGATTTTTTCCTATGATACCAATTATTCTTTGAGGCTGAATAAGATTTGATTAGAAATATTCTTAACTTGATTTTTTTGATTTAAAAAGATTCTAGAAATCTTATTTTTGAAAAATATGCCCAAATATTTATATAGGATATTGTTTAATATTACTTTCTCTAGAAATTAGCTTTTTAAGAAAAATTTCTAGAGAATGGAGGGGGAAATATTAAATTAAATAAAATGCATTACGCAGTATTTATTATCTGTGTAGCATTTTCCATGGTAGCTATTTCAGCTGCACAGGAAATGCCAAATACTAAAAATGATACTTCAAGCGAGATTAATGAAGTTTCAAAAAATTCAAACGCTGTTAACAATACAATAAAGATTGGAGATAAAGGCACGAAAGTTGTTTCACTTCAAAAAATCCTTTATAAACATGGGTATTACTATGGGAAAATTGATGGTGATTTTGGTCCTTATACTCACAAAGCAGTTAAAATTTTACAATCTGATAATGGTCTAAAGACTGATGGAATCGTTGGAAAAGTAACAATTTCTGTTATAAAAAAATTATATTCAACAGATAACGATTTTAAAGGAATACTCAGTAATTCCAAAACTACTAAATCTACTGATAATTCACTTTCTAAGAAAAATAATTTAGTTTCTAATAAGGACAGTTCACTTTCTAAGAAAAATAATTTAGTTTCTAATAAGGACAGTTCACTTTCTAAGAAAAATAGCTTGGCTTCTAATAAGGATAATCTAATTTCTAAGAAAAATAATTCAGTTTATAATAGTTCTTCTTCTGAGAAAACCCACTCTCAAGAGAGTTCTTATGATAAATCTCAATCTTCAAGATTTACAATAACAATTAAATCATTACCTAGTGCAGGTGGTACTGGGTTGCCTTATGTATGGACAACTAATACATGGGTGGATTATTGTCCTTTGTGTGGGAAATATGAATGTTTATTAATTAATCCGAAAGGTGTTTATGAGAGTGAATTAACTTGTAAATACTGTGGAGCTGACTATTGTGGAAGTTCCGGGAAAGATAAAGCATATAAATCCCGAGCTACATTAATAAGAGCTTAAATACACAATCCTATATTGTCATGAATTAAAATTTGAAATCAATATTTTTATTCATTTTTTTTTTTTTTTTTTTTTTTTTATTCGTGGAGTTGTGACTAAAAATTTTTTTTTTCAAAAATTTAATTTCCTTTTTTTTGAGTATTATTATTATTATTATTATTATTGAATTTAGATAGTAAATATTAAAATTATTTTTATAGAATTAATATTATATTGGATTACTATCATTTAATTAATTCAATTCATAGAAACTATAAACTATATTTTTAATATCTGGAGTAATTTCATTTCCTAACCATTCAATTAAAACTTTTTTTTCATTAACTTTCATGAAAATTAACCTATAATTTCCACGGGTATCAGAATGTTGCATCACATAAAGTATATCATGAGTATCTAATGTAATATTCTCTCTTTTAGGATTGTTATCTTTGTTAGCTATTCCATAGGCGAAATAATCAATATCTCCTTGATAAACGGCATCACCTTTAGATGAATTGTCATACACTGTAATATATATGGCATCAGTGGAATATGTTCCATAGGTTTCGATTCCAGAACTAGTTTTTAGGGTTCCATTAGAATAGCTATTAGGAATCATAGTTTTCAATCCATTAATAGTTATTTCATTCCCTTCTAACTTGAAGTTATCATCATCATGAGTTTCATTGGAATTAGTGTTGGAATCAATTCCATTATCACCAAAGCCAAAATAGAAAAAGCCAATGACCATGGCTATAATAGCTATTATAATGACTATAACAGCTAAATAAGAGATGTTTCTACATTTTTTAGACATTTTACCACTTAAAATTAATTTCTAAGTTTCCTTAATAATTATTACATCACTAACCATGATATTCATTAATAGAATATCCATATATTGTATATTTTATTATAAATTTATTTATTAATAATATTAACAAAATTTTCACCACATTAATAAATTTTATTATTAATAAAGTTCTAATTATTATATATTGTTTTGATGATTTAAATGAATTATCTTATTATATCAATAATATCATAAAATTATAAGTTTTATAAAATAGTTATTAAATAATTATAAAATTATAAGTTTTATAAAATAGTTATTAAATATTATAAAATTATAAGTTTTATAAAATAGCTATTATTGATCTTTAAATAAATATTTTAATAATCACTGAATAGGAATCAAAATGGAAAATTGTACTAAATGTGGAAATCCTAAAGTCATCATAAAGCGAAAACAATCAGGTCAAAGCTTATGTAAAGAATGTTTTATAGAAAATATTCAAAAGAAAACTATAAAAACAATTAAAAAAGAAAACTTGATTGAAAAAGGTGATAAAGTGATGGTGGCTTTATCAGGTGGTAAGGACAGTGTAGCTGTTCTTGATATTCTACACACACTATATGAAAGAAGAATAATTGACCTTTGTGCTGTAACTATTGATGAAGGAATAGCTAATTACAGAGAAGAAGGCGTAGAAATAGCTAAAAATCATGCTAAAAGACTTGGAATTGAACATAAAGTGGTTTCATTTCAGGATTCTTTTGGAATAACTCTAGATGAAATAATGAAAAATCCTAACCATCGAGGGTCATGTACTTATTGTGGAGTCTTTCGTCGGTGGATAATTAATAGGGCTGCACGAGATTTTGGAGCAAGTAAAATAGCTACAGGCCATAACCTTGATGATGAAACTCAAGCTATTTTAATGAATTATCTTGAAGGAAACATTGATAACTTAACTAAAATTGGGGCAAAAACAGAATCTAAAAGTAAATTATTCACTCCAAAAATAAAACCTCTTAGAGAAATTCCAGAAAAGGAAGTAGGATTATATTCACTAGTTAGGGATTTAGAAATTCATTTTGCTGGATGTCCTTATTCACAAACATCATTCAGAGGAGAAATCTCTGAAATAATTAAGAATTTATCAAAAGATCATCCAACCATAATGTATTCCACACTTAGAGGTTTTGATAAGATTAAATCAGCTATTAAAAATCAACATTCAAACGAATTTGAGTTTGATAGATGCCAAAAATGTGGTGAACCATCTTCTAATGAGTTATGTAGGGCTTGTACATTTTTAGAAGAGTTGGGATGATATAATAAAATCAGCATTGGTTTTATTTTAAAAATTTTTGATAAGATTAATTTAATTAAAAATAATCATTTAAGAAGAGGATTAGAATGACTTTTACACTTATATTTGAAAATAAAAAAGAAGATAAAGAATTAATTAAGGATGTAACAACTATACAAGATATTTTAGAAGGTCTCTGTCTTTCATCTGAAACTATCATAGCTAAAAAAAATGGTGAGATTGTAATTGAAGACGAAATCATTGAAAATGGAGATGAAATTCAATTAATCCAAATTCTCTATGGAGGATAACTTCTTAAATATATTCAGTCTAGTATTTAAAGGATTGTTTGTTAAATTTCAGTTTAGTATTTAAGGGATTGTTTGTTAAATTTCAGTCTAGCGTATTTAAAGATTTGCTTGTTAAATTTCAGTCTAGTATTTAAATGATTGTTTGTTAAATTGCTCTTTTTATTGGAGGAATGTATTTGTTGTATGATTCTTGATATTTCTTCAGTGGTAGCAACAGTTGTTTCTTTCATTTTACCATCTGCAGCCAATATTTTCAACTTACTACAATTTGTAGTGGGCTGAGATTTTTCTTTATTTAAAACGGCTTTTAAGGATACTATAATATTTTTCATGGTATTTACTTTTCATGCAGTACAAATACAACATCTATAACTGAGAATTACCATTATTCGTCATCGTCATTCTATTTTATTCTTGTTTATTAATAATATATTGTTTAGAATAATCTTTTATAGTAGTTACTCTATTTTTAGAGTAAGTTTTTATAAGTATGTTTTCTATTTTTAGAATAAATTTATATATAATCATTGTTCCTTAAAACAAGTTTTGTTCTGGAAAGTATCTATCTAGTAACGTTAATTCTGCTAAGATTTTGAAGAAAAAATGATTTAGAATAATTATTTAAATCATGAAAAACATAGTAATATGTCAGTATAAAAATAAAATTCAATGGTTGTGATAACATGAAAGAAGATAGGGATATTAAAAAAAAACATGGGTCTAGGGAATATAGTAAAATGATGCCTCTTTTAGGGGATGATTTTCCGAAATTAGATGTGCAAACAACTCTTGGTATGATGAAGCTCCCGGATGACTTTAAAGGCAAATGGTTTGTTCTTTTTAGCCACCCTTCAGACTTCACCCCGGTATGTACTACAGAGTTTGTTTCTTTTCAAAAAAATTATGAAAAGTTTAAAGAACTTAATTGTGAATTAATTGGGCTTAGTGTTGATCAAGTTTTTTCCCATATAAAATGGATTGAATGGATAAAAGATAACTTCGCTATTGATATAGAATTCCCAATAATTGCAGATACTGGTGCTGTAGCTAATACTTTAGGTATCATCCATCCAAATAAAGGGACAGCCACTGTAAGATCAGTTTTCATTATTGATACTAATGGAAAAATAAGGACTATAATTTATTATCCTCAGGAATTAGGAAGAAATATGGCTGAAATTTTAAGAGCTGTTAAAGGTTTACAAATTGTAGATAAAGAAAAAGTAGCCATGCCTGCTAACTGGCCTGATAATGAGTTATTAGATGAGAATGTTATAGTTCCACCAGAGCCTAACATGACAAAAATTAAGGAGAGGTTTAAAAAGGCTGAAGAAGGGGAATTTGCTTGTTATGACTGGTGGTTCTGTCATAAAAAAATCTAGAATCAGATTATTTATAAAAAATAAATTTTAAATGTTTCATATTCTTTCTTTTTTATTATTTCGAATTGTGGTCAAAAGTTTTTTAGTAAAAATTTAAGTTTCTTTATTTTGAGTTTAAATATACTTATTTCATTAAAGCACTGTTTAAGAGCACTGTTTAAGATTTTAATAAGTCTTATTTATAAAAATTAACATAAATATACTAGTTATATAGAATTTAGATAAAAAATATAAGAATTATTTTATTAAAATTTTGAAAATTTGATTTTTACCAATGGATCAGTCATAGCATTTAAATAGATCGCTACTAGTTTGGATATATTGAAATTAATATTTAATAAAACCGATCAACACATTATCATTCATAAGAATTTTAAATTAATAAGAAACATCTAAAATATGCTAAAAACAAATCTTAAATAGTATATAATAATATTTTCTTATTTTTAGTTATTTTTAAGTATTATGATGTATAAATATAATAATATGTTTCATAAATTTTTATTTCTAAAATCTGAATATTTTAATAACACTATTATGATGAAAGTATGTTAAAAACACATCTAATGAGAGCAACTATTATGAAAGTTTATTATGAATGTGGGGCATGTTTTTTAAGACAAGCTCGTGAAGCTATGGATTTGGCTACTGATGATGTTGATATTAAAATTACCTTAATGCAGTCAATATTTGAATACTTAGCAGATAATTATAATACTGAAGCTTCATCTAACAAAGTCGGAACAGATATCCATAGAATGATAAAATCCAAAACTAACTGTGAAGATCCTTACATTAAAGAAAAAAGATTAGGCAATCAAATAGCTATGGATTTACTTCCAAAATTTCAAAAAATATTATCCAAAGATGCCAGTTTAGAAAACTATACTAAAATAGCTATTATTGGAAATATATTAGATTTTGGGGCATTAGGATTGGATATTGACTTGGAAGCGTTAATCCGCAATAGCTTGAAGAAAAAATTAGTTATTAATGAGACAAAAAAACTTGAAAAAAGTTTAAATAATGTAGATTCACTACTTTATCTTGTTGATAATACTGGAGAAATAGTGTTCGATAAATTGCTTATTGAGAAATTAAAGAAAGAATACGGTGTAGATATTACAGTAGCTGTTAAATCTAAGCCAATTATAAATGATGCTTGCCTTGAAGATGCATTATCTATTGGTTTGGATGAAATAGCTAATGTAGTCACAATAGGTGCTGACTCAGTTGGAATAATCTATGAATACTCGTCTCCAGCTTTTCAAAAGATTTTTAATAGTCATGATCTTGTAATTTCGAAAGGTCTTGGAAATTATGAAGGTTTAACTGAATTATCTCCTGAATTGCAGAATAAAGATGTTTATTGCCTTCTTTCAGCTAAATGTAGTGCAATAGCTAAAGATATTGGTTTAGACGAGGGAGACATGGCTACTTTTCGTTTATTCTCTAAATCATAGATTATTATTTTTTAACATCTTTTCATCTTTATTATTAATTATGTTATATTTTTTTATAATCTATAGCATAACCATTATATTATTATCATTATCATTATCATTATCATGTATTATTGTGTAGTATTATCTATTATAATATCTTATAATATTTATAACCTTATCTATTATAATATTTATAATATTATCTATTATAATATCTATAATATTTATAATCATATCAATAATGTTTATTATCATGATTCAATATTCATAAATTATTCTTAAGATTATTGATAATCTATTTTATATTGTTATTATTGTTAATTAATAAAAATAATGAAAATCTTATAATAGTTTAAATAAAATACATAATTAGATATTCTAAATAAAATACATAATTAGCTATTCTAAATAAAATACATAATTAGATATTCTAAATAAAATACATAATTAGCTATTCTAAATAAAAATCGTTTTTCAGGTGAATAAATTGATAGTAGGATTCATTGGATTTGGAGAAGTTGCTTCAACACTTACACCTATTCTACTCGAAAATGGGTGTGAAGTAGTAACCTCCTCGCATCAAAGAAGCTTAAAAACACAAAAATTAATAACTGAATCTAAAATTAAGGATCTAAAGAATAATATTGAAGTTAGTAAATCTTCAGATATTCTAATTTCAACAAATAGTCCATCTAACGCATTAAATATTGCTCAAAAATATGGAAAAATGACTAATGGTTTATTTCTTGATATTAATAACATATCTCCAAACACAACAAAAAAAATAGCGAATATAATTGGAGATAAATTTGTAGATGGTGCAGTTATTGGAAAAATAGACTCTAAAGATTCTGTTATTTATCTATCTGGTAAAAATGCCGATAAAATAGCTATTCTAAATGATTTTGGACTAAAAACTAAAGTTATTAGCTATGATATAGGGGATGCTTCGACTATTAAGATGCTTAGAAGCATGTATACAAAGAGTGTTTCAGCTATTTTACTTGAAACATTTGAAATTGCAGAAAAAATGGGTTTAAAAGAGGAATTGTTTGACACAATAGCTATTACTGAAGGGAAACAATTTAAATCTCAAGCCACATCAAGGATTGAAAATTCAATAAAATATTCAAAAAGAAAACATGAAGAGATGATTGAACTTTTAATATTTTTAAAAGATTTTGAGAAAGAATTAACCAATGAAACAATGGATAAATCAATAATTGAGGATGTAAAAAATAAATTTAAGAGGTTAAATTAATTTCAATGAAATATTCTAACCAATAAAAAAATTAAAATAATCATTATTTATTGTGAATAGCTATTCTTATTCTAAATCCTTTATCTTTCCTTACAACCCGAGCTGTAGTTGGGATAAAATGAGAATCAATTATATATCTAACATATGTAACTTCTTTTGCTGGTAATTTAAGATTGGTTTTTATTTTAAACTTGTCTTTTTTCATCTCACAAGATATTGTATTATCTTTGTCTATGTAAATTTTAGCTTCTAACCCATCCTCTATTTTCTTAGTTTCAAATTTTGTAAGGTTCAAGCCAGCATCAATTTCTAATGGAGGAGTTTCAATAGCTATTTTTTTATTTCTAAATATTTTATTAGCTTCATGGGCCAATATTCCTTTTTGAGTTTCACATGCTACAAACCAAGCTCTTTCAATTACTTTATTAATGCTTTGCTCTGGAGGAATAACGCCCTCATCCTCATAACTTTTCATTAAACTTATTACTTCTTCTCTTGTAACTTTTTCTTCAATGGCACTAATAGCTAAACGTGTTAGAACTGGTCCATAACCTGCTCTTCTGAATGTCGCCCAAACAGATTCCTCTTCTCTATAAACTCTTCCTTTTATAATTTCATTGATAGCATCACCATTGAGGTAAGCTATTCTCATAAGATTCGATCTAGAGCAAGTGTTCAGCATCTTATTTATTTCTTTCCAATTTCTCTCACCAGGAATGTTTCCATTTTTTATCTCTCTTTGAAGAATTTTTGTACTTGATTTAGGAAGTAATTCCTTAATCTCTTCTGGGATTTCCATATCATTTTCAAGAATAGCTCTTCTTATATATCTTCCAGAAACTTTTTCTCCAATTTGTAGTTCTGGAATTATATGAAACTTCATTTTTCGATTATATTTCCTGTATAAAAACTCATTGACCGCAAACCATCTTATAACATTACGATTAGGAAGATTTCTAGGAATTCCAACAAATATACCTTCTTTAACAAACTTTTGGGAATACTGTTGTATTTTTTGTGTTGATACATTAGCAGCATCTACATAATCAACTACTCCATCTTCAATCATCTTAGCTATTCTAATGGGAACACTATAAGCTAAGGTAAGTCTATGATGAAGCCCTTCAATAGCTATTACCTTATCTGCCCCAGCTTTCAGAGCCATTTCCTTTCGAGCTTCAAATGATGTAAAAAATGGTCCATGATTTGCACTATAACCTTTGTTAAGATAGATTACTACTTTTTGACCAGTATCTTCACCTATTTCTCTTCCTTTAGCTATTAGGTTCATATGTCCAACATGGACAGGATCAAAATCAGCACTTATACCAATCATAAAATTACCTTTATGTATAGTTTATATTATTAGTGTTATTATAACTAAATAATATATGTCAGATGAGATATTTAAAAATTTTGTAATAGAAAGAAAATCTGATATTGTCAAAAAATTTAGTGTTTTCATTTTCATCTATTTTTTTAAAACATTGTTTAAAGTTATTTATTTGTAAAAATGAGATAATGATGTATAAATATAATGTGGAACTATTATAATATGTATTTGTTCATGATATTTTAAAAAAGTTTAATAGTTTTTGTTGGCTATAAATTTATTATGGCATGTAAAAATAAAAATAACCATCATCATATGTTTTGTGATATAATAATGTATTCAATGTTTTTGTATGTTTTGAACCATTGATCTTATGATTGATAAATAAATCATTGAAAATATTCAATCAAAGAATGTATTTTTTATCAAATTCTCAGATAGGTTTGAAAAGAAGTTTTAAAAAATATATAGAATAATAAGTTTATTTAATAAAAAAGGGGCATTGTCAAGTAGGTTACTGATTTGAAATTTTTTTGGTATTACTTTATTAGTATTATTTATGATAATCTTTTTTTAGGCTTGAATTTTTGAGATATTTTGTTATGTTCCTTTATTTTTCATGGATTTTATAGTAATATTTTTATAGTATTACTTTATTATTAATAGTTTTCATTGATTATTCGTCGTTATTAAATCTTTTTCTTCGTTTGTTATTTTTTTAATTAGTTTTTTAATCTTTTTTTTAAGTGTTAAGTCTTGAGGAACTTCATCTCCTCTTTTATCTCCGTATTTTTCATCTTCTATTATATCTGTTTCTTTCCCTTCTTTGATGATTTTACGGGTTAATTCCAAATTATTTTCTTTGATAATGCTTGATGATGAGGAATTAGGTTTTATTATGGTTCTATCAATAGCTAAATCATTTAATTTAACCGTTCTGGCTTCTTTTGCAACACCATATAGTTAAAACTAAAACTTCTTCAATTAATGATGCATATTCATTCTTAAAATTAATAATGGTACGATAAATAGGTTTATCATTGCCTGTTAAATACATATAAACCAAATTTTCATCAAGCTAAGACTTAGCATATTTTACGAGAAGAACGAATACCATCAATTAGAAGCCATAATAACTAATCTAGTTAACATACGCTTAGAATAAGCACGCATACCTGCAGTTCCAACAAACTTAGAATGAATATCATCAAAATCAACCTGATCCACCAAGTTTTTCACAAAAAAACAAGGATGACTCTCAGGAACCAAATCCAACAAATTAGTAGGAATCAAAAAAGTCTGACCAATTTTATCCTCATGCAAAACCATCAAAATACCACAAAAAAATTCAAACAATCCATATAACTAATATACACAGACTTATATATAAAACTAACGATTTTAACAAAGAAAAATACAAAAAATCAGAAATAATTATTTCTCAGCCAATATTATATAAAAAAAAAAGAGAATGAATAAGATAAAAATATAATTAATCTTTTCATTCATTTAACACTATATTATCAGAAATTGATTGTATTCGTTCTGCTTTGATTAATTCAGTATTATGGGAAAGAATACCTGTGCTTTCAATTACTTCAACACCTTCAATAGAAAAATTGTCCATGTTGAGTTCTATGTTACCAACTTTACCCACATCATTGCCGTTTTTATCAATAACCTTCATAGAAAGTAATTTATCTGCTTTCATTTTAATTCACCTCCTTTTTTTGCAGAAATATTGTTAATATTTTACTATTTTCTTTTATTTAAACTTTCACCGAAGATGAAAACTTATTTATAAAGTAAAATCTAAAAATGGTTTTTAATTATCAAATTGCATGACTGAGAATGGAATCACGATTAAATTATCTTTTTGTACCGAATTTTTTTATTCACTAAACAACGTGTTTGATATTTGTGAAAATTTTGGGGTTTGTTTAACTTTGTTTCATGTGAAATGATGTATGTTTGTCGTAGCTTGTTAAAATTACAATTTTATATTTGATAAATTATGAATTAGGATCTTTTAAATTGAAAGATTTAAATATAATGGAATTTATATATTTTATTGGTAATTAAAACGAAAATCCCAACGAATAATGATAAAAAAGACCTCATATGGAACATGTTTTCTAAAATACTTAAACTTATGACAGTAGAACTTTTCAAAAGGAACTAGCTTTAAATGAATTTAAAAGCTTTAAAAAACATTAAATAAAGTTAAAGTTAATATTATTAAGTGTTTTTTCCAGTTAGATGTTTCTTATGTCTAAATGTTAAAATTATATTATTAAGTGTTTTTTCCAGTTAGATGTTTCTTATGTCTAAATGTTAAAATTATATTATTAAGTGTTTTTTCCAGTTAGATGTTTCTTATGTCTATGATCAGGTGAATACTAGTGAAAATCTTCGAGAATTTTTAAATATTGATGTTCTATTAAGTTTAAAACAAATCATGAAGATTTATCATAGGAATGAATGGAGCAAATATCTTGAATTATATTTAAAAACTTTAAATAAGATGTAACTTAAGAAAATATGTAAAATAGAAACTTATAATATCAGATTCAACCTCAATAACCATAGATTTAAAATTTAATGGAAAATACCTATCAAAGCAAAAATTAATAACAAAAGTACTACAAAAGAGCCTATTCAACTGACAAAAGAGATCATACAGGATTTAAAATGACATTAGCTATTGCTGAACAAACATATAACCTATTATCAATATTAATACTCCATCAGATCGCTTTACGACATTAAATATTCGATAACATACTAGCTGAACTTAAAAAACGTAGAATATTAAAAAAAGACAAATAATCTTAGCTTATAGATGATTTAAAAGTCTAAAAAACTATTTAATCAGAATAAACAGATATAAAGTTGTCCTATTACTCTTCCCCAAGAAAAAACCTTCATTAATAATGTTAATAGGGAGAATACAAAACTCTATAGACTATTTCACGGAAAAAAAGTACAAAAACTCACTATATACTTACTTAAAAGAGAAATTATTTAATTTACTCCCTAACTGGGAAGATTACAGGAGAAAAAGATGGAAAATAGAAGAATTTTCAAATTCCTAAAAATCAAACTAAAATTAAAGAAAATACACGATTATAGAAAGAATTCTGTCTATAAACACGCCTACCTAAATGTACTTTTAATAGAAATGGATGATTAGCACAGGCTACAGAGAAATTGAAGAGATAAAAAACCTCATAAATTTTACATAAATCAGACACCTTGTTAATAATAATGTAACGCTAATTCATATTAAATAAACAACATAATAGTAGATTAGATATAATTCATTAAAACATCTTTAAAAAAGGTTGTTAAATGAATATAATTATATTGGGGGAATAACATGACTAAAAAGAAATCAGTTAAAGTTTTTATAATTAAAACTAAAGATAGAAAAAATGGAATTGATTGTTTAATGGATCAAGTTAACATGAATAAATTTTCAGGGAATGAAATTGCTTTGAAAGCAAATTTTAACAGTGCAGATCCTTTTCCAGCATCATCCCATCTTGATACAGTTGAAAGGATTATTGAAAATCTAAAGAAAGCTAATATTAAAAATTTAACTCTACTCGAACGTAGTGGGATGGGTAGAGAAAATTTTAAAAAATTAGCAATGTTTTTAGGAGATACAACGCAGGTTCTCGAAAAAATGGGGGTATTGGACTTATCCAAAAAATTAGATTTTGATGTCATTGATCTTGATAAAGAAACAAAAGATAAATGGGAAAAAATTGAAAAGAATGGAACTCATTGGCTAAGAGGATTTTATCTGCCTAAATTACTTCTTGAGGCAGATAATGTTGTCCAAACATGTTGTCTCAAAACTCATAGAGTCCGTGGTGATTTTTCAATGTCACTCAAAAATTCAGTTGGTTTAATCGCAAAAAAAAATTCCAAAAACTTTATATAATTATATGTTTGAATTACATGTTCTTCGTAATACTCGACTTAAGATAGCGGAAATCAACAAATATTATGATGTTGATTTTATAATTATGGATGCTATTAAATCATTCATAACTGAAGGACCTGAAAAAGGAGACATAGTGGAACCTAATTTAATGCTTTTAAGTAATGATGGGATAGCTATGATGCTGTAGGAGTTGCAATTCTCCGGAATTATGGCACAAAAACAAAAATAAACGAAGGACGGATATTTGAATTGAATCAAATTAAAAGAGCATGTGAATTAGAAATTGGAATTACTTCGCCTGATTTAATTGAAATTGTTCCATTAAATGATGAATGTCATGATGATGTAGGTAATATAATAGAAACACTTCAAAAGGAAGGATAAAAGATTAATAATATAATTTATTAACAAATATGGATGAATTTTGTGAGTTTATGGATATTTCTTTATCAACTGGTCATCTGGGTTAGATGGGTTGGATGACGATGGATGTGATGGTTTGTTCAATACTGGTAGAAATTCTACCAAGAACTATCTGTAAACAGAAGAAAATTCAATACACATTCGAAATCCTGATAAATATGGGGTCACGGAGTTGGATTTCAAGGAACCAATGCTACATCACTATAACACCACCTGAAAACTCACAAATGCAAGGATATTTATCATATATAAAGTCTAATTGGCATTATAAATAATATTTTTAAGTATCTTTGGTCAATAGCTTATCTCCAAGAACTCTGATTCCAATCGCTCCAATTGGGGCTGAAAATATTATTCCTATTGCTGCTATTGCTATTATTATTTCACCTGAAGCAATACCCATGGCAAATGGAATGGCTCCAATAGTAGCTTGAACGGTTGCTTTTGGAAAATAAGCTATCATAGAAAATATTTTTTCTTTTAAATTTAAATTAGTTCCAAGTAATGATACATATACTCCAATTGATCTAAATAATAATCCAAAAGAAACTATAGCTAATCCTGGTATAAGTAGGCTAACTGCTAAACTTACATTTAATTGCGCACCTAGCATTACAAAAACAACTATTTCTGCTAAAACCCATATTTTTCTAAACTTATTTGATAATTTAATGGCAACTTTAGGAGTTCTATTAAACATCATAAAACCAATTACCATAACTCCTAAAAGTCCTGCAATTGGCACTATTCCATCTAATGCTTGACTTAATCCATTTAAAAGAAGTCCTGCAGAGAGTATCATTAAAACTTTTTCTGTTGGTGAAAAATCCCATTTTCTGAACAGGTTTAAAAGTATAATTCCTATTAGAAATCCTGATATAAGTCCAAGAATTAATGATATTGGAATTCCAATGATAATCCAAGCTATATTTACATTGGTTCCAAAATAAACTCCTAAAAATGATGAAAAGATAGTAATAGCTACAACATCATCGGCTGATGCACCAGCAAGAAGTATGGTTGGGATTGATTTTTTTGTTCCTAATCCTCTATCCATTAAAGAAAGCATTGATGGAACTAAAATAGCAGGAGCTACTGCTCCAAGAACGAATCCCAACATCCCTCCTTCAATAAATGAAATTCCGAGTATAAATGGTGCAATAATAGCTACAGACATTCCTTCAAAGATCGATGGTAAAAATCCCATTGTTATTGCTGGACGTCCTGCTTTTCTAATTGAGTCTTGACTTATTCCAAGTCCAGCTCTTATTAATAAAATTACTATTGCTAGTGTAGCTAATTCTCTTGAAAGAGCTAAAAAAGTCCCATGAAGAAAATTAAAACCAAAAGGTCCAAGTAAAACACCAATTCCTATTAAACCAATAAATCCGGGAATCTGAAAACGATCTAGTAATTTTGTAGAAATTATTCCAAGAACAATTATAATTCCTAAGTTAACAGTAATTTGGTCCATTTTTTTCCTCTTAATTAATTTAGATAGATATTTAACTTTTTTAGTATCTGTTCTTATGCAGTTTACTTTAATCAGCTATTATCATCTAATTTATTTTAATGTATTCCATTTGTATTATATTATATTAAGAGATATTTAAACATTACTGATTGTACAATACTGATCGTGCATCAACTAATGAAGATTTAAAAATATGTTCAAATATATATTAAGTATATATAATTCATATTTATTAATACAAATATAATAAAACAATAGATTTAAATATATTTTAATTATATAGTTTATATAAACATTAATATAAACATTAATATAATTCAAGTAAAGATTAATAATGTAATTTTTTACTAAGCTACTGCAATAAAAATAATAAATTAATGTTAATTTTTAAAGATTACTACTTTAAAAAATTCATAAAATCTAAAAATAATAAGTGTTGGATATGGAAGCAAATAAGTTTATTTTGATAATTATTATTTCTTTAGGGGTTTTAATAGCTTTATCTGCTTCTTTACCTGTTACTGCAGTTACAGTTAAAAAATTAGGTACTGTAAAAGTTGATTCTCAAAGTACTATCCTTGTTGATAATGATAATGCTCCTAAATTTGTTAAAAGTCCGAAAACATATGGACAATCAAAAAGATTTGCTAAAACAAAGGGCTTTGAAATAAAAAAGAATAAAATAAAGACAAAGGAAGGTAAAAAATATGCTTATATCACAAAATATTTCCTCCCCACCTTTTGGAAAAAGATTAATGGACAAGGTAAAACTAATGAATATTGGTATAATTGCCAATCAATTACTATACATGGGAAATACATGTATGTTTTATCATCTTCAGGATACAATTTGAATAAAGGATTTATAATTAGATACAATATGAAATTGTTAGATAAATATAATGCTGATAATGGAAAAGGCTTAGCTAGCTTACGTAAACTTGGAGCTAAGCTAAGAGATAAAAAACCTTTAACAAAACAAGAAAAGCGATTGAAAAAAGCTATTAAGATAGGTCCTATATTTAAAGTAGGGCATGGGCAATCTTTAACATTAAATCCAAAGACAAAATCATTGTGGATGTGGCAGGATGCTAATCACAATTCTTCAATTCTTAAATTAATGCAAATTAGTAAAGTTTCCTTGAAACCCTTGAAAGCATATAAGTTCTCAATATCATATAATGGTCGTAAATTACATCAATTCTTTAATTTGGCCTTTGATAAGAATGGGAATTTTTATATGAACCGTAATATAAAATTATCATCTTCAAAATTTCCTTCTTTGATGATTTTTACAGGAAAAATCACTAAGAATATGACTAATATTCAAATTAAGCTATTAACCATTATTAAAAATAGTCCTGGAACTTATTCTCAGTCAATTGCAATCAATCCAATTAATAATCGATTATATTTAGTTTCTGATGGAGTATTTTACTCAATACCAATTAATAAATTAATAAATGGTACTTTAACTAAAAATGACTTCCATTACTCAGTATTTAGTACAACACGGGAATTTGAAGGTATTACATTTGATAATTATGGAAAAAGCTATTTACTCATTCTTCGTGGTACTGAAGTATTGAAATCAAATAGAATATAATGTCCACAAAATATAATATCTTTAATCATTAGTATTTACATACATTTTTAACATGATATATCGACTTTGTTGAAATTAATATTCAAGAAACTTTTTTAGATTTTCAATTTTATTAATAATAGATTTTATTTATAATTTTATTAATAATAGATTTTATTTATAATTTTATTAATAATAGATTTTATTTATAATTTTATTATTAATAGATTTTATTTATAATTTTATTATTAATAGACTTTATTTATAATTTTATTAATAAGTGAGGGTTATTTAAATTTTAGCAATAAAATTTATATAAAATAAATACATATTATACTATATGAATTATTGTACATATCGTTTTAATAACCTGATATATACTATGATTTATATTGATATATTGTAATTTCAAAATGGTAATTGTTGTATTAATTATATTTAGTTGAGAATATTATGAATAGTATATTAGAGATAGAAGATCCTAAGATTGTAGGATCAAACAATGTTCCAATGCCTGTAATTCATATATTAAAGGATTGTATTTATGATACTCGCATGAAATATGAATATAAAGAAAAGCAACCCTATACTCTCGTGTTAAATTTAAAAAGAAAAGATTATGATTTATTAATGCCATATGTGGGTAAAGATGTCATTATCTATAAGTATGGTAATAAGGAAGAATTTGATAAAGGAACTGAAAATAAGGAGTATGAAACTAAAATGCTGAAAAAACAACATATAAAATTGAAAAACACTTGAAAATAGCTAGATATTGAATAGTCATTATAAATTTAATTTTGTATTAGAATTAGTTTTCTAAACTAACCTAATACTTCTCTTACTTTAGCTAAATAGCTTTAGTTAGCATTGCTTAGTTTAATTATTCATAATCAACTATATCGACTAATTCTACAATTATTTCTGGGTCGTCTTTTCTGGAATTTAGAATTTCTTTATCAGGTTTACCTGTTGCAGTGTTAACTCCAGTTACTTTAACAAACCAAGGCTCTAATACATCCATTTCATTGATTACAATAGCTCGATTTTCACTAAGCACAACGTATAAATTTAGAATTTGGTTTTTTTCCCTGCTTTTTTGCATTTTATTAATTTTAGTTTCAAATTTATCCCAAAAGCTATTTAATTCAGTGCTTATTGAGTTTTCTTTGAGTTTAGTCATGTCATTTTTTAACATTTCATCAATAGCATGACTATTTTTAATACCTAATTCTCTTATTTTATCATAATTTATGTTTTTATCATTAATTGTCATAGATAAAATATTATATGATTCTAATAAATAACATTTTCTATATGATTCTTGGTGAAAAATTGCTAGTAGAAAATATTTACAATATTTTATGAATTTAACAATATCTAAAGATAATGAAAAATAGAATGAAAATTAGAATATCAAGAATAGTTAAACAATAATACTTAAAAATAAGCAAATATTGGATGGTATGATTGAAAATAGTAAGGAAATATTGGATGGTATGATTGAAAATAGTAATGAAATATTGGATGGTATGATTGAAAATAGTAAGGAAATATGAGACAATATGATTTAAAATAATAAGGAAATATTGGATGGTATGATTGAAAATAGAAATGATGAGAATAAATAAAATAAAAAATGGGGAAAAATGAAAAATAATAATGTAGATGATAAAAAATAGGAATCCATATCTTTTATCTATCAGCTAATCTTAATACTCCTGCAATCATTAACCATATTCCTATTAAAGAGCCTAAAATAAGAGGATCTCTTATATAAGTTCCAAGGATTATGTAAAGAATACCTAAAGCTATTCCGACAATACCCATCCAAAATCCATATTTATTTTCCCTATTTCCTATTAAAGTTACGAGTCCTGCTACCATTAAGAATATTCCTGCTAAATATAAAGTTATAGCTGCTAAGAAAGCAAACAAACTAGGATTAAATATTATTCCTATACTTAAAATCAGCATTATAACTCCGATAGTTATATTAAGAATACTCCTAGTAGGACTATAATCTAGTTCAGAAATTCCTGCTATCATTAAATAGACCCCTAGTAAAAGTATTGAGAGTCCAATAATGGCACTGGCAGTTACTACTCCTAAAACTGGAAAGGCTATTATTAATAATCCTAGGATTACTGCTAATATACTAATTATTGCATTTTTCATTTAATACCTCCATACTATCAAACACGTTATTAGTTTCTAATTTAAATTATCTCTTCTTTTTATTTAATTCTTTTTATTTATTTTCGATTGTTTCATTGTTATGAATAGTTATTTGTAAAATCATTGATTCAAGCATAATCATACCTGATTTATTATAACTATATCAATGGTAAGTGTTTAGTTTTTGTTTTAGACATATTTAAATTAGATGAATTTATATCAGCTAACCATAAGTTTTTACAAGAACATTCATAATTTTCAATAAGGCTTTGATCTAGATTAGAACTAATTATCTCATGTTTTAGGTCCTTATTACATTTTTTGCAATTGTATGGACCTCGTCTAGAACCAAATCCAGAAGTATCCATTAATGAAGGAATAGCTATTTCTTTTCTAACAATATTTATTATTTCTATCGCACTCCATATCCAAGGGGGTTGGTATGAACCTAATCTCCACATTTGATCAATTAAAGTTCCTTTATGAATAGTAGCTGGGCAAAATGATACTCGATCCACCCCAATATTCTCACAGTATCTAGCTGTCTCAACAGCTTCTGTAATAGCTTCTTTTTCTGAGGTTAGAATTGGTTTAATCAGTATATAAGCTTTAGATTTAACATCATGTTTAGCTTTCATTTTTTTTATAATAGCTATTCCAGATTCAAAGTCTTCTTTACTAAATCCTTTATTTATCTTTTCTTCTCTTGTAAAGTCATTAGATGATTCTAAACCAATACTTATTTCAAATAATTTATTCTTAATAATTGAGAATATTTCCTCTAAAACATCTTCTTTAATATATTCTGGTCTGGATTCTACAATTATTTCTGTTATCAGACTATTTTTGGCTAAATACTTTAATATTTCATTTCGTGCATCAGCAGGAACTTCTTTTGGATTTAAAAAGCTACCTGAAGCAAATATTTTCACTGCAGTTTCCTTTTCAACCCCATATTTCTGAAATTCTCTTTTGAATAGCTCAATGATCTGAAAAGACTCAATAGGCTCTAATGTACAATCAGAAATATAACTACACATCGTACATCCACCAGCGTCACCTAACGCCCATGAACATCCTGGAGTAGGTAATATTATAAATATAGTTTTTCCTTTTCCTGAATATAATAGATCATCTTGATACCAACTGGTAGCTAATTCCTCAGGACTCCTTTTTTTCATCCTTTCTAGGGATTTATTTCTTATTTCTTTGTTTAATATTTGAATTTCCATTAAAAAACCTACAATGAGTGATATAATAAATGATTTCATTCAATAATTATCTTTTTCAAATATGAACTAAAAATAATTTTAATTACTAAATATAATTTTAATTATTATTAATTATTATTAAGTTAACAATTTCTTCCAATTTTTTTATTTTCTTTTTTTAAAAATTTTTTGTATATTCTATATCTTTTTATAATTCATATTTAATAGAATCCATAATTATTTTATTCTATTAATCATAATCTTTATTTTATTAATTTATAATCTGCATTCTATTAATTATAATTATAGATATATTAACTATTTTATAAATAAGTAATTCAAATAAGTAATTCCTAAATTAATTATTAGTAATTATTCATAAATTAATTTTTTTAGGGTATACATATTGATTTTGAAATATTGATTTTGATTTATATTATTTATTTCATTATGAAAAATTGTTTTAACATGATTCACTATTTTTAAACATGATGATTACTTTTTTAATGCTATAACATTTTATTAATATTAAAATTACTAAATTACTAAATTACTAATAACAATAACAATAACAATAATTAAAATACTAATTTGTTATGTAAAAATGATGGATAGATAATTATAGTTTTTATGAATATTTAAGAATTTTTAGGAGATAATATTATTTTTAATGATAATTTGGGAAATATTGAAAAAATAGCTAAAAAATATTCTTTTGAAGTAAAATCTGTTAAATCTATATTAAATCAGAGAAAAGGCAAAAGAAGTTTCTTTTTAGAAGATTATACATTAAACCCATACATGGGTTGTTCATTTAACTGTGTCTATTGCTATATTAATGGTAGTAAATATGCTAATCACACCAATTCATATGTTGTAAAAGAAAATGCTTATGAGTTACTATACACACAACTGAAAAATAAGGTTAGAAAAGAACAGAGAGGTATCTTAAATTTGGGTTCTGCATCGGATCCTTATATGGACATTGAAGAAGAATTATTTCTAACTAGGGATATTCTTAATTTAGCAGCTAGATTTAAGTTTCCGGTTCATATAATCACTAAATCTGATCTAATTCTCAGAGATATCGACATATTAAAGAAAATTCAGGAAAATGCAATACTTCCTAATGATCTTGAAGATGATCCAAACTTAAAGATTATAATTTCTTTTTCTTTTTCCACAGTTAGTGATAAAATAGCTAATATATTTGAAGCTTCAGCACCAAGGCCATCTAAGAGATTAAAAGCTATTAAAACATTAAAAAGTGAGGGATTTTTAGTTGGTGCGGTATTGATGCCTATTTTACCTTATTTAACTGATACTGAAGAAGCTCTTGAAGCTACATTTTCGAAATTTAAAAAAATGGGTGTTGATTATGTTATTTATGGGGGTTTAACTCTTTTTGGGAATAATAATCGTGATTCTCGTGTTAGATATTATAATATGATAGAAAATTATTATCCTGATATTTTAAAGAAAACAAAAAGACTCTTTGGAAAAAGAGAAGCTCCCACTAATAGCTATCATAAAAAAACCTATAAAAAAGTTGAAAAAATCGCGAAAAAATATGATATACCTACTTCTATTAGGAAAACATAATAATTAAAAATAGTATTTCTAAGAAATATATTTAGTTATGTATATATTTATGTAATTTATGTATTTATTTTGGATTTTAATTATATTTACAGAATAAAAAATAAAAAAATAAAAAATTAGGAATTAGTAACTTGAAATAACTTCTCCTAATAATTTTATAGATTCTTCTTTGTTTGGTCCAATTGGAGAACCAGCTACATATTGTGTAACTCCGCCTTCTTCAAGAGCTTTGATTTTTGGAATAAATTCATCAGGAGTTCCAACAACAGAAAATGCATCGAGTAATGCGTCGTCGACAGCTCCAATAGCTCCTCCGAAATCACCTTTACCGATTAATCCACCGAGTTTTTCATTGATTCCTGCAGGTAATCCATGTCTCTCTAAAACAGGAGGTGGGGATCCAGCAGCAATAAATGCTACAACTATTTTTGCAGCGTTTGCAGCTTTTTCAGAATCTGCAGCAATTGAAGTTGCAGTGTATGCACCAACATCAACATCAGTTAATGATTTTCCAGCATTTTTTGCACCTTTTTCAATTAAAGGAATAGCTGCTTCATAATCTTTAGGATTAGATGCGTTAATTAAAACACCGTCAGCTATTTCACCTGCGGTTTCTAACATTTTAGGTCCTTGAGCACCTTGATAAATAGGTATTAACTCTTGAACAGCTTTTACTCCACCTAATTGTGCTCCACCTTCAGTCTTGCCACCAGCAAGTAAAGTTCTGAAAGTTTTCACTGAATCTTTGATGGTAGTAACAGGTTTGGTCCATTCAATTCCAAGGGCATCAAAAGTAGCTTTATCACCTGGTCCAATACCTAAGGTAGCTCTACCATTTGAAATTTCATCCAATGTAGCTATTGCAGCTGCAGTTACAGCTGGGCTTCTTACATAAGGATTGGTTACACCAGGTCCTAATTTAATAGTTTCAGTTTCTTTAGCTATTAATGCTAAAGCTTCGTATACATTTTTATTGTTATAATGGTCTGTAATCCAGGCGTATTCAAAACCTACATCTTCTGCCAACTTAACAAGCTTTGCTATTTTGTCTAATGGTTCATTTGGAACAAACTCTATACCGAATTTCATTTATTATCACCACTTAAACATATAGTTATATATATAAAGTATTTTGTTATTTGGCTGAAATAGAAAAGTTTAAATACTAACCTTTCATTAATTTTTCTAAAATTTTATTATAATTCTTTGATAAGCAATAATAGGAACCACCTAATCTAGTCTGTTGTAAGATAGTTGGGATAAATTCCATTTTTTCCTAAATTTTTCTTGGAACTCTTCATCAGCCCAATGACTCCCATCACAAAATGGTTTATTGTGTGATTTACCACATCTACATAGTGTCATACGATTCCTATTTTCATATTCTTCTCCAGTGCTAGATTCTAAATTTATTCCTCCTTTGACCCATATTGGTCCTTTAGTTTCCTTTCCAGTATCATATAATAATACTATCTCTTTATCAAAATCACTTTCACTTGATTCATCATTTGATTTTTTAATCATTGTTAATCTTCCAGAAGGACAGCTTTTTGCTTCATCTATAGCTATTTTTTCTGATTTTTCATCTCCTTCTTCCATCAAATGCCTGATTCCTCCAGCCCGTGTACAAAATCGAGAATGATCACATAATGTAGGAGCATCTATAAGCTTTAAATTATCTGTTTCAAATATTTCAACTGATTCTTCATATATATGGGTGTTAGCTATTTCTTTTCCTTCAAAAGCAATTTTCTCATGAGTTCCATCACAAAATGGCTTGTTTTTAGATTTTCCACACCTACACAATGCATAAGTTTCTTCTGTATCAATTTTTTCTTTATTTCCAAATTTTATTGGAAATCCATTATTGTCTATAATTATATCTTCTTTATATAATGGCACATTACCCATAATAA
>NZ_LWMW01000084.1:0-15000 GCF_001639285.1 Methanobrevibacter cuticularis | reverse complement strand
TTTTTCACTATCTGTAGTAACTATTGGCATGAAAACATTTAAAAAAGATTCAAAAGCTCCAGCATCTAAGGAACGTTTTTTTGAAAAATGATATATTTCATCTAATAGCTTCACTTCAGCATTTTTGGCACAAACTGGAAGTCCCATTTGACTCATAATTGATATTTGCCCAATGGTTTCTAGTAAAGTAGTTTTTCCTCCACTATTTGCACCGGTAAGTAATGCAACATTTTGAGGATAGCTAAGATCATAATCTATTCTTTGTATATGATCTCCCTTTTCAAGTCCTAACTCTAAATGAAGGGCACCTTCTAATTTGAATTCATTAGCTATTTTTGCAGGCATTAAATCATATTCATATGCAAAACTGCCTAATGTAAATTCATAATCAAATTTTAAGGTTTCTTTAACCTCTTGCTCAGCTAAACTTTTAATACTAGCTAATTGACTAGCTGCAGTCACTTTTTTATCAAATATATTATTCTCTTTTTTTGAACTTTCCATTAATTTGATTCTTTCAATTTCTTTTTCATCAATTTCAAGAGGATACTTTTTTAAGAATGGATCGAAGTCAATACCAGTTTCCTCCTTTATAGAGATCTTTCCTTTCTGAATAATCTCTTCAAATATTTTTTCTATTTTTGGAGGGAAAGAGTTGTTTAAAAGATCAAGAACTTCATCTCCTTCAAGATCAATATTTTTAATAGATTCTTTAATCTCTTTATCTAGAGTCTCTTTTATAGAATTAACAACCTTTTCTAAGTCAACATCTTGTTTCTTTAAAGAATTCACTTCTTCTAATAGGGGAGGTATGTCTTCTAAAATGGTTTTTTCATTGAGTATTTTTCTAATTTCTCCTACTTTTTTAAAAAGACCCTGATTTGCATTAAAATAATCTAGAATTATTTCTGGAACAATTTCATGTTCCGGAGCTTCTTTGTTGATCATTATTAGATTACTCATTTCACCAATATCTAGAAAACCTTCTGAATAAACATAATAAACTAATTCATATCCTCTTATTTCTTCTTCTATCATGGATGAAGAAGCATTGATTATAGTATAGTATTGATTCAATCCAATGTCAATCAGATAATCTCCGTCTTCATCTGTTTCTACTAGAATAGCTTTACTAGGATCATATTTTGGTTTAACTTGAACTGGAAGCTGTAAATTTTTCATCAATCCTCTGAGTTTGATGATAGGTAGTTTAGAAACTTTTTCCTTAGCTTTCATCACAGACATGACTTGTTTTTCAATAGCTAACTTGTCTTTACTTGGTGAAAGGAGCAAAATTCTATTTTCAGCATACTTTGTATTTGAATAGGCTATCATCTTTTGGATGATTTCTTCATATAATTGTACAGCTCTTTCACTTTTTAAAAATTTCTGTGTGGGATTTCCTAATAGCTGATTCATTATTTCAATAGCTTTTCTTTGACTTATTCCTTCGATGGAGGTTATTTTCTCTAAATCTAAGTCCTGAACAATCTTTTTTAATTTTTCTTTTCCACCAACAGCTTTAAGAATTTTTTCAGATAATCTATCCCCAATTCCTTTGATTTCTTGCAAATCAACTTGTTGTCTGACTTTTATTTGTCTTTTATCATTCATATAATACTACCTAAACTATATATTATCTTCGTGTTTCATCAGCTTTTATTAATTCTCATCTTTCACATTTATTAATTTCTTATTAATAATTTCTTTAACTGTTCTATTATTCTATTAATTAATTAATTATATTATCATAATATTATACTATTAATTAAGAAACACTATTTAAAAGATTTATTTAAATTATTATTTTTATATATAATCTAGTTTCACAAAGAGCATTTGAAAAGTAAATAAAATATTATCTATTATTTATAAAATTTTTTTATTCTTTATAATTTTCATCTTTCTCATTATTGTTAAAAATAGCTTTAGAATATAGTTTTCCAATCTTTTCTACATATTCCATAGGTTTCCATCTCATATCAATTGCAAAATTTTTGATACCCATTGATTTTATGTTAGGGATATCATTTATTAAAGAAAGAGGTTGATGATTAAGGATGATTATTTCATTTTCATCACCAATGTTTTTAACAGGATAATATTTATCTTTAAAATCATTTAGGTAAATATTAATGTTTTCATAATCAATGTTACTATCAGTGGCTATTTTTCTAATGAATTTTTCCTGTTTCTTTGAAATTAAGGCATTTCTACTTATGCTTGATTCAATATGTCCAAAAACAATAAGTTCTAAATTGGGGAAAGTATTACACATACTCAATGGATAGCTATTAGTTAGTATTTCTAAATCTATTTTTGATAACTCTGGAGATAAAGTTAATAAATCAAAATCCTGGAGATTTAGGATAGTTTCTATATTGTAAACATTTAATGGATAAGATCCATAGACAGAAACACCATAATTTTCTTTTAAATAGCTGTTTACTCCAAGAAGGCTAGTCATTATGTTTATTTTGATGTTTAATTTTTTTAATATTCCAACAATTTTTATTAATCTTTCTTTTATATCTTTATGCCCTATATCTGGCCATTTCCATACTATTTCATAATCCTGATCTTTAGAAATAGCTATTGCTTCTTTTATAAAGTTTATATAATGGCTAGTATCATCTCTTGGAGGTATCTCTAAATACACACGACTATAATTAGTCTCAGTACTGTTAATATTTCTTAATACTTCTAAATCATTTAAATAAATTGATAATGAATGTTTATTGATAGTATTATCATGATTTCCGTTATCATTATTATTCTTTTCAATATATCTATTGTTATTTTTGAGGTTATGATTATTTTCAATATATTTATTGTTATTTTTGAGGTTATGATTATTTTCATCATATTTATTGTTATTTTTGAGGTTATGATTATTTTCAATATATTTATTGTTATTTTTGAGGTTATGATTATTTTCAATATATTTTATAAATTTTTTAAGATTCTTTTTAGAAATCTTTAAATCATCTTCATTGGGTTTATAACTATTAACAATATTAATTTTTAATTTTCTGAATAATTCTCTTCTTAATTCGTTTATTTTACTAATTGGAGAGAATAGATTCTCATTATATTTAATTTCAACATTTTCTATATAAAAAGGAAGGTCACCAATTTTCAATAGCTGTTTTTTTAATTGTTCTTTGGTAATAGGTTTGTTTTTAGCTATTTCCCAAGAATTTTTTCCTTTTACAATAGCTTCAATTTTTTCCCCATTGGTTAATAATGTACCTTTTAATATAGGATAATTTTCTGAATCAATACTAAATTTTAGAGATATAATTGATTTTCTAAAGCTTTGTTTAGATTTGTTATTTAAGATACTCTCGGTATCTTGAGTTATTTTTCTTCTTTTTGTTAAATAGACATTGGATCCATTAGCTATTTCAATATTGATTTTTTTATTTTCTCTTATTTTCTTAATGGTTAAAGTCCTTTTTTTAGGGTTTTTTGGATCTTTTTTTAAATTAGGATTTACAGATATTTCTAATCCATATTTATCATTTTTATTTTCTATTAATATTCCATCTCCTTTCTCAGGAATGTTTTTTAAATTAGGATTTAATTCAATAAGTATTTCATTTGTTTTCTTATTGAAATCTTTTACTTTACCGATGAATAGTCCAATATGTCCAGGCTTCTTTCTACTCATTATATTTTCAATATCATCATTTAATAAGTGGCCTCTTGTAAATCCTCGATTAAATGCTAATTTTAAGTTTTCAATATCCTTTGGATTGACATATTTCTTATTTTTAGTGTTTCTTTTTTTTTCATTTTTATTGGAGTATTTTAATTTGTTTAAAGCTTGTCTATAGCTATTTACTACCGTAGAAACATATTCTTTATTTCTCATTCTACCTTCAATTTTTAAGGAATCTACATTCAATTCTAACAATTTTTCCAAATCATTATATAGTGAAAGATCTTTTGTTGAAAGGATGTGATTTTCATTATTTTGATTAGGTATAATAATTTTAGAAGCATTATTTTTCTGATTTTCTTTTTTACTATCCACTTCTTTCTTATCGTATCTAGATTTATCTTCAATAGCTATTTGATATTTCTGTCTACATGGTTGGGCACAAGTACCTCTGTTTCCACTTCTATCTCCATTCATCGATGAAAATAGGCATCTACCTGAATAAGAATAGCAAATAGCTCCATGAACAAATATTTCAATTTCCATTTGATTTTCATGAGCGAATTCTACCATTTCTTTTACTTCAGAAATATTGAGTTCTCTTGGAAGAACAACTCTTTTGATTCCATGTTTTTTTGCCCATTTTAAGCCTTCTATGTTTTGAATGTTCATTTGTGTTGATCCATGGATAACTAGTTTTGGTAAAACATTATTGATAATTCTTACAAGACCAGTATCCTGAATAAGAACTGCGTCAACTCCTATTTTATATAGTTCTGCTAAATATTCAGTCACTTCAGCTATTTCTTTTTCTTTAATCAAAATATTCACAGTAACATAAACTTTTACATTGTACAAATGAGCAAAATCTACAGCTTCCTTAATTTCACTTGAAGTTAGATTTTCTGCATAATGCCTAGCTCCAAATTTCTTTCCAGCTAAGTAAACAGAGCTTGCTCCTGCAAATATAGCTATTTTTAAATGTTCCATAGATCCAACAGGAGCTAATAATTCAGGTATTTTCATAATTATTCCTTTTTTATTGTAATGATTAATATATAATTTCTAAAAGTCTTTTATTTTATTCTTTAAGAATTATTTTATTTTTATTTTCGTATTTAATAATCATATTAATTTTATTTTGTTATTTAATAATTTTTTCATTTTTCTTTTTATTATTCAATAATTTTCTTTTTCTTATTATCTTTATTATTCAATTTCTTATTTAATATTTTTATTATTATTAATAATTTAATTAATAGTATTATTTTAATTTATCTATTATTTATAAGCATTTCCTTAAGGATTTCTGAAAATAGAGGAATTTCTGTAATATTTAGTCAATGGTATAATATTATATCTGTTTAAATAAAATACACATGGAAAATTGAATGATGGACTAAATAGCTTATTTTCATTAATATGATAATTTTACACATTTAAATTTCTTGCAACTGGGTTTAAGTTCTTTAAATGTTAAGGGGGGGGGGGGCAATCTATGGAATTAGTTCTGGTTTGTGTTTTCTTCTTGTTTTGGTATTGAGATGTGTAGAAGTGATATCTTTATATATGGGTAATTACTATAAGTATGTTTGTCCAGTAATTAAGAGTTAATAGTTTAATAGGATACTAACTGTTCTTTAGATGACTAACAAGTTTTTTTTCATTTATTGTTAATGGTATAGTTAGTAGGATGATTGTTAAGCATTTTTTAGTTTTTAAATAATAGCTGGCAGTACATGAATTATATATTTAAATAAAAAATATGGTTTGATATGTTCTTGTATATTATAAAATAAGAATATAGAATCAACATATTTTAGGTTTTTTCACGATTCATAATCATAATGGAGTGTTGATTATTCTAAAAATGCTTAATAGAATATTGATTACTATTAATGGATCGTGAATAACTAATTTAACTAAATAAAAATATTAGAGGTGAATAATGTATAAAAATGAATTTAAGAAATTATCAACATTTTTGATAATTTCCGCAATAATAGCTATGGGCGCTTTTTGTTTAATCGGCACAGCAAACGCAACAGACTATACTATTAATAACACTACAGGTAGTATAAAATTTAATGCAACCAATAACAGTACCTTTACAGATGGAGATACACTGTTCTTAGAAGATGGTGTATACTCAGGAGCAGATAACAAAAATCTCACAGTCAGTAAAAATATGACAATAGCTGGTAAAAACAAAGGTATGGCAATAATCGACATGGAAAACAGTGGACGAGCATTCACAATAACTGCAGGAATCAACCTAACACTGATAAACATAACCTTCATAAACGGAAACCCCACAAGTAATGGTGGTGTAATCACAGCAGGTGGAGCTAACACCATATTAACCATAACCGAGTGTACATTCGAAAACAACAGCGCACCAGCTAGTGGAGCTGTTCATATAAATGGAGCTGGTTCCAATACTACTATCAAAAATTCAATATTCAAAAACAACAAAGCAAATTCTAATAATGGTGCTACAACTATAAATGGAGTTAATAGTACTAGTTTGGTTGATAATTGTACTTTTGAAAACAACACTGCAGGTACTTATTCTAGTGCTTTAGTTATGAATGGAGCTGGTTCTAATAATACATTAAAAAATTCAATATTCAAAAACAACAAAGCAACCACTGATTATGGTGCTGCAAATATGGGTGGAGTTAATAGTACTAGTTTGGTTGATAATTGTACTTTTGAAAACAACACTGCAACTAATTATGGTGCTTTACGAATAAGTGGAGAAGGTTCTAATAATACATTAAAAAATTCAGTATTCAAAAACAACATTGCAAATAATAATTATGGTGCTGCAAATATGGGTGGAGTTAATAGTACTAGTTTGGTTGATAATTGTACTTTTGAAAACAACACTGCAGGTACTTATTCTAGTGCTTTAGGTATTGGTAATGCTGATAGTGATAATATTATTAAGGATTCTGTGTTTGAGAATAATACTGCGTCTAATGATTATGGCGCTATTTTTACTAATGGTGATGGTAGTAATACTGTTTTGGATAATGTTACTGTAGTTGGTAATGCTGCTGGTATTAATGGTGGTGGAATAGGATTTGCTGGTGATAATAATGTGCTTACTATTAAAGATAGTATTATAAGTGATAATAATGCTGTTAAAGAAGGCGGAGCATTATATGCTAATGGTGAAACTCAAACTATTAACATTGAAGGTAGTACTATAGTGAATAATACTGCTAAGATGGGTGGAGCATTAGATATTAATGGTGAAAAAGGTGAAGTCAATATAGATAATTCATTGTTTGAGAATAACTCTGCTACTTCTAATGGTGGAGCAATAGATATCAATAGCGAATTCCATGAGACTAATATTAACAACTCTACATTCAACAATAACTCTGCTAAACATGGTGGAGCAATCAACATCAATGGCGAATATAATAATTTAACAGCTAATAACACTGAATTCAACAATAACAACGCCACAACCAAAGGTGGGGTAGTCAACAATAATGGTGATAATAATATTATTGTTTTGGGTAATTCAACAGCAACTAATAACACTGCACGAGAAAGCGGAGTAATTGCTAATACTGGTGATGAAAACGAAATAACTATAGATAACACCACTTTATCAGGTAATAATGATGGAATAGTAAGTAGTGAAGGTGATGATAACAAAATCGCAGTCGATGGTTCTAGTATAACTAACAATACAGCTGATAATGGATTAATCATCAACAATGGAGACAACAACAATGTAGCTATTAACAACACTAACGCAACCAATAATACAGGCGATATCGTAGCTAATACCGGCAGTAATAATACTGTATCAATTAACAACAGTAATGTAACCGTTAACGCCATTTATGAAACTAACACTGTATTAACTGTTGTTTCAGGTACTGGACAAATCACAATAACAGCAATAGTCATAAAAAAAGACACAGATGAATTATTATCTGGTAAGAAGGTTTATTTCTATGTTAATGGTAAACAAGTAGGTTCAGCAACAACTGATAAATACGGTGAAGCAAGATTCATTTACAAAGTACCAAAAACAGCTAATTACAGTGTTTATGCAAAATCTCAACAAGTAACAATAACCAACTCAACTGGAAAATACCTATTCAAAGAATCGACAACTGTAACAAAAGCTTTAAATGTTAATAAAGCATTAACTCCAACTAAAATAAGAGTAGCTAAAGTTCAAGGAAAGACTGTTAATAAAAAGTCTTACAAAATTTACTATAGACTTTACACAATCAAAAACTATGGCGATTTAACAGGATCACGACAATTCAAAAAATACTTCAAAGCACAACTAAAAAGTGCTGCTAAAAAAGGCCTAGTCTACTTCAACTACAACAAAAAAACTAAACTACTAAAAACACTCGTCAAAAACCTAAAAGCTGGAAAAATAGTAAAAATCAAACTAAAATTCTACAAACCAACAAGAAGATAAACTAAAGACAAAAATAAGCAAAAATTAAACAAGACAAATTATTTTGAGGATAAAATTAATTCTTTCTATCCTCTTTTTTTCTATTTTTATTAAGTGGCAAGGTCATTTCCGAAATTTGGAGTTGTTTAATTTATTTTTTAATTTTTTAATAGTCTTCTATTTTTAATAAGTTTTTAATAGATTCAAAAATAACATTAAGTTTCAGAATAATCTTCTTAAATTAATCAACAAATTAGTAACGTTGGCAAGTAGGCATCAAATTATTTCTTCGTTTAGGAAAAATTATCCCAATAAATCGTTTTTATCAAATAGTTTATAATTAATCTTTTCATCTAATAACTCTTTTAATCTTTTTTTTGTATTTTCAGACCAGCCATTTTCATGAAAAGTACTGAAAATAAGTTTATGTGCACCAATTTTATTATATAAATACTTATATTTCTTTATATCTGCTTCACTGAGTGAATTTTCTTTTTTACATTCTCCTATAACGAAGTCCCCATCAGATATACAGCATATGTCAATCTCCATATATTGAACTTTAGGAAATTTTTTCTCTCTGATTTCAATTTCATTAATATAATGAAAACTTTTACTTTCTTCTTTAATTCTCCCTAAAGTTAATATTGGAACAATCATATCATTATCATAACCTTGATAAATTGTTTCATCCAATTTATAGAACCATTCAGGCTCGACTGAATTTTGTCTCACTAAATGTTTAGAATTATAATATTGAGTTGTTCCACATCTTCGGCACTTAAATTTTGTATTAACATCTTCTATATCATACCATCCAGTATATTTGCATTTTTCACATTTGAAAATAAATCCTCGATGTAAAATATCTTTTTCTATAAAGTCATTGACAATTATATTCATTTCATCTTTTAATAATTCTTTAAAAACACTTAAAGTCAAATATATCCTTTTATCATCATTTAAGAATATCCCTTTCTCTGGAGTTTTAGGATTTTTTTTCAACATAAAATGATTAAAGAGATTTTGATATTTATTATTTTTAAAAAATTTCAGTGTTTTATCTAATGATCCGAATCTTTCAATGGTTTCCCTTTCATAATTACCCTTATCAGAGGTTAAAATTATAAAACCATATTCCTCAAAAATCTTTTCAGCAATGTCAAAAGGCTTTAATAAATTTATATAAGGTTTGATGACATATTTATCAATACTATCACCCATATAAAAAATGTTCGGGCAAAAATATGCTAATCCATTTTTTGAAACTCTTATTTCCCTATTTTTATACAAATGAGCTTCTAATACATCACTCAACACATAATAAGCAGGTAGTTTGTATCTTTCAATATTTACTTCTGTTATCCAATAGTGATTTTCAAAGCTTCTATGATTAAAATTTCTTGGAATAGGCGTGTTTATTCGATTTATACTTTTAAAACCAATAAATTGTTCCCTTGAACAATTATTAGTATTTTCATGTTCATACAACTTGAAAAAATAGGGTAATAAATCATTTAGATTTTTAGAAATACAAAAAGAATCGGAAAATGAGGAAGATTGACTTATTAACCCATCCCTAATCTTTTCCAATTCATTATTTCTTTTTGAAATGCTTGTGAGTATTATATTTTGATGTTTAAAGTCTAGTGGATTCGCTAGTCGAGAAAGGAATCTTAAAATAAGTGAAGTTAAATGAGTATTGAAACTATCTTGCATTGGAACAGGATTCATGCTTTTTGAATTTTCCAATATAGAAATTGGAATCCAAAAAACATCATTTCTTAAGTTCTTTAAGTTATAATAAAAACAAAAATCATCCAAAGAATTTCCCATAACAACTATTGGATCACTATTCCTAACTTTTTTCCTAAATGATTTATCATAGTATTGGTCTAAATTAACCATAGAATAATAAAACGGATAATAATCTAAATTATTCTGGAAATTCTTGGCATTATTAAATACTTTATGAAAATTATCATAAAATCCTGTCTCTACAATATCAATCCCTAGTTCTTTTAATTTTTTACCATGATTATCTGATAATTTACCTAAAACAGAATAAATCATTAATTTAACATGATCTGGACAATTAGAAAATTTGGAATCAAATTTTGGACTATAAATTATGTTTTTTTCAAATTTTGTATTAGAGATTATGTCTGTTAATATAGTTAAAGGATATGATGGATTAAAATTTGGATCTACAGGATTTTTACTTAAATCCCTATTGAAAAAAGGATTCAATCTTTTTAAAATATCTTTTTGCAATTCCTCTGAAATTTCTCTATAATCGTCACGAAAATCACAAGAGTATAAATAATCAGGGTCAAAATGTTCGAGTAAAATCCAGAATTTTTTATCAATAGTTTTTCCATCAGTAGGTATTAAAAGATTTTTTGCACCTCCCCATACCATACTCATTGATTCGATTATTTCAAAACAGTTCTTTTCCCAGTCATCATTTTGAAAGATGAATATAGCGATTTTAGGTGCTCTAAGATTAGTACATACTTCTTTTATTTCAGAAGCGCTTTCATAACATTCTCTATCCATTGTTATCAACAAATTTTAAGCTTTATTTAAATAAAAAATAAATCAGATATTATGTATGATTACTAAAGTTTTTTTTCATTGAAAATCTGTTTTTCATGAAAAAATCTTTCATAATAATTTAAGTTAATAACATTAATATAATTTATTTTAAATAAATTCATATTTAATATTATAATTTATTTTTTATAATATTTTATTTAAATATTTGTGACATTTTTCCTCTGATTTCTTTTTTAATTAATTTTATTAGTAATTTGTATAAATATTTTACAAGTATCCTATATTTTTGATAATATAATATTTTTTCAATAGCTATAAGAAAAATCTAATTAATTATTTAATATTAATATATTTTCATTCAAATATAGAAAGAACTCAAATACTATAAATGAAACAATAGCAAGTTTAGATTAACTAATAAATACTAAAAAACATATATGATGAAAGTGATTAAAGTAAATAATAAAAATTATCATTTAACAGAAACATTACTTTATAAAGGTATAGGTGGGGCAGTCACTGGGGAGTTTTTAGTAGATACTCAAAATGAAACATTATGGGCAAGTTAAAAGACTATTGCAGAAATTTTTGGAACCACTGGGCAGAATATTGCTATGTATTTTGTGAATATTTATGATGATGGGGAATTAATTGAAAATAATGTAAGCATATCTGCCACTACCTTATTTAAAGACCAAAATGAATTTATAAAGGAATCCTTTATAAATTCTAAAAATAGGGGTAGGCCTAAAAATGGTATAATCTTGATGTAATCATATCAGTAGGATATTGTATGAACTCTAAACAGGCTACACAGTTTAGAATATGGGCTATGAATATTTTAAAAGAATATATAATTAAAGGATATGCATTAGATGTTGAATTATTGAAAAAAGGGCCTTGTTTCGGCAAAAATTATCTTGATGATTTATTTGAGAAAATAAAAGAGATAAAGGGTGTCAATAAAACATTTTATATATTTTAGTATAATAATATAATACAATAAGATTTTTTAATGTTAAACATATGGATAAAATAATGGGGATAAACAATGAAAAATAAAAATCAAATAAAATTATTTAACGATTATAAAATAAGGGCTGATTGGGATGAAGAGAAGGAAGAGTGGTATTTTTCAGTTGTTGATGTTGTAGGAGTACTTAGTGAGAGTAAGAACCCTAGAAGATATTGGAGTGACTTAAAAATAAAGCTCAAAAATGAAGGGAGTCAGTTGTACGAAAATATCGTACAACTTAAAATGCTTTCTCCTGATGGTAAATATTATAAAACAGATGTTGCCACTACAGAACAAATATTAAGGCTAATTCAATCAATACCATCGTCAAATGCAGAGCCATTTAAACTTTGGTTGGCAAATGTAGGTAAAGAACACCTTGATGAAATAGCGGACCCTCAATTAGCTATTGAAAGAGCTATAAGTAACTATCGTAAGAAAGGATATAGTGAAAATTGGATTACTCAGAGATTAAAAACAGTAGAGTTCAGAAAAGAATTAACTGCCGAATGGAATAGGGCAGGTGTAAAAGAAGGAGTTGAATATGCTATATTAACTGATGAGATAACTAAAGCTTGGTCTGGATTGACAACAAAAGAATATAAACAATTGAAAAATATTAAAAAAGAAAATCTTAGAGATAATATGAGTGATGTTGAATTAGTATTGAATATGTTAGCTGAAGTTTCAACTACTCAAATATCTAAAGTTGAAAACCCTGAAGGTTTTCATGAGAGTAAAATTGTTGCTAAAAGAGGGGGAAGTGTTGCTCATGATGCTCGTAAAAGTTTTGAAAAACAAACAGGAGGATCTGCTATAACAAGTAGAAATGCTTATGAACCTGAATTATTAGATGTTCAAAAATCAACTAAAAAGAAAAAATAATATTATTAATTAAATATTTAAGTTTTTCCAATGAAAAAACCCTTTAAATTTAATACAAATCATTTATTGTTCGTACTTTTTATGAACAAAATTTTCTAACTATTCAAACACACAAATCAACATATTTAGGACCTTAAAAAAGTTCTAAAAATTCAACACCCTATATTTTTATTATTATTCTTTACTTTTATTTTTTTATTATTAATAATTTAGTTAATAGTGTTATTTTAATTTATCTATTATTTCTAAGCATTTCCTTAAGGATTCCTGAAAATAGAAGAATTTTTGTAATATTTAGTCAATGGTATAATATTATATTTGTTTAAATAAAATATAAATGGAAAGTTGAATGATGGACTAAATAGCTTATTTTCATTAGAAAGATAATTTTTTGTGTTTAATTTTTGTTATGATGGTTTTAAGTTCTTAAAACTTTAAGGGGGGGGGGGGCAGTTTATGGAATTGTATCTAAGTTCTTATTTGTTCGTAAATTAGTAATGGAGTTTGTAGAATTGATATCTTTATATATGGGTAATTACTATAAGTATAATTGTCCAGTGATTAAAGATTAATAGTTTAATAGTATACTAACTGTTCTTTTATGAACTAACAAGTTTTTTCATGTATCGAAACAATAACTTTAGTAGAATTATTAAATATTTTTAGTCTTTTAATTAATAGCTGGCAATCATATGAACATTAATTAAGAAAAAACACGACTCAACATATAAAAAAAGTAATAATTTAATGTTCAAAAAGAGGTGAAAAATATTATGAATAAATTTAAAAAAACATCTGTTCAGATGATATTGCTAGTAACACTTGCATTATTTGTAATGCTTAGTTTACAAGCTAGTTTTGCATCTACTGTTGATGTTAATAATAGTACAAATGGTGGTGGTATTGCTCAAGGTTTAGTTACTGCTAATGATGGTGATACTTTAGAACTTGCACAAGGTAATTACTCAGGTACTAACAATACAGGGGTAGGTATTGGTAAAAATGTGACAATTCGAGGGATTGGACCCACTAATACAGTTATAATTGATGCACAGGGATTAGGAAGAATATTCTCAGTAAACAGTAACTCAACTGTAACATTCATAAATATAACATTCATAAATGGATACAGTAATGGTGATGCTGGAGCAATATATAATGTTGGGTATGTAACTATTATTAATTGTACATTTGAAAATAATCATGCTAATAATACGGGTGGAGCAATAATTGGTAACGTTAATATAATTAATACCAATTTTATAAATAATTCTGCTGCTATCGGTGGAGCACTCCATGTTTCTACTAATTCAAATGTATATATAGTTGATTCCACTTTTATAGATAATTTTGCATCAGTTCATGGGGGAGCAATCAGTACTAATAGTAATAATTTTACTTTAAACAACTGTACGTTTATAAATAATACAGCTTTTACAAATGACACTGGTAGCCATAATGGTGGTGCTATCAATATGAATGGTAATAATTGTATTATAGCTAATTCTACTTTTATAGGCAATGGTGCAAAAAATGGTGGAGGAATAGGTATTGGTTATGGTGCTTCAGGAGATATTATAGATAACTGTACCTTTGTTGATAATTATGCATATGAAGAAGGTGGGGCTATTCGGACTATTGGTAGTAATGATACCACTATAAATGATTGTGATTTCATTAATAATACCGCACCTAATGGTGGAGGAATTACTAATAATGGTAATATAAGTCGTATAGATGGTAATAATTTTACCAATAATACTGTTGGAGATTTTGTTAATAAGGGTAATGCTAACGTTGGTAATAACAACACCATAGGAAATGTTACTAATGATGGTGATTTGTCTGTTAGTGGTGAGAATAATTCTATTGGTGATTTGGTTAATAATGGTAATGCTGATTTAGGCAATAATAATGCTGTTGATAATCTTATTAATGATGGTAATACTACTGTTGGCAATAATAATGAATTAGGTAATGTTACTAATGATGGTGATTTGTCTGTTAGTGGTGATAACAATGTATTAGGTAATGTTACTAATAATGGTGATTTGTCTATTACTGGTGAAAATAATACTATTAATAATCTCGTTGATAATGGTAATACTACTATTGGTGGTAGGATTTATTATCAATCCAATCTTGTTTTATCTATTAGTGTTTCTAAAGATAAAGTAACTATTGTTGTAGTAGCTACAAACAAACGTACTGGTGAAAAGCTTATTGGTGAGGCAATTAATTTCTATGCTAATAATGAGTTAATTGGTTCTGCAGTTACTGATGAAAACGGTATTGCAATATTTACTTATACTGCACCAAATAAAGGAACATACAACATACGTGCTGATTTAGAACAATACAACATTACTAATGCTACTGGAAATTTTACGATCGAAGGATCTAACAATACTGCAAATGCAACTGTTAATGAAACAA
>NZ_LWMW01000083.1 GCF_001639285.1 Methanobrevibacter cuticularis | reverse complement strand
TTCCAACACATCATTACTTGTATAAGTTGTGTTCTCACGAATATTAAACGATAAACTATTATCTGTAACTACACAATTTTCCATTGTTAAATAACCATCATTATTTATTAAATAGCTATTATTACCAATCACTGCGTTTTTTATTGTTAGATTCTGTAGTGTTAGTCTCACACCTGAATTAATTGTGAATAGCTTACTACCACCACTTAGATCAATTACTGTGTTGGCTTTATTGGTTCCAGTAATGGTTAAATTCTTATTTATTATTATGTCTTTGTTGTTGTTGCCTGAATACAGACCATCAGACAATATTATCTTATCGTTAGCTAGAGAGCTATTAACAGCACCACTAATACCACCATCAGTCGTATTAGTAATATTACGATCTGCTGCAAAACTAGTTGATAAACCAACCATTACCAACAAAGCAAAAAGCAACAATAAGACCATCACAAAAGACGTCTTTTTAAACTTATTCATAATATCTTTCACCTCATCATTAAAATA
>NZ_LWMW01000082.1 GCF_001639285.1 Methanobrevibacter cuticularis | reverse complement strand
CACTATTAGACCCCCATAAAGTGATTACTCCTCCAGAGGATGCTGCATTGTTATTATCGAAAATAGAATCTGTTATATTAACATTACTAGTACCAATATATGTATTTTCAATAAAAATTACACCAGCTAGATTTCTTGCGATGTTGTTATTGAATGTTGAATTATTTATATTAACATTATTAGTACCATTAACATTATTAGATATATATATTGCTCCTCCACTGGATGTTGCAGTGTTGTTGTTGAATGTAGAACTTGTTATATTAACATTATTAGTCCCATTGTTCCCACTATTTATGGATAATACTGCTCCAACATTATTTACTATGTTGTTGTTGAAAGTAGAATTTGTTATATTAACATTATTAATACCATTATCACTAGTTATAAATAGTACTGTTCCTTGATTATTTGTTGCATTGTTGTTATTAAATGTGGAGTTTTTTATATTGGTTTCTGAGATGCCTTTGTAAGAAGTTGTAGTATATATTATTCCTCCACTAATATAAT
>NZ_LWMW01000081.1 GCF_001639285.1 Methanobrevibacter cuticularis | reverse complement strand
GTTAATCCTAATCCTTCTCATATTGGTGAGAATGTTACTGTTAGTGGTCAGTTAGCTAATTATACTGGTATTGGTTTTGTTAATGTTACTGTTGATGGTAATCTCTTTGCTGATGTAATTGTTGATGTTTCTGGTTATTGGGAGTTAAATTATACTACTAATCGTACTGGAACTGATTTAGAGGTTATTGTTAGTTTTGCTGGTGATAGTAATTATGATGCTTTTAGTAATTCTACTACTTTCACAGTAAATAAGAATAGTACTAACTCAACTATCATTGTTAGTCCTAATCCTGCTCATATTGGTGCGAATATCACTGTTAGTGGTGTTTTAGTTAATCATACTGGTATTGGGTTTGTTAATGTTACTGTTGATGGTAATCTCTTTAATGATGTAATTGTTGATGTTTCTGGTTATTGGGAGTTAAATTATACTACTAATCGTACTGGCACTGGTTTAGAGGTTATTGTTAGTTTTGCTGGTGATGGTAATTATGATGTTTTTAGTAATTCTACTA
>NZ_LWMW01000080.1 GCF_001639285.1 Methanobrevibacter cuticularis | reverse complement strand
GAATTATACTACTGTTCGTACTGGTTCTGTTAGTGTTGTTGTTGGTTTTGCTGGTAATGATAATTACACAAGCTTTATTAATTCTACAACTTTTACTGTAGCTAAGAATAGTACTAATTCTACTATTGTTGTTAGTCCTAATTCTGTTAGTATTGGTAATAATGTCACTGTTAGTGGTGTTTTGGCTAATTATTCTGGGATATTTAGTGTTACTGTTACTGTTGATGGTATACAGTTTAATGTAGCTGTTAATAGTACTGGTGGTTGGAGTTTGAATTATACTACTGTTCGTACTGGTTCTGTTAGTGTTGTTGTTGGTTTTGCTGGTAATGATAATTACACAAGCTTTATTAATTCTACAACTTTTACTGTAGCTAAGAATAGTACTAATTCTACTATCGTTGTTAGTCCTAATCCTGTAAATATTGGTGTAAATACTACTCTTAGTGGTGTTTTAGCTAATCATACTGGAATAAATCAGGTTACTGTTACTGTTGATGGTATACAGTTTATTGTAGC
>NZ_LWMW01000079.1 GCF_001639285.1 Methanobrevibacter cuticularis | reverse complement strand
CTGTTTTATTCTTAGTTTCCTTAGAAAAATTAGAATAAGGCCCATATTCATCGTGAAATTCAGTTTGAGATAGTTTTCCACAATTTTTACACCTATATCTTTGAACTTGAATATCATACTGCTTTCCATCATTTCCAATAATCATTTTAGGATTAAAATCCCATTTAATCAGATCACGAGAATGACAATGCTTACAAAAAGGATATTTATAAGCAAATTTCCCTTCTTCAATCATATAAACACTTTTATCAACAGAATATTTTCGAGAATTTTCAAAATCTGTATAAGATTCTGGAACACAAAACTTATATTGTAAGTCATCCAAAGTATTGATTGGAGAGACTGGTTTTTCTAGTTTCATAGTAATATATCAGTCTCTCCAACTATATAAAGCTTTCTTTTCACGTTTTTTAAAAAAATTGCGTGCCTACGGCACAATTATCATCAAAAAGCTGTTTAAAATACATTAAAATCAGCAACGATTTCTGCGAAAAAAATAACAACTAACATTTTGACAGTCTC
>NZ_LWMW01000078.1 GCF_001639285.1 Methanobrevibacter cuticularis | reverse complement strand
AGTGTAATTTTGTAAGTAATTTTATTACCGTTTCTTGTTGAAGTTATTGTGATTTTAGTTCCAAGATTCTTCGCAGCAACAGTATAATTAGCAGCTATTGCTGCATCATTGTAATTACTGTTTCCAGGGAAAAACATATCAACATTAGCTATTCCTGCACTTGTATTAGGTATTGTTAAACTCCAAACACCATCAATAACAGTCACATTGTAAACTAAATCATCAATAATTACTGTCATGTTGTATGTTCCGTTTATTAAATTACCGTTAGCAGTTATATTACCATTTATAGTAGAATTTCCTCCATAAGTAGCATTATTCGGTAAGTTAATGTTTATAGTTACATTAGCCTTTGTAACATTAAAATTAGTAACATTACTAAAGCCTGTATAATTTTCATTATCAGCAAAACTAACAATGACCTCTAAATCAGTGGCAGTTCGGTTGGTAGTGTAATTTAACTCCCAATAACCAGAACCATCAACAGTTACATTAGTAAAGAGTTTACCATCAACAGTAACATTAACAAAACTAATACCTGTATAAT
>NZ_LWMW01000077.1 GCF_001639285.1 Methanobrevibacter cuticularis | reverse complement strand
AATTGGTGGGGGACAAACAATATAACTAATATAAGTGGCAGGATTTCTGGCACTGTTGCTATCAATAATTATTATATTTTCAATTTCACTAACTCTAGTAGTTTGGATAATGTTCATGTTGGTGACAATGTTAGTTTTATTTATCTGTTGGTTCTGAATACTACTTTAACTAATACTGGTGTTGAGAATTTACCTTATTTTGTTATTAATGGTACTTTTAATGGTGTAGCTTATAATTCCAGCCGTGATGAAAATTTTACTCATAACTTCACTATTTTATCTGGAGGAAATCAGATTGTAGATGCTTCTTTAGATACAGAATATAGGAATATACCTTTTTATGCAACAAGCGGTTCTTCTACTCCTACTAATTCAACTATTGTTGTTAATCCTAATCCTGCTCAAATTGGTGAAAATATCACTATTAGTGGTCAGTTAGCTAATTATACTGGAGTAAATAATGTTACTGTTACTGTTGATGGTACACTATTTACTAATATAGCTGTTAATAATGGTTATTGGGAGTTAAATTATACTACTAATCGTACTGG
>NZ_LWMW01000076.1 GCF_001639285.1 Methanobrevibacter cuticularis | reverse complement strand
ACTAATTTTATATTAAGAATTTTTGCAATTGTTTTTCCAATTTTAGCTATATGTGTTTTAGCATTATCCAAAACAATCACGATTCTTTTTTCATTTTCAAACATCTCTTTCCAATCTCCTTCTTTTAATTCTTTTTCAAACTGATAAAGAAGACTTTTTTCACTTTGAGTCTTCCCACGTTTAAAATTCTCTCTTTTAAATAGTTTTTCATCAATAATTTCATCATTTAAATCTTTTAAATCCAATAAATTAATTAATTTCTCTTGATTAGATATAAATTCATCGAAACCATCGATTTCCATTTTTTTTAAACCATCTTCCAAAATTTTCACTTTCTTTTCAATTAATTCTTCTTCAATAACATCTTTTTTCACGGATTTCCTGTCAAATTTTTTATTTCGAATTGATTTGAGATTATTGGTATATTCATCTATTAATAACTGTAATTTAGCTGTATTTTCTTTAGATTCCATGTTATTAATTCTTATTTCACAATAAAAAGTTGATAGATCAAAAGTTCGTGCAGTTCTTTTAAATTTTATTAAAGAATTG
>NZ_LWMW01000075.1 GCF_001639285.1 Methanobrevibacter cuticularis | reverse complement strand
CAATTGCAATAGAAACTTTAGCAATATTAGCTAATAAACCAACACTATTCAATCTTAAAACACCAGAATTGTAAATACCACTTCCATAAATAGCACTATTACCACTAATGATCCCACCAGTAACATTTAAAGAATTAATAGAATAGATAGCCCCACCATTAGCACTTGCTTTATTACTATCTAAATTACTTGAAGAAATAGATAAAAGAGAACTAGTATAAATTGCTCCACCATTTTTAGCAGAATTACTAGTAAATTTAGAACCACTGGCTATAATTGATCGAGAATTACCTGATAAAAATATTGCACCACCATTATTTTTTGCAGAATTTTTGTTAAAACTAGAGTTTGTAAGATTTAAAATGTTTGTTGAATATATACTTCCTCCATTATTAGTTGCATTATTTTCTTTAAAAAAACTACCAACTACACTTAAATTAGCTATTGAATATATTGCTCCTCCATTAGGAGCAAAATTTCTTGTAAAATTACTACCATCAATAGTTAATATATTAGTAGAATAGATCGCTCCTCCATTATTGGTTGCTTTATTATTGGTGAATGTTGATCTTGAAATCTTCAATGTTCCATTAGTTCCTGTATAAATTGCTCCTCCACTTGGAGCAGTATTATTTTGGAAGGTGCATCCAGTCACAGTATTATTAGAACCAAAAATAAAATATAATGCTCCTCCAATCTCAATAGCTGTATTATTAGTGAAAGTACAATTTATAATTTGCCCATTAGAAGAATGTGAATCTATGGCTCCACCTCCACCACCCCCACTTTCGTTAGAATATGCAGCCTGATTATTAACAAAAACACAATTCTGAATAACCGCATTAGTGGATTCATTACTTAAAATTATTGCTCCAACCATTGCTTTATTATTTACAAACTCACAATTAACAATAGTCAAATTAACACCATACGAAGCCAAAGCTCCACCAAAAGCATTCACATCAGCATTTTTAAAAACTAAATTCTCCAAATGAACATTATCCCCTGTAATACGCATTATCCTAGAACCACTACCTCGACCATCTAAAACAGCTTTAGAATTAGCAGAATACCCCTTAATAACAACACTGTCCTTATTAACAATAACAGTATTTACACTGCCCGGTATATAAGTTTCATTACCAAGATTAATCATATTTGTCCCTGAATCAACCTTATTTTGTATAAAATCAAAATCATCAACAGCAAAAACTGACGAACTACTCGAAAAAACAACAAAAACGAAAACTAAAACAGTCAAAAAACAACTTAACCTCTTTATCTTTATATTTTTCATAATACTCTCCCTTTTCTATTATATCCCATCTTTTTTTTTGAAAAGATTTTCATATTCAATATTCTTAAAAAATAAAGAGTTAATTCATATCTAATTGAGGAGAGTGAGCTAGAAAAACAAAAAAACTTTACAAATAATAAAACATTCTTTTGCTTTTTTATCAATAGAGGATATATAAACCCAAAAATAATATAACCCTTCATTAAAAAGAATTACAACTATTTACAGATTACTAATAACAAGGATACTGATATCCTACTAGTATATATTCACTATATTAGTATGTATCCACTATGTAGATAATCAGTATATAAAGATTATTATTTAATATTTGAAAAATCAAATAAACTATTCCATAAATACTATAACATTGTTCAAAATAATAGGAAAAAAAAAGGAAAATAAATAAAATAAAAGAAAATAAGTAAAAAAATAATTAGCTATTTAAAAAATAAGGAAAATAAGTAAAAAATAAAAAAATAATGAAATAATAAAAGAAGAAAAAAATTAATAAAAAACTAATAAAAGACTAATAAAAGATTAATAAAAAAATCAAAGAAATATTTATTAATAATTCCTGATTTAAAATTGATTTACAATCCAAATGATTTCTTTAAAAGATCAACATTTACATAACCTGCTTTAAATAGTTCACCAGTTCTTAAATCATTGATAACAACTTCAGCAGGTGCAAACATTCCTTTATCTATTTTATAGAAATCAAATTCAGCTTCTTTAAATACATCAAAGAAAGGTTTTCCATAACCATCAGCAGCTGATGAAGGTAATTTTTCAGCTAATCCTTTGATGTCATCTCCTTCTTCAGATTCAATGTAATAATAAGTTCTTCCTCCAAAGAGAACAGCATCATTAGTTTTACCCATAGCTTTTAAACCATCTGGATCAATAGGAGCTATTGGAGCTATTCCTGCAGCATATTTAACTTTAGTAACATCAAAATGAAGAGCTTCTAACATTTTATAAGTTCCATTTTCCACAACTCTTCCTGCAATTTGAATAGAACCAACAAGAGAAGAAGTAGGGGCTACGAGTAAGGTTACATCTTTAACATCTACACCACAATCTTTAGCTATTGCTTCTGCAACATCTTCACCAGGTAAGGTATCAGATTCAAGAGTAAGAATAGCTATATCAGCATCATCTTCATAACCTATTTCTTCATAAGTTTCAGCTGGTTTTTTAGCTAGTGCTCTTGCAGGTCCAGAACCTAATGCAAAGAAGTCTCCAACACTTACAGACCATCCAGCTTTCTGTGCACCAAGAGTTGAAATAGCTGGGAAATCAGTTTTAATTTTAACAGACGGAAGAGCGAATTTTTCAGATAAATCACCAGGAATAGAAATTCCAACTTCAGCTAATCCTCCAAGACAAACTTTTGTATAAAGTTCACCAGCTTTTAAACTTCCAGCTACATTCACACCACAATCAATGATAGTTGCACCATTATTTAATTTGGAAATAGCTATATTAAGCTCATCAGCTTTCTCAATCATTACATCTACAGTTTTTTTAGCTTCTAAATTAACACTAAGCATATTTTTTACCTCTAAAATTATAAAATTTATTTTAAGATTATGTTTATATTATCTTAATATTTTATGTAATATTAAAAAAATTTATTTTTTATATTAAAAAATTCATTTTCATATTCTATATAAATTAATATATTAAAGAAATTTGTTTTTTATATATTTAAAATTTTATTATTGATTTTATATTATAGATTAGAAATAAAAAATCTAAATTAAAAATAAAGTATATAAATCTAAATAGAAAATAAATAGAAACAGCCTATATGTGAAAAAGAAGATTAAAACTAAAAAAATGAAAAAATAGCCTCTTAATTTAATCAAACCCCATTAATTAACTTAAAAATAGCTATTGGTTTATTCTTATAGTAGCTGGTTTGCTTCATTGAAATTAACTTCATAAATGTGAGCACTTATGGATTGAATAGTGATTGATTCAATAGTTGTATTTGTGTTTTCAGCTACATACTGAGCTAGGTAAGTGAGACCTACTGCATTTGGGAACCAAGCTCCATAAATATCATGGCTTCGCCAAAGAGCTGTTGTATACAATTTATCATCCCTTATTTTAAAATCAACTAAAATCATGCAAGGAACTTCTTCACTTTTTGAATCAATAGTTTGATCCCATGTGATAGAAATAGCTCTTCTAGATTCCCTACATTCATTTAATCGTCTTATAGCCTCATCTATTTGGTCAACTTCATCGAAATGAGCCCTTAAACGGTTCCCATAGGTATAAATAAATCCTTGTTTATCTTTACTTATGAACTGCTCACTGTATGTTTTTAATTTATCTCCACTCCAAAAATAACCTTCTGGAACACGAATATCTAAGATATCTGAAACTTTAGATTGAATATTAAAAAAATCATTGGAAGATTTCCCTAATGGATTTCTAATGGAAACTAAAACATTTAAAACTTCCTTAGTCAATGACCCTCTCTCATCATTAACATCAGCTCCTTCTTTCATTATTTTCTTAACTAAAGTTTCCCAACCATCAGCTATTTCATCAACTTCTATTAATGCAGCCATTTAAACTCCTCATAATCATTAAATTAACAATCAAATGTAATAATTAAATCATGATATTTCATTTATAACCAAATCTGATAATTAAACCATAATATTTCATTTATAATTAACTTTTATTAACATTAAGACAATATAACTTTATTTTAATAAGTTTTAATAGATAATTTCATTTATAATTAATCAATAAGATATCAAAAAATCTGAATTAAATCTTCTTTAGTCAATTAATTCTATTAACATATAATTTATATAATGTTTTTGGTTTTTTAAAATAAAATATTGTAATAAATCTAAAATTGATATTTAATTAGAACAAAAATCTAAAATTAATATTTAATTAGAATAAAAATCTAAAATTAATATTTAATTAGAATAAAAATCTAAAATTGATATTTAATTAGAATAAAGAAGAATAAACAAAAGAAAATGAAAATTTGTAAATAATTATAAAAATAGAAAAATATTAGATTGAATTAATAGCTTTAACCATATTTTTAAGTTTAGAAAAAGCTATATCATCATCTAATAATTTCATACCACAATCAGGGTCGATATATAGGTTATTTTTACCAACAATAGCTATTCCCCTTTGGATGATTTTACTTATATCTTCAACAGAATCAATTGTAAGTTTTTTGGTGTCAATACAACCTAATCCTATTTTTTTATTTCCTAAGCTATTAGAATAGCTATCTAAAACATTTAGATTATTTGGGTGACCTGCAAATTCACAATCTATAATATCTACATCAAATTCAATGAGATTTCCAAAAATATTTTTAATATCACCACAGCAGTGAATAGCTACAGGAATTGATATTTCTTTGGATATAATATTTATAGCATCTTTAGCTACATTCATATCAAGTAGTCCTGTAGAGAGGAAAGGTTCATCAATTTGAATTAATTTAGCCCCTGCTTTCTCAAGATATAGACATTCTTCCTTTAAAGCCTTTGCCATGTCAATAATAGCTATATTTTTATCTTTATAAATAGGTCCAAGTTTGCAAGACTGAACCAATGTAGAAGGTCCTGTGATTATTCCTTTTACTCCTTTCTTAGACCTTTCAGAATCTGAAACATTCATTGAAGATAATGTTCTATTCATATATTTAATAGCTAACTTCAAATCATTAGCCCCTATCGATCCGAAAGGTTTAGCTATTCTAGAGGAGATATAAAAAGTATTACCCTTTATTTTAAAGCCAGGTATTTGTTTTACAAATATTTCGACCATATCACCCCTAACTTGACCATCTGATATGATATCAATACCTGCCTCCAATTGTGATTGAACGGCATGTTTAATAGCTAGTTTACACCCATTATTTTTCCCAAACAACTGAGCTATTTTAGCTATTTTATATTTGGCATTACTCTCTTTTTTTATATAAACCGGATAACTTCCAACAACACTACTAATCATCAATAGATACTTCCTTAATAGCCCCAATATCTTCTTCTTCAACAGGAATTTCAATAGCTGCTGTTCCATGGCATGGTTTTGTGTAAGAAATAATAACTGTTCCTTTTTTAGGATTTATTCCTACAGGAATCGGAGGAATTCCAATAATTCTCACACCTAAAATTTTCTCTCCAGCATTTATATAAACTATCTCTTCAGCTTTTTCTTTAATAATTTTAGCACAATCTTTAAAACCAGCTCTTGAAAGTAATATTTCATAATCATCAGATTGCTGGAGATAAGTATCTAAACAAAAAGACATTTTATTCACCTGTATTTCCCTATAGAATTTAAATAATAAATTCACTTCAACTCAGCTAATATTCCTACAAATTCAAATAAACAATTCACTTCAACTCAGCTAATATTCCTACAAATTCAAATAAACAATTCACTTCAACTCAGCTAATATTCCTACAAATTCAAATAAACAATTCATTTTAATTCAGCTAATATTTTATCAAATCGAACTTTAATTGGATTAGGATTATGAAATGCTTTTACTGAAACAATTTTCCCTTCTGTATTTTCTTCAACTGTCTTTGTGAGATCTTCTAAAACATCAGGATCTTTTTCAAAAATTAAAGCTATTGACTCTGTTTGCAATATATGATAGAAAGTAACAAAATAGGAAGCCGCTGCATCTTTAGATACAAATCCTAACAATAAATCATATTGTTTCTCTTCTAAAGTAGACAAACAGCTGTCAATATCTATTTTATCTTTTACATAATATCCATTAGGATCTGAAACTTCTAAAAGTTTGGAGGCTGCTGGAGTACTAGCTATTGTTATTTCATAATCTAATTGACTCAGTTTTGATGATGCATAAATCGCCATAGGAGTCTGAGATGGAGATTCTGGACATCCCAATAATAGTAATGCTTTTTTCATATATAGTTCCTTCTTTAATATTTTAGGATTAATTTAATATAAAATTAATATCCATTACATTAATCTACTATAATAATCTATTAGATATTATTTATCATGTCAATTACGTTTCAAAGATACAATATGTGCTATAACTAGGGCAGATAAAATTATAAATGTTAACAATGCAGTTCCATTAATAGAACGATTGAAAATAAACAAGCCTATTAAAGCTTGAGCCATAAAAGCTGTGAGTGAACCAATTAAAAGAACTTCTCGCCCTAAATAATTCTTATTATTTTTTTCTCGCTTGCTTCTGTAAACTCTAAGCATTTTAAGTCCTACCACAATCGTTATTAAAGATATGAGTACAAGACCTAATAGCCCTAAATAGCCAAAGTCAAATGCATAACCAAATATTCCTGGAAGCATATAATCTATCATATCCTTTTTAGTAACAAGTAATCCAAAAAACAATGGAAATGGTAATCCAAACATGATGATAAATCCCATTGGTAAGCTGATATATCCTGAAGCAAAGCCTGTATCTTGAGCTCCCCAAAATGCCGATCCTTGAACATGACCCACTAACTGAGTGTTTTTTAGCACCATCTTTAAACTAGGTAAAGAGTTTTCTTCAAGTCTACCTATTCTGAGTAATGGGCTGAATATATCCATATGTAATAGCTGTGAGAGCAATTCTAGTATAAAAAATCCTGCAGCACCTATTCCCAAAAACATTAGTATTCTTTTTATGGTTAAATATGATTTTTGTCTGAATGATTTAGAAATAAGGAAATATCCTATGAATAAACCAATTATCCATAATAACAAAAAGGACCTATGCATCAATCCTCCAAATACAGTGATTCCTAAAAGAAGAGCAAAAACTAACTTCTTTAAACCCACAACATTAACTCCCGAGTCTTCCATTACTTTCAAAGAAGCTAAAGCTGTAATAATAGCTAATAAAGCTATTGGACCAAAAGGATGAGTGAATTCATTCTGACCAAATGCTAAAAATAGCATTAAAAGATCAGCTCCAAATAAAAATGTAAACCCTACTGATAAGAAGAGAGATAAGAAGGTTACTACACTTAGAGAAATTGGAACCAAATTTATGGTAAATATGATTGTAGCAAATATTATTACTGCTATTTCTAAGATAAATTGAAAATGATTTTCAGCTATAAAAGGCATTTAAAACTCCTATATTACATAATTGATTAAATTGTTTGAATCCCAAGATTTTTAATAAATTAAAAGTATCTATTATTATATTGTTCATTATTATATTTATAAAATTATATTCATAAATTACAAATACAAAATTATATTCATAAATTACAAATACAAAATAATTGAATAAAAATTTTAGTATTATATAGTAATTAATATAAATATAATTAAATTAATATAATTTAGCTCTATCGATTATAAAAGTTTTTCTTAATAAATAAAAGTATTAAAAATTTTATTCAATATAAATTATAACACTGAATTAATTTAATATTATGCTAATATTTGATTTTTTAATTTTATAAGAATAAAAAGTATATAAATGGACTGACCGGGATTTGAACCCGGGGCCTCCGCCATGCCAAGGCGACGATCTACCATCTGAGCTACCAGCCCTTAATTATAAAATAATTGTTTTTTTAGTATTTAAATTTACCTAAATAATTTAAAAGAATATTATTCATTAAAATTTCTTAAAAACATAAATAACAATCATTTATGAATTTTTATAATAAATTAAAATAATTTAAAGAAAAAATTATCTAAAAAAAGTGCAAAATTTAAAAAAAAGATGAAAGGATTGAACCTTTCGAAATTACATCATTGGAGGCATACCGCCCATAGCTGCAGGATCCATTCCACCCATATCAGGTTGACCTGTGCTAGTAGATGCAATAACATCATCTATTCTTAAAAGCATTTCAGCTGCTTCAGAAGCAGATTGAATAGCTTGTTTTTTGACACGTTTTGGTTCAATTACTCCAGCTTCCTTCATGTCAGTGACACTTCCATTGAAAACATCAAGACCCATGTAAGGAGAAGTTTCATGTGAAGCTCTTAAATCTACTAAGGAATCAATACTATCAAGTCCTGCATTTTCAGCTAAAGTTTTAGGAACAACTTCTAAACTTTCTGCAAATGCAGTAACAGCTAATTGTTCTCTTCCACTTATAGATTCAGCATAATCTTTTAATCTTTTAGCCATTTCAATTTCAGGAGCTCCTCCACCAGCGACGACTTTACCATCTTCGATAGTAGCAGCTACAACACCAATAGCATCATCAATAGCTCTTTCGATTTCATCTACGACATGTTTTGTGCTTCCTCTGACGAGTAATGTAACAGCTTTAGCTTCTTTACATTTTTCTACAAAGATCATATCTTCTCCAGATATTTTCTTTTCAGTTACAATTCCTGCATCACCTAAATCATCTGCTGAAAGATCATCGATATTAGAAACAACACCAGCACCAGTAGCTTTAGCTAATTTTTCAATATCTGATTTTTTAACTCTTCTTACAGCCATTATTCCTTTTTTAGCTAAATAATGTTGAGCTAAATCATCAATACCTTTTTGAGCGAATAATACATCTGCACCAGAATCAGCTATTTTATTAACCATTCCTTTGACCATGTTTTCTTCTTGTTCAATGAAAGCTTGCATTTGAGCAGGGTCAGTTATGCTAATTTCTGCATCCATTTCAGTTTCTTTAACTTCAATTGGAGAGTTTAATAATGCTATTTTAGCATTTTCAATTTCTTTAGGCATACCTGGATGAACTCTTTCTTTGTCAATTATTACACCTTGAACAAGAGTAGAGTCTTCTACAACAGCACCATCTTTCTTTTCAATTTTAATGTGGTCAGAATCTACAACTCCATCTTCTTCAACTTGTTGAACTGCATCAACGACTAAGTTAGCTAAAGGTTCACGAGCTTTTTCAGTTCCTTTTCCAGTCATAGCAGTCATAGCTACTTTAACTAAAGTATCTTTTCCGATATCCTCAATACAGATATCTTCTAATATTTCTTGAGCCTTTTCAGCTGCTTGTCTGTAACCCATAGCTACAATGGTTGGATGAATATCCATATCTAATAAAGATTCAGATTTTTTGAGTAATTCTCCAGCTATAATAACTGCAGTTGTAGTTCCATCTCCAACTTCATCTTCTTGGGTTTTAGCTACTTCTACAAGCATTTTAGCTGCAGGATGTTCAATATCCATCTCTTTTAAGATAGTTACTCCATCGTTAGTTACAACAATGTCACCTAATCCATCAACTAACATTTTGTCCATACCTTTAGGACCTAAAGTTGTTCTTACTGTTTCAGCTAATACTTTACCTGCTAATATATTATTTCTTTGAGCATCTCTACCTAATATTCTGTTGGTACCTTCTGGTAAAACTAAAATTGGTTGTCCATTTTGTGCCATTAAAATCACCTCAGATTCTTTTATATAATATATTTTATATTTAATATAATTAATAATTAACTCGTTAAAAGACAATTTAAATTTATTTTATTAAAAATCTATATAACATAATAGAAATACAGATATCAAACTTTATTAAGGAAAAATAAAATAAATATCTTAAAAATAAGTCTATTAACTTAAAAATTTCATACAATATTAAATGGGTTAGAGGTTATATAAAAAGTTTTCGGAAATTTTATAAAAATATAACAATTAAAAATAATCAACTAATAGTTAAGAACAATTATCTAATTACCCAATAATAACCTAATCAACAATATCCAACATAATTAACAACAATTATCCAATAACCCTAATCAACAATATCCAACATAATTAACAACAATTATCTAATAACCCTAATCAACAATATCCAACATAATTAAGAATAATTAGCTAATTACTCAATAATAACCTAATATAAATCTAATTAAAAATATCAACTAATTTAAATAATTAACTAATCAGTTATTACATAAATTCATTTGACTCATTAACAATCACAGCTTTTTCCATCTCTCTAGTTTTTTCCATTTTTCTTATATAATATTTAGACCAGAAGTAAGCAAATGCACTTCCTAAAGCATTTCCAATAACAATTCCCCACCAAACACCATATTGTCCAAATCCTAAAACAACAGCTAATAAATAAGCAAACAAAACATCGAGAATTAAGTTACGAACAACAACTATAAGCAAAGAATCTAATCCTTTTCCAACTCCTTGGAAAATAGAAGTTGAAGATATTCCTATTGGTAAAAATAGATAGAATAAAGATGTTACTCTTAAGAAATCTGTTATAACATTTCTAAGTCCTTCTGATTCAGGAGAATAAGCAAATAAATAGCTAATATACGGAGCTAGGAGAAAAATAGCTATTGCTACGATTATGACAATTACCATTCCAATTTTAATTCCATAGCTATGGATGATATCAATGTTTTTAAACTTATTTGCACCAAAATTAGCCCCAGTTACAGCTACTATAGAAGCACCTATAGCTATTGGAGGTACCATAGCTATCATAACTACTCTCCATCCTGCAGTATAAACAGCTACAGCATCAACACCCCCAACCATTATTAAAATGAGATTTAAAGAGCCAGATAATGTAGCTATTATTAAAAATTCAGATCCTGCTGGTAAGCCAACATTTAAAATTTGTTTAGTGATTTCATTATCATAAATAAAATCTTTAAGAGAGAATTTGATGTAAGTATCAGTTTTAAACCAATATAAGAGTAAAAGTGAAACTAATGCCAATGAAATGACTGTAGCTATAGCTGCTCCTTGTACTCCCATATTCAAAGAATAAATGAAAATAGGATCTAAAATTATATTAAGAATAGCACCAAATAGCATAGCATAAGTAGTTTTTGCAACATTTCCTTCTGCCCGAAGTACTCCATAAGCTGTTGATGAAAAGACTATGAATATTGATCCTAAAAATAAGATGTTACCATAATCTAATCCAAGATTAATAGTTGATCCTGCTCCAAACATCAGAAGAATTGGTTTTAGAAACAATAATATAACAACAGTGAAAATAATGGTTAAAATAACTGTGAGTAACATTACATGAAGTGCAGCATTGTCAGCCTGTTTTTTATCCCTTGCACCAATATATCGAGAGATAACTGCCGTTGCACCAGCCCCAATACCACTAGGAAATCCCATCACAATTAAATAAATTGGATTTACAAATCCAATTGCTGCTAAAGCTGTATCTCCAAGACCAGCAACCCAAATTCCATCAATAAGAGCATATAATGAATTTATCATCATGGCTATAATCATAGGAATTGAAAGTTTTAAAACTGCTTTTTTTGGATCTCCAAGTAAAACAGATACTCCTTTCGTATCTTCTACCTTGCTTGTACTAGTACTCATTTTTTATCCCCTATTTTTAAAAAATATGATTTATATTAAATCATCAAATGATTATTTATATTAAAATTAAGCATTATTATACTTTAAATAGAAATCAATTAACAATTAATACACTGACACAATTAAAATCAATTATTCATACATTATAACCAAAATCAATTAACAATTAATACACTATCACAATTAAAATCAATTATTCATACATTATAACCAAAATCAATATTCATACACCATAATCAAAATCAATTAACAATTATTAAAAGTTCTTATTGAGAATAGTTATCTTACTAACAATTATTTTAATTTATTTATTTTTTTAATAAAATATACATAAAATAGACAATAATTAACTTAGCTATTAGTTATAACATTCTAATAATTATAATATTCTAATAATTATTAAAATTATAATTTATAAAGATTGTTAAATAATAAAAAATAGCTAATAAAAGAATAAAAAATAGCTAATAAAAGAGTTCTTAATAATTGATTTATCAATCTCTTATACTAGACATTCTTCTATTAGCATACCAAATGGCATACCAAATGGAAATATTAATTAAATTATTTAAATCTATCTAATTTGAATTAACCAGTGATAAAAGGGCGTCCTATTGTAAACACTACCACAATACTGACTATGGCTCCAACTACAATCAAGGGAGCTCCTGCTTTAAATATTTCTTTCATTTTGACAAACCCCGTTCCATAAGCCATAGCTACAGTTGGATCTGCCATTGGTAGCATAAAAGATAATGAACAAGCCATAGCTACTGGAACAGCATAAATACCAAGTGGTAAAGATTGTGATTGAGCTAAAGTTACAGATAATGGAACCAAAATAGCTGCTAACGCTACATTAGACATTACTTGAGTTATTATAATAGCTATTACCACTAAGACAATTACAATCAGAAGTGTAGACGGATCTGAACCAAAGAGAGCTAGAACATCCTTAATTAACCAACTAGCTGCACCTGTATTTAATAAAGCGGCTCCAAGAGATAATGCCCCTCCAAAGAACAATATTAATCCCCAATCTATATTTTTCTGTGCATCTTTCCAATCTAATATTCCAAATATAAAGAACATAGATGCACCAATTAAAGCTATTGAATAGCTATCAAGACCAGTTATTCCTGTTGTGATCCATAAAGTAATTGTAAATATCAGAATAGCTAATGCTATTTTTTCATTTCTTGTAGTTTTACCTAAAAAATCTAATTTTTTAGTAATTGTCTCTTTTCCACCACAAATCTCTTTAACTTCTGATGGAAATAGCCAACCTAAGTATTTCCATATTAATAATAACATTATAATTGCTATTGGAATTCCAAAAACCATCCAATTTGCAAAAGGAATATGAGTATAAGCTGCTGCCATTAAATTCGGAGCAGTTCCAATCTCAGTAGCTAAACCTCCTGCAAGTGAAGCAAAAGAAGCTCCTAAAACCATTGATTTTGCAAAATTACTTTTAGCTTCATTAATACCTTTACATTCCATTAAATCGATGATTTCTTTAATGATAGGTAAGACTAATGCAAAAGCCACTACATTTTCAATCCATGCCGAAAGAATTCCCGTTGAAAAAACACTTACAAAAAGACCTCTATTCGAGGTAGTTCCTACTTTATCAAGTAAAAAATAAGTTAAACGTCCAACTAATCCACTTTTTCTAATTCCTTCAGCAATTATGAACCCTCCTATCATCAAAAACAAAATAGGATTTGCAAATCCAATAACTGCATTTGAAAAGGATTCAACACCTAAAATCGGTTGAATAAAAAGAATAATTATAGATGTAACTGCTAGATGAACTGCTTCTGTTACCCACATTATAATAGCAAAAACTAAAAGTGCAATAGCCATGTGTCCAGAATAGCTAAGACCATCTAAAGGAATCAGCATTATGATGACAGATACAACTATCGCCAATGGTATTCCTAATCTTTTAAAATTCATATAAATTCCCCTTATATATTAATATTAACAAATTAAAATCTTAAAGTTTCATCATATCCTTAAATTACCTTAATTTTTATTAATCAATTTAAAAACAATGAAATATTTATTAACTAAAATAAAAACAATGCGATATAATTATAAATAAAATATCTAAAGTGAATATGAACTTCAAAGTATATAAACTTTCCAGATTCATAATTAAAATATTAATAATTATGAAGTTATTAATATCAGTGAATATTATATCAGTAAATATTAATATCAGTGAATATTTGAATTCATAAATACATTATAAAATTTAAATAAAGGAAAATTTTATATATGATAACAAATAATGTTAGAATGTATTTACATATGCGGTGTTAGTCCAGCCTGGTTAAGACTCTGGCCTGCCACGTCAGTGACCCGGGTTCAAATCCCGGACGCCGCATTGCGGCTGTAGTATAGTCTGGTTAGTACTTGGGCCTTCCAAGCCTACAGCCCGGGTTCAAATCCCGGCAGCCGCACTTACCAATAATAGATTTGTTTTATGAATTTTTACTTTTAATGACTGATTTTAATGAATTTAGCAAGACGAACCTATAAATAGTTGGATTTGTTTTATGAATTTTTACTTTTAATGACTGATTTTAATGAATTTACCAAGTTAAGATAGAAAAATATTAATTTTAAATACCATTTATGAAACATTAATATATCATAAAGTTAATATTTTTCTATATCAAAACAATATTCAATATTAATTTAAATTATATAAACTAATGAATCAATTTTTTAAAAATCAATATTAATTAGATTATTTAAATAGAATTGCACATTAGGATTATTATAAATTACTATAATTTATTAAAAAACCATGATAAAATTAAAAATCATGAAGTTATAATAATAAATAATGTCATTATATTTATTAAAATTAAATTTGAAATAATTAATAAAAAAATTTATGATTAATATAAAAATTAGTTATAAAAATAATATAAAATTAATTGTAAATTTATGAATAATAATTAATTGTGATTAATATTATAAATTTCTAAATAATAATTATAATTAATAAAATTGTGATTAATATTATAAATTTCTAAATAATAATAAGAATTAATTGTAATTACTAGTATAAATTTCTAAATAATAGTAAGAATTAATTGTAATTACTAGTATAAATTTCTAAATAATAAATAAAAATTATAATATTAAAATTATAATATTAAAATTAATTAAAAAGCTTATAAGAATATATGAAATTAATAAAATAATTTATTCTAAGCTTATAAAACTGTTTAAAATATATTATGAAAATATATAACGAACAAAACTTAATGGTTGTGATTATATGGCGGGAATCGTAGGATATGGAGTGTTTATACCGAGATATCGGATTAAGGTTGAAGAAATAGCTAAAGTTTGGGGAGATGATGCAGAAGCAACATCAAGAGGACTTGTTGTAAATGAAAAGTCTGTTCCTGGGGCTGATGAAGATACTGTTACAATTTCAGTTGAAGCTGCAAGAAATGCATTAGCTAGATCAAAAATTAATGCTGAAGAAATCGGTGCTGTTTATGTCGGATCTGAATCTCATCCCTATGCAGTTAAGCCATCAGCCACTATTGTAGCTGAAGCTATTCAAGCAACTCCTGTTATGACTGCAGCAGATTTAGAATTTGCATGTAAAGCAGGAACTGCAGGAATGCAGGCAGTTATGGGAATGGTTGATTCAAATATGATTGATTATGGATTAGCTATTGGAGCAGACACATCACAAGGAGCTCCAGGGGATGCATTAGAATATACTGCCTCAGCAGGTGGTGCAGCTTATATAATTGGTAAAAAAGGATCAATAGCTGATTTTGGAACTACTTATAGTTTCACAACAGACACTCCTGATTTTTACAGAAGAGAAGGTGAAGATTATCCAAGTCATGGTGGAAGGTTTACAGGAGAACCTGCATATTTCAAACATGTACAAGAAGCAGCTAAAGGAATATTTAAAAAGACTGGTACTGATGCATCTGATTATGATTATGCCGTATTTCACCAACCTAATGGGAAATTTTACTTAAGAGTTGGTAAAAAATTAGGTTTCAATAATGAACAGATAAAAGATGGACTTTTAACACCATTCATTGGAAATACCTACTCTGGAGCCACACCTATAGGACTTGCTGCAGTATTAGACAAAGCTCAAGCTGGAGATAAAATATTAGCTATTTCATATGGTTCAGGGTCTGGAAGTGATGCATTTACTATCACTGTAACCGATGAAATTGAAAAGAAAAGAGAGTTAGCTCCAAAAGTACAAGACATGATTAAAGATAAAACTTATGTTGATTATGCAATTTATGCTAAATACAAAGGCAAGTTGAAAATGCAAGTAAAATAAAACTTATTTAAATAATATAAAACTTAATTTTAAGTAATTATCTATTACTATTCATAAATATTATCAATTTATACTAATTATCAAAAGAAAATAACTAATTATATAATAGTATAAATCATTAAAAATTACTAAAATATTACTAAAAAAAATTTATTAACAATTATCAAAAAAGTATTGAGGAAAAATTACAAAAAGGTTGAAAATATGAGAGATGTTGCAATTATAGGAGCTTCACAAACAAAATTCGGAGAATTATGGGACGTTTCATTTAGACAATTAATAACTGAAGCTGGCCTTGGAGCTATTGATGATTCAAATGTAGAAGGTGCTGATTTAGATGCTATGTATGTTGGAAACATGACAGCAGGTCTCTTTATCCAACAAGAACATATAGCAGCACTTATAGCAGATCACACAGGACTAAATCCAATTCCATGTGCAAGGATAGAAGCAGCTTGTGCTTCAGGTAGTCTTGCATTACGACAAGGAATCATGGCTGTAGCTTCTGGTTATCATGACATAGTAATTTCTGCAGGTGTGGAAAAAATGACTGATGTTGTTGATGCAACACCAGCAATAGCTACTGCGTCTGATCAAGAATGGGAAGCTCAGCAAGGAGCTACTTTCCCTTCACTTTATGCAATGATAGCTAAAAGACATATGTATGAACATGGAACTACAAGGGAACAATTAGCTAAATTTTCTGTTATTAACCACAAAAATGCTGCTAAAAATCCAAAAGCACAGTTTCCATTTGAGATAACTGTTGATCAAGTTTTAAATTCCAGTATAGTTGCAGACCCTTTAACTCTTCTTGACTGTTCTCCAGTTACTGATGGAGCAGCAGCTATTATCTTATGTCCTGCAGAAGATGCTAAAAAATATACAGATACTCCAATTTATGTAAAAGCATCTACACAAGCATCAGATACAATTACTCTTCATGATAGAAAAGATATTACAACAATTGGTTCTACAAAGGTAGCAGCTAAAAAAGCTTATGAAATGGCTAATCTTACAACTAAAGATATAGATACTGTAGAAGTCCATGATTGTTTTTCAATTAATGGTATTTTAGCTATTGAAGACCTTGGATTTGTTGAAAAAGGTCAAGGAGGAATAGCTGTTGAAGAGGGTATCACTGAAAATGGTGGAGAAATTCCTGTCAATCCTTCAGGTGGATTAAAAGCAAGAGGCCATCCATTAGGAGCCACTGGAATAGCTCAAGCAGCAGAAATCGTCTGGCAATTAAGAGGAGATGCTGGAAAAAGACAAGTCGAAGGTGCTGAAATCGGTATGACTCATAACATTGGTGGTACTGGAGGAACAGCAGCAGTACATATATTATCAAGATAATGAAAAACTCAAATATTAAAAAAAGGAAAAATCAAAAGTTGATTGTTCAATAAATAATCAACTATATTATCTAATTAACTATAGTCCTGAAAGAAAAGATTCTAATCAATGGTTTATTGGAATATTAATTTATTTCATAAATATAAGTTGTTGTTATCTTTAATTTCTAAAATAATCTTTAATAATTTTATTATTAAAAAAATATATATTATGATTATTTAGATTGAGAAGTGAATGAATATAAAAGTTTTTAAAAAATATCATTACTTATAAACTTTATTTTCAGGACTATAGTTGATTTATATAAAAATTCAATATATTTGATTTATATGAAAGACAATTTTCTTGAAGATTTAGGATTTTTTTCAAATAATAGTAATAATAATGGGAAAAATAAATGTAAAATTAGCTATTTAGATGAATCTCCAAATGATAAAAATGAAAATCATTCTAAAGCTGAAATTTTAAATTTCCTAAGAGAAATTAATATAGATACTCGTTTTATTAGTTATACTTCAGATACATTATATATTAACAATCTAAGATTTTCTAAATTTTCTAAAAAAAAACAAGAAATCTTTGAAAAATATTATCCAGAGATAGCTATTGTAAGGTCAACTCTTTTTCAAAAAATTTGCACAAGATCTTCAAAGGTTTTAGCAAATGAATTATCTCCAAAAAATAATGTTTTGTTGTTAAAACCTCAAAATGAAATTGATGAATTATTAGCTATTGTTATTGAACCATATTCAAGAAAATATGGAATAAAGATAATTGAATCTGATTTTGAATCATTAGATGAGCTTATTTCCAGTTTAGATAAAATAGCTATTGATGCAGTAATCTTCCCCTTAACATTAAATGAACAGGTGGAATCAATTTTATCTAATATTTTTGCAGGAAATGGAACTTTGAAGGATGAAAATATAGCTAAAGACAAATTTATTAATGATTATAATATTAATATTATATTTCCATTTAACAATGTTTCTAATCAATGGATTCATTCATTTTTAGATATTCAGAGGAGTAGCTATAGTAGAGAACATAAACATAGTAAGAAAACTAAGTATAATTCTAATAAAAAATCTAATCTTAATAATTATATGCTGATTGATAAAAAAGAAGATTTTGATAAACTGATTGATAAAAAAGAAGATTTTGATAAACTGATTGATAAAAAAGAAGATTTTGATAAACTGATTGATAAAAATGAAGATTTTGATAAAATAGCTATTAATTTTATGGAATTTTTAGATGACATCATTCCAAATTATAAAGAAAATATTTTAAAATCAGTAAATTTTATTGAAGACAATCTGGATTAACTGAATTTTCTAATTAGGCAATTTTTCCATATGATTGTTTGATAGTTGAATAAAGATTTTAAAATACTGCAATTAACATAATATAGTAGAATTAAAAATTAAATAAAGATTTTTGGGATGATTTTTTATCTTGAGATTCTTTTTCTTTATCTGCTTTTTGATTTTCTTTTTTTTGTGGTTCTTTTCTTGCTCTTTTTGATTGTTTTGGTGATGTTTCTGATTCTTCATTTGCTACTTGCTGTTTTTCTTCTGGTTTTGGTTGTTTTTGCACTGTTTGTTGTTTTTCTTCTGGTTTTGGTTGTTTTTGCACTGTTTGTTGTTTTTCTTCTTTTGTTGTCTTTTTTCTAGATTGAATATTTTGTTTTTCTTCTTTGTTTTTCTTTTTTTCATCTAAAGCTTCTTTTTCCATTTTTTTAATAACGGTTTTAGGTATTTTTCTTTTTCTAAATCTTTTTATTTCATCATCATCTAAATCTAGGAATGTAGCTATTTCATAAGCTGTTTCATCATTTTGGAACATGATTTCCATTAATGGAAACATTGAAATAGCTATGGTATTGGACACGTGGAGATGGGTAGACATCTTTTCAGCTATTCTATCTCGAAGTGCTCGTTTTCCTCTTGTTCTACCCATGAGTGCAAATGCCATAGCTCCAGTTAGACGTGTGAATTTTTTGTAAGTCTCTTCTTTAGATAGGGCCACTCCTATACCCATGAAATCACTTGCATATTTCCAATAAGTATAATTTCTACTTTGTCTTGCTCTTCCAAAGTACATGTCTGCTTCACTTATCATCTCATAAGCTTTCTTTATCTCTGATTTTTTCTCATATTCTCGAGGGATATTTTCAGCTATGTATTCCATTACCATTGTTGGATCTTCATCCATCATCATAGATTTCTTTATTTTATCTATGCTTTTACTTTTCAGTACTCTTCGGACTGTGTCAAATATATTGTTTGTGTTATCTTTTTGACTTATAGCATCTAAATCTCCCATATCCAATTTTTTACTTTCATCAGTTAAAACTTGTAGAGTATTTAAAGCCGAACGCATATCTCCATTTGAATTTTTAGCTATTGTTTTTATTGCTTCATTATCTGCGTTGATTCCTTCTTTTGAAGCTATTCGTTTAAGAAGAGCATTTATTGAATTTGTATGAACTTTATTGAGTTTGATAACTTTACATTTCGGCTTAACACTGGTTAATCGTTTACTGTAAAAATCATTAGCTGTCATCACTATAGGATGTTGTGTATCTTTTATGATTTTGTTGATAGCTCGAGTTCCTCCTCGATCTTCATTTCCATGAATTCCATCTACTTCATCTAATATAATTAATTTATGCTCATCACTGAACAATGATTTTGTAGATGAGGACTCTCCTACAGTACTCATAATTATATCATATGAACGTTTATCACTAGCATTTAATTCAATAAAATCAGAGAATTTGTTACCTATTATATGAGCTACACTAGTTTTTCCAGTCCCTGCTGGACCTATAAGAAGTAAGCAAGGTTGAGGTTTTTGGTCTTTCCAACTTTTAACCCAAGTTTCTATTTCTTTTTTCTGCTTACCGTTTCCTATCATATCTTTAAAGGTTTTCGGTCTATATTTTTCTGTCCATAGCATGATTTTGACCTTTTTAATAGAGCATTTTTATAAAATTACATGCTAATCTATAAAAACTTAGTTAAAAGAGATTCTAATTGAATTCTTGGATTAGCTCCTTCTCTTATTCTAAAATCAGTTTGAGCAATAGCTTCAATTAGATGAATGTACACTTCAGAATCCATTTTATCTTCCATGGCTCTTTTTGTAACATCTTGATATATTTGAGTTACCATATCTTCCCCACTGGTTCCTTGAAGCACCATAGTTTCTCTAAGAAGATCTCTTGATCCCATGAAATCTCCGCTTAAAGCTTTTGTAATCATATCTTTAATATCTTGAGGTTTTGCTTTTGATACAACATCATATACTTTTTCTTCAGTTATCTTATCTCCAGCTGAAGCAGATGCCTGAAGAATATTAACAGCTTTACGCATATCTCCTTCAGCAAAATAAACTATATTATCAATAGCTGCTATATCATAATCATAATTCTCTTCTTTAGTTATATACTCTAATCTTTTAGCTATTTCTGAACCTTTAATAGGAGAAAATCTGAATATTGCACATCTTGATTGGATAGGGTCTATGATCCTTGAAGAATAATTACAAGAAAGTATAAAAGAAGCTGTTCTAGTATACATTTCCATTTCACGTCTAAGAGCATGTTGAGCATCTTTAGTCATGTTGTCTACTTCATCTAGAAATATTATTCTAAATGGAGCTCCAACTGGCTTTAAACGACAAAAGTTTTTTATCTTTGTTCTAACTGTTTCAATACCTCTTGCATCAGAAGCATTCAACTCAAGGAAGTTTTGATGCCAATATTCTCCAAGAATGGATTTAACTAAAGCTAAAGCAGTTGTGGTTTTTCCAACTCCTGCAGGACCAGTAAACATCAAATTTGGCATACTTTTTTCATTCACATAATTTTCTAATAAATCTACGATGTGTTGTTGACCAACCACATCCTCTAATTTCTGAGGTCTGTATTTTTCTACCCAAGGTCCATTCATTAAATCACCATTAGTTAAAATATCTATTTAATATAATCATTTTAATTATTTTAATCATTTTAATTATTTATAATTTTTACTCTATTGTATAACAATTCTATAACTATTAGTTTATTATTTATTCTCATAATTATTATATTTTTGATTTAAAACAATGTAGTATTATAATTATTATATTTTTGATTTAAAACAATGTAGTATTATAATTATTATATTTTTGATTTAAAATAATAAAACAATGTAATAATTATAATTTTCAATCCTTAATTTCAAAGATTATAAAACTTATTTCAGATCATTGAATTATCATCAATCATAAGTATACTAAGCTTTTTTAAATTATAGAAGTTTTAATTTTTTTTGTATTCAAAATCATCATCCATATTATCATAGATTACTAATTTACTCATGATATTCTTTATTAATTCTAAATTTAAATACAATATCATTTATGTTTTTTATTATTAATATTATTGTTGATTTATAAATATGATTTATAAGTAGAATAATTATGTAAAGAGGGAACTGTCAAACATTGATCAGGTTTTCTCAAATTTTAATAAAAAAAGTTATCTGTTAAGTTACAATTAATCTATAAAATGATAGAAGTGAAATTTTTAAAAAAGTAGCTTTGATAAAAACGTTAATGGATGGTGAAACTTCATGAATTTAAAGCTGAGTATTACTTTAATTAGGATTATATTTGTTAAAAAAGTAATAGCTAAAGCTTTATTATCTGAAAGGAAGCTCATAAGAGCTTACAATCAGAGCAACAAAAAACTGAACAATCTCTTATGGGACTATTTTTATATTTTATACTCAATACGGAATTTTACCATGTTATAATTTTAATCTATCACTTGAAAATGCTTTAAATAGTATTTAAATTGTTGAATATCTTTAATTTTATGAATTATATTATAAATCATCTTATAATTCATTTTATTCATTAGTATTACTTATTTTATTATTTTATTATTTCAATATCTTCAAATATATGAAAATCATTATCAAAACTAGCTATTTGTTCAATATCATTATTTTTCATAACTATATAGCTTAAATTATCAAAGAAGCTTATATTATTTGTTAAAGTATACTCTAAAGCTTTTTCATAATATGACATGTCTTTGTAAATAATCATTTCAGTTAATTTATTGTAAGCATTAGCTATATTATTCGTCTTGTTTTACTTTTATTAATACTGTTAATGTTTCATATTACCATTTCACTAATTATTTTTTCTTTGTCTTTTATATTTTCCCATATTTCTAAAGCTCTATTTTTTCTTTGTCTTTTATATTTTCCCATATTTCTAAAGCTATGTTGTGGTTTTGAACATTTTCAAGAAAAAAATTAATTAAAAAACTTGTTTCAAGAAATATTATTTAGTACGACTCTTTTTTAAAGTGTATGCTGTCTTTTAACTCTTGAACATCAATTTTTTCAGGATCATTTACCTTAATAAACCCTGCCATGTCTTCAAAATTTTTGTATTTGTCATTTTTGATTTTTACTTTAGGAAATTTATCGTTTATTCTCTTGGCTTTTAATTTTCCTTTTCTTTTTCCCATTCCTTTAGTTATAAGGTCATTCATAATAGTATTTTGACTTGTTCCTTGTTTAACTGCCATAGCTTTTATTTCTATTAATATGTCACTTGGTATTTTAATACTTGTTTTTTTTAAATCTATCATTTTATCAAATCATAATATTTTTTATTATCAATATTATATATTTGGAACTTTTGCCTATTTATTCCTATTTTATTATCTAAATCTTTATAATGTAGTAATAAAGTTAGCTATATATTTGTAAATAGCAATGTATATGGCTAAATAATATTATAAATGATTCTTAATGTGTCAATTAATCCATGGCTATAGCTGATACATTCAAATGATGTAATTTCATCTCCTTTTTCAAGATAATATTTACAATCTTCACGATAATCTTTAGCTCTTGATATAGCTTCTTTCTCTTTTTCTTTAAAATCTAGTTTTTTAATCTCATCAAGGTTAGTATCAAGTTTATCGATATCTTTCAATATTTTTTCTTTCCATTCAAGATTATCTATCATCTTATAATCCTCATTATTTTTAAATTCCTTATTTGTTTTTATTTTTTCTTTTTTTATTTAAATATTTTTTATTTTATTCATTAGCTTTTTCATGATTAGAGACTGTCTAATAATTATCTTTTTAATCTTCAAAATATTTATTAGTCTTTGTCCAAAATGTTCATGATACATTTTTTAAATATGATAAAATGTAATGTTCATTTGGAAATTATAATTTTTTTAAAAATGATTATATTAATCAAATATTTTTTAAATAATTCTTATTTAAGTTAATAAAAATATTTAACAATTTAAACACTTTTTAAAGCTTTTTTAAGTGACAAATGAAAATTATAACATGAGAAAATTTCCTATTGTGCATAAAATATAAATCTCACCAAGTAACTTTTTTATTTTTCTATCATGAACAAAATAGATAAAGACAATATATTCTCTTTCATCATATAAAAACTGTTTGGATGTCTTAAAATTCCTAAAAGTGAATAAATAATTAGCAGATTAAAAATTTGAATAAGTTAAATATTGAAAAGTAAAACAAAAATAATCAAAGCATTTCGCTATATTATCCATCAACAGAATAATTAAGATTAAAAATATCTTTATATTTATCAATGGTTTAAATACAAAAAAACCATAAAAATTATATAATATCTTTTATATAATAACAATACAAAAAAGTAAAAATAATTATATTAAGGTGTTTTTCATGGATAGAAAACAATTAGCTATAGACTTTGCAAAATCTTTAAATCATCCAGAGATAGAAAAAATTATCTTATTTGGATCTGTTGCAAGAGGAGATGACACCAAAGATTCAGACATTGATATTCTTATTTTAACTACCGAAAAAACTAAAAAAATTAAAAAAGATATTTATTCTAAAGCAAGTGATATATTACTTGAAACAATGGAGGATATCTCCGTTAAAATTAATGAGTTAGAACATTACCAAAAATATAAGGATATGCCTTTCTATTCTAACATAAGAAAAGAGGGTGTTGTTATTGGATAAAGTAAATGCTTATTTTACAAGGTCAAAAGAATTTATTGAAATTGCTAAAGATAATCTTGAGATGGGACACTACGAAACAGCTATTAATCGTTCATATTATTCTGTATATTATGCTGTAATAGCACTTCTTCTTAAAGAAGATAAAAACCCAAGAACTCATCATGGAACAAGAAAACTATTTAGTCAAGTTTTTGTTAATGATAAAAATTTCAATAAAGATTTATTTGACTTCTACTCTGAACTTTTAAATGATAGAGAAACAGCAGACTATGATATGTTCTCTGATTTCACTAATAATGAAACAAAAGAAATTATAAGCAATACAAACCTATTCATTGAAGAATGTGAAAAATATCTTTTTTAGAAGAAACTACTGCTACTTCACCATGTGCAATAGAACTACGGGCTGTTTCCAGTTTATTTAATTTAGGATGATGTTTCCTATCTAAATTTTTTAAATTATATTTCTCAAGAAGCTCATTCGAATTCTTAAAGTTTAATATTCTACTTTCTGGTCTTTCTTCAGGCATGGAAGGATTCTTAAATATGCGATTAATATTATTCAGTGTATCTTTTTTATCATTAAAACTTTTATGTTTTGTTTTTAAAATTTTTTCATAATCAACTATTTAGTAATTAATACGATATCTCTCTCAAAACTTGGATTTCTATTTATAAAAGATGAATAATGAATCAAGTTCAAATCTTTCCAACTTCACTTGATAATTTTAACATTAGAAATAATAAAGAGATAATATATATATATATATATATATATATATATTATTTTTATCCATAATGTTTATATATGATATGGGATATATTTATTTTTGTTAGATAATAGTGATTACTCTCTATTTTCTAATTATAATACTATAATATTTTATAGTTTTTTTTATCTGATTGATTGGATCAGGAGGTGAAAAAAATAATGTTTTCAAAAATAAACAATTTAATTGAAAATGGCTTTTTAAGTATTGAACCGAATATTCATCTGTTTAACAGAGCTCGTTTAAGAAATGTGGTATTGTTAACTTTCTTGTTTTTGTGTTTTTTTGCAGTCTTGTCTGGTGTTAGTGGTGTTAACTTTAATAGTTCTTCTACTAATGCTGAGATTCAGGCTTTCCTTGATAATGCCTCTGCAGGTGACAATGAGGTTACCTTTGAGGAAGGAAATTATAGCCTGAGCTCTGGTTTAACTGTAGGAAGAAGTGTTAACATTTCATCCACTGGTCAAGTGAATATGGTGGGTACTAATACTGGTACACTATTTACCATCACAGCACCCAACGTACAAATCACTAAATTAAATATAAGCAGATATAACACAGCTATTAACTCAAACCGTGGTAATTTATCAATTATTGCTTGTAACATAAATACAACCAATATAAGTGTCCATTTATCTGGTAACTCTTTAACTGATGTCTTAATGGAAAATAATACTATAATTTCTTCTGTAAGCACAACTACATATGGTGCTGTATATGTAACCGCCACAGCTGGCTCAGTTGTTAACATTGCAGTTAAAGGTAATAATATTACTGTTAACGGTACATCTAACTCGATGGGCGTGCGTTTCACCGTCACTAATTGTAATAATACTCTATTTTTCGACAACAACAACATCACAGGAACATTAAACTACGGTGTTTATCTGTATGCACCCACCAATAGTAACAACACCATAACCATCACCAACAGCAACAGCAACAGCAACATCACAGGAACATACGGTGTTTATATATATGCAGAAACTAGCAACAACAACATAACCATCACCAACAACAACATCACAGGAACATCATACGGTGTTTATCTTCGTGCAGCAACTAGTAACAACAACATAACCATCACCAACAACAACATCACAGGAACATCCGGACAGGGTGTTTATCTGTATACACCCATCAATAGTAACAACACCATAACTATCACCAGCAATAACATCACAGGAACAGCAGACTACGGTGTTTATCTGTATGCACGCACCAATAGTAACAACACCATAACCATCACCAACAGCAACATCACAGGAAAATCCGGCTATGGTGTTTATCTGGATGTATACACCAGTAACAACAATATAACCATCACCAACAACAACATCACAGGAACATCCGGACAGGGTGTTTATCTGTATGCACTCACCAATAGTAACAACACTATAACCATCACCAACAACAACATCACAGGAGCATACGGTGTTTATTTGGATGCATCCACTAGCAACAACAATATAACCATCACAAACAACAATATCACAGGAACATCCCGTGGTGTTCAGCTGCTTGCACCCACCAATAGTAACAACACCATAACCATCACCAACAACAACATCACAGGAACATCCGGACAGGGTGTTTATCTGGGTGCATACATCAATAGTAACAACAATATAACCATCACCAACAACAACATCACAGCAACATACGGATACAGTCTTGTTCTGTATGCATTCACCAATAGTAACAACAATATAACCATCACCAACAATAACATCACAGGAACATCATACGGTGTTGCTATGGATGCATTCACCAATATTAACAACAATATAACCATCACCAACAACAATATCACAGGAACATCCGGATACGGTGTTCTTCTTCGTGCAGAAACCAGCAACAATACTATCAGCGTCAATGATAACAATATTAGGGGTGCGTCTTATGGTATGTCTTTTAACTGTAATAATCTAAGTTTTAGTGGTTTATCTGTAGTAAATAATACTATTAATGCTACTAACGCTACTGGTATTGGTATTGGGGTTGTTAATCTTAATTCTACTGTTTTGCGTGATATTCTTGTTTTTGGTAACAACATTTTTGCTGGAACAACAGGTGGTATTGGTATTAGTTTTGCTACTGGTTTAGCTTCTGTAAATAATGTTACTATCAATTATAATCGTGTTTTAGCAGCTATTGGTTTGAGTATTCCAAATACAGTCTCTGGTGTTGATGCGAACCTTAATTGGTGGGGTAATAATACTCCTAATTTACCAACTTGGATAAATAATTATTATATAGTTAGTATCGTTAGTTTAAATGGGGAGGATTATTATATTTTATCTTTAAATGGTTCTTCTCCTGTTAATTCTACTATTGTGGTTAATTCAAGCATTGTACAGATTGGTGAGAATGTTCTTATTAGTGGTCAGTTCGATTTTGAGTTAGTAGGTACTGATGCTAGTTTATTGCCTTATTTTGGAATGGTAATTAGTAATAGTTCAGGAAATACTACTTATGATGCTAGAATTCCTAGAAAAGTAAGTAATATTTATGATATGATTATTGTTGACAATCAAACATTAACAAATAGTATTGGTCTTATTTTTGATATTATTATTGATGGTAACAAGCAAAACAATATTAATTTATCTGATACTAATGCTATATGGTCAACTGAATATACAAGTAATCGTACTGGCAATATAACTGCAGAAATTAATTCAACTGGAAACTCAATATTCCAACAATTTAGAAATACTACTACTTTCACAGTAGATAAGGCTAGTACTAATTCAACTATTGTTGTTAGTCCTAATCCTGCTCAAATTGGTGAAAATATTACTGTTAGTGGTGTCTTAGCTAATTATACTGGAGTAACTGGTGTTAATGTTACTGTTGATGGTACGCTATTTACAAACGTTGCTGTTGATGGTTTTGGTTATTGGGAGTTAAATTATACTACCAATCATACTGGAATTTTCGATGTAGTTGTTAGTTTTGCTGGTAATGGTAATTATGATGCTTTTAGTAATTCTACTTTTTTCGCAGTAAATAAGAATAGTACTAATTCAACTATAAACATTCCATCTAATGTTAAAATGGGTAAAACCATAACAATCGATGGGGTGCTTGTTGATGAGAATGGTAATCCAATAGCTAATGCTCCAATTAATGTTACTGTTGATGGTAAAGTTTACACTTTGACTACTGATTCTAATGGTCGATGGAGTCTTACTTATAAACCAACACACACAGGAAATGTTAATATTATGGTGGATTATGCAGGAAACGATAAATACTTTAGATATACCAATACTACAACTTTTAATGTCATAAAAGGTAAAGTTATTGTTGATGTTGATGTGGTTAAGAATTCTGATGGTTCTGCTGATGTGATTGTCACAGTGACCGATGAAGACGGCGATCCAATACATGACTATAAAGTTAGTGTTGATTTGGATGGTAAAAACATCGGAAATATCGTTACTAATGTTCTTGGTGTTGGAAAAATCCATATTCCAAGTAATAAACTTGGTAATGGTCGTCATGTGATTACAGTTACATGTGATGATGAAAATTACAATGTTAATCCAGTTTCAGTTGAATTTGAAACCCAAAACAACGATAATGACAACAATGATACTAATACTACTAATAAAACAAATAACAATCCAGTAGCTAGTGCTACTATGAAAAATACAGGAATACCAATAATAGCTGTTATATTAGTATTGATAAGTATGTTTGGAATCATTTTAAGAAGAAAAATATGATTAAATCATTTAAAATTTTTATTTTTTTTGGGAGAAATAATTATTTTTCTCCTTATTTTTATTTTTTTTAAGTTTTTATACATTATATAATACTAATTTTAGCTTTGTCTAATTTTTAAAAATAAGCTATTTTTTGATTAAAACTTTTATAATTTATGAAAATGAGAGTATATCCTCAAATATTAAAAAAAAGAATTTAATAAAGAAATAATCAAAATAAATAAAAAGTAGAAGAAATTTCTCAACTTGACAGAGTTGAATAACAATGAGAAATTTTATATATGTAAAGAAACAAAGAATCAATTTACATTAAATAAATTGTATTAAAAATTAATTTTCATGATTATTTTTTTATTATAATATTTTAGCTAGTTGTTTTGTTAGCTATTAATTACTTTGTTGGCTATTTAGTCATTTATTAATCATTTATTTTTGATATCATGTTTAATAATAATTGTTAATAATAGAAATAGCTATTAATGATAGAAGTATTTAATAATAGGAATATGTATATAAAATTAATTATATTTATACTAATAGGAATATCTATATAAAATTAATTATAAAATTTATACTAATAGGAATATCTATATAAAATCAATATATTTATTATAAAAATTATAAATTAGGAGCATAACAATGAAATTAAGTATGTGGAAACTTAGATTGAGAATGTGGGGAGCTATGTTATTGCTATTTGGAATGGTATATGTAATAGTAATATTATTAGCTAGTTTCTTTGGAATTGGGGGATATCAAACCTTTGCATTCATTGGAATAGGTATTATTCTACTTCAATATTTAGCTGGTCCAAAGTTGGTAGAATGGTCCATGAAAGTTAGATACGTTTCTGAAGAAGAAGCTCCAGATCTTCATAGAATTGTCACTGATTTAGCTATGATTGCTGGAATTCCAAAACCAAAAATTGGAGTTTCTGAAACACCAGTCCCTAATGCTTTTGCTTTTGGTAGATACAAAAAAGATGGGCGAGTCTGTGTCACTAGGGGATTGTTGGATTTGCTTCATGAAGATGAAATAAAGGCTGTTTTAGGTCATGAACTTGCACATATAAAACATAATGATATGATCGTTATGACTATTGCTAGTGCAGTTCCAACCATATTCTATTTTGTAGGTTTATCATTTTTTTATAGTAGAGGAAATAATAACAATGGATTCATTATTGGTGCTTTAGCTTTAATAGCTTACTTTATTGGACAATTAATAGTTCTTTTCATATCTAGAGTAAGAGAATATTATGCAGATGAAGCTAGTGTTGATTTTGGAAATCAACCTGAAAAATTAGCTTCTGCTCTTTATAAACTAGTTTATGGTGCAGCTAATTCTAATGAACAAGCTATTAAAGATGTAAAAGGAACATCTGCATTTTTCTTAAATGATGTAGGTAATGCAAAGTTCGATATAAGTGAACTTTCTCAGCTTGATACAGATAAAGATGGTAATATATCAGCTTCAGAGCTTTCTCAATTAAAATATAAAAAAATCAATATATCAATGTCTAAAAAAGTGGGTGAGATTTTTTCAACCCATCCAGATATGTTAAAAAGATTAGAAAAATTGTCTGAATATACTTAAAATTATTTCTTTTCATTAATATTTCTTTTTTAATATTTTTTTACTATTATTTTTAGTTTTATTTGTAATGATATTATTAACTATTAATATTAATATTAATTTATTTTGTTTTCAGTACCATTTTTAGTTTATTTCTTTTTTAATATTCTTTACTATCATTTTTAGTTTTATTTGTAATGATATTATTAATATTAATATTAATTTATTTTTGTTTTCAGTACCATTTTTAGTTTATTTCTTTTTGTTTTCTTATTTTCATAAGCTTATTTTATAATTACTTACTATTGAGTACATTTAACTTTTTTTAAAATTTTTATATATTTAATTAAAAGGAATAGCTATTTATTATTTTAAAGTAAATAATTATAATTTAGATATAGTTATGATGTTGATATTATGAGTGAAATATTTGGTTTAGAAAATCATTTCTTAGGTTTGAACCCTGTTTTTTTTGATAATCTATGTTTATTTTGGGATGGGGAGATATATAATTTTAAAGAACTTAATGATTTTTTAAACACTGAAATTGATAAAGATTTGGGATATAAATCTTTGATAATTGAATTAAGCAATTCTAAAAAATATGGATATGATGAAGGACTTCAAAATAATGAACTTATTATCAGATTACTACATTATTTTACTCATCAGAACTTGCATAAAAATACTCCCATTTTAATAGCTATTAGAAAAACTATGGAAATTATAAATGGAGATTTTGTTTTTTCAGTATATGATGGTGAAAATATAGCTATTTGTAGAGATATATATGGGAGTAAACCTTTGTATTATGGATATGGTAATGAAGAGAATAATAATATTTTTAATAAAAGCAGTCTGCATAAAAATTTAGATAAAGAAGTTAATGATATTTTTAATGAAGATATTTTGCATAAAAATTTAGATAAAGAAGTTAATGATATTTTTAATAAAAATAACTTACTTGCTTTTGCAGAGAATAGAAAATTTTTATGGAATCTTGGGATTGAAAATATTGAAACTCTTAAACCAGGGTATATATTATTTAATGATGAATTGAATGCTCCTAATCATCTTCCTTGGAAAACTTACTTAGATGGTTTAACTATTAATCAGGAATGCATCAAAAAAGATAAATTTAATCTTGAATTTTATAAAAATAATCTCTTAGATCTTCTTGAAGGTGCAGTATATAAGAGAGTGGAAGGATTAGATGAAGTTGGATTGATCTTTTCTGGCGGTGTAGATAGTACTATAATAGCTAAAATCCTCAAAAATATATCTGAAAAAACTAATCTTAAAGTTAAATTGTACACTGTCGGAACTGAAGATTCAAAGGACATTCTATTTGCTAAAAAAATAGCTAAAGAATTAGATTTACCTCTTATTTTTCAAGTTATAGATGAAGAATTGATTCGTTCAACTATCGAGGATGTTTTAATAGCTATTGAAGAAGCCAATATTATTAAGTTAGGAGTAGGGATGACCATTCATTTATCTACCAAACTTGCAAAAGAAGATTGTGTTGATGTTGTACTATCTGGTCAAGGTGCTGATGAACTATTTGGAGGATATCACAGATATTTGGAGGTTTATAAGAAAGGGTTAACTGAAGACTCTAATGAAAAGAAAGCAGTTAATAAATCTATGTTATCTTCTGAAAAAAACAAAACATATCGTGAAAATAATGCTGAAAAGAATATAGCTATTGAATTAAGACATGATATTGAAAATATGTATCATGTTAATCTTGAAAGAGATGTAGCTATAGCTAACTGTAATAATGTTTCACTTAGATCTCCTTTTCTAGAGACAAAATTTGTTGAATTTGCTCTTAATGTTCCAGTAAAATATAAAATAAAATCATCTGATGATAAACTTCGAAAACATATTCTTAGAGAAATAGCTATTGACTTACATATTCCTGATTATATCGCATATAGACCAAAAAAAGCAGCACAATATGGTTCAGGAATTCATAAAATATTGTCAAAAAAAATTCTTAAAGATTTTGATTTTAAAGAATTTTTAGTTGATTTAAAAAATAATTATCGCTTTAAAACAAAAGAGTAATCGATTTTTACTGGTATAAGTAAAAGAGTAATTAATCTTCACTGGTATAAGTAAAAGGGTAATCGATTTTTACTGTATAAGTAAAAGAGTAATCAATTTTACTGTATAAGTAAAAGAATGTTTAGTCTTAACTATTATAAAAATAATTATAAAAATAGTTATCAAAAATTAGATTTTTTATAAAAAATGAGGAATATTAATGAGAAGGCTTTTTATACTATGAAAAACATATTAATAGTTACAAGGTATAAGTCTCTCCTCTTCTCTTTAGTTATTTGGACGTAACTATATTTTAAGAGACTTATACTATATAATATTCTTGTTTTTTCTTAAAAAGTTTCATACTATAAAAACAAAACATTATATATAATCATTTTTTATAAATGATTTGTAACAAAATTAAAAAATGATAGGTGTCAAAAAGCATAAAAGTCCTCCATACTTTTTTCTTCTCTTTAGTTAAGTGATATTTTAACGTACTTTTTCAAATAACAATAGAGGACTTTAGTTAAATTTCCATTCTCTCTTTGTACTTTTTTTTACTAATAAGTACTTAATATTACATTGTTATAATATATTAATTTTTCGTTTTAATTGTAGACAAAAACTATATTAATAAGATATTTAAATTGAAAATTAGATTTTTTATAAAAAATGAAGAATGTTTGTTATTTTTGTTTATAATGAAATAGTTGGATATTCTTTAATTATGCTAGAATAACACTATATTAATCGTATTCGGGTCTTTAAATAGTGCTATGATCGCACTGTTATTTCTATAGGTTTTATGAGAAAACTAGCTCTCTATATCTTTAAATATTATTATGATGTATTTAATTTTTCATATGTTAATATGCACTTAATTTTTATTTTTAATCTCATTATATAAAATATTAATAAAATATGCACTTAATTTTTATTTTTAATCTTATTATATAAAATATTAATAAAATATGCACTGAATTTTTATTTTTAATCTCATTATATAAAATATTAATAAAATAATGCTTGTTCATATGTTCTTTAGATATTTAAATTGTTTTTTATATTTTTAGATACATATAATAGATTCATAGAAATTAAATTTAATAATTAATCAAATAAAAAAACAATACATATAATATGATTATTTAGAAAGAATAGTTTGTTAAAAATTAAAGGTTTATTAATATTAAAAATTATAAATAAAGATAGTTGTAATTTAGTAAATTTAATAGCATGAAATTATTTAATGTTTAGTATCATAAGATTATTTAATATTTGATATCATAAAATTATTTTAATGGAGTTTTATAATGAAAATTGAAAAAGATGCAGAAAAGATTCTTAAAGAGTTTTCAAAAACATTAGAAAGTATCCCTGATCTTGAAGAAACACACTACATAGTAGATAATGTAAACCTCACTCGTAAAGATATATCTACAAAGAAAAATCCTGAAAAAATTATGCGAAATGCTAAAACTGATAAAGATGGTAATATTATAGTCAAAAAAGCAGATTGGACGAATTAAGTATTATTTAGATAGTTCTTAATTAATAAATAATTAGAGACTAATTTAGTTATTTACTTAATATAATGAGATTAATAATAAATATTATTAAAAATATTAATAATCTTTTGATAAAAGCTGTTTATAATGAGATTAATAATAAATTTTATTAAAAATATTAATAACCTTTTGATAAAAGCTGTTAATAGAAATAATAATCTTATTATTATTAATTATTATTAATAATGATTGAAAATATTGTTAATATAATTGATAAAAACTATTACTAGAAATAATAATAAGAATACTAATAAAACTAATTAAGAGTTAATATAATTGATAAAAACTATTACTAGAAATAATAATAAGAATACTAATAAAACTAATTAAGAGATGTTAATAATATTAATAATAAAAATATCCAGAGGAATAACATGAAAATAAATTTAGTTTTGGAGCTTTTAGATGTTCCTGGTCAATTAGTTGCTGTTTTATCCCCTATTAGTAAATTAGGTGCGAATCTAGTGACGCTTATTCACCAAAGAGATAATAAAAATGAAAGAGGAATGATCCCTGTTCAACTTACTGTAGAGGGTGAACAAGATAATTTACAACTTCTTATAGATACTTTAATTGAAATGGGAATAACAATTCTTGAAATCGATGGAGTAGTTAGAAAAGAAATACTAACCACAATTCTCATTGGTCATGTTATTGATAGTGATATAAGAGATACAATGGACAAAATTAACGAATTAGAAGGAACATCTGTAGTCAATCTCGAAGTAAAATTAAGTGATGAAGAAGAATCTTCAGCAATGATAGTGATTGAATCAGATTTTGGGAAAAAAGATCTTGTAATAGCTAGAGTCAATGAAATAGCTACAGATAAAAATCTTTTAGCTGTAAATGAAGTATGAATAAAGATAAATAGCTACAGATAAAAATCTTTTAGCTGTAAATGAAGTATGAATAAAGATAAATCATTAAGGTGTAATATTATGAATATTTGTTTAATGGGATTTGGAGCTGTAGGTCAAGGAGTAGCTAAAGCAATTTCTCTTAAAAAAAAAGAAATCAAAGAAAATTTTGGATTTGATATAAAAATTGTTGCAGTAGCAGATTCTTCAGGCTCAGCTATTTCTCAAGAAGGACTAAATGCAGAACTTCTCCTTGAAACTAAAGTTAACACTGGCTCAGTATCCAATTATCCACAATTTGGAAATAACGATATAAAAGGGATGGATGTTTTAGACAGTGCAGATTATGACTGTTTGGTGGAAGCCACACCCACCAATATTGAAAACGGTGAACCTGCTAAATCATTAACCTTAAAAGCATTTACAGATAAAAAAGATGTTGTCACTTCTAACAAAGGTCATCTAGCTCTTTTCTTTTCAGAGTTAATAAATGAAGCCAACAAAAACAAAGTTCAATTTAAATTTGAAGCTTCTGTTGGAGGTGCTATGCCTATTCTCAATTTTGTTGAAGAAACTTTACCTAGTTCAAAACCAGAATCTATAATTGGAATTCTTAATGGAACAACCAATTACATTCTATCAAGAATGACTTCAGAGGGATCCTCTTATAAAAATACTTTAGAAGAATCTCAACAATTAGGAATAGCTGAAACTGACCCAACACAAGATGTTGAAGGAATTGATGCAGCTTGCAAAACTGTTATTTTAGCAAATTCATTATTAGGAATTGATTGTGCATACAATGATGTAGAAGTAACTGGTATATCAAAAATAAGTTCTGAAGCTATTGAATTAGCTAGTAAAGAAGGATATTTTATTAAATTAATCGCTGAAGTATCAAAAAATGCCTTAAAAGTTTCACCAAGATTAGTTAAGAAAAATAGCCCCTATGCTCTTGAAGGAACATTGAACATGGCAACAGTGAAAACTGACTTAGCTGATGATGTTACTGTTGTAGGTAAAGGTGCAGGATCTTTAGAAACAGCCTCAGCTATTCTGACTGATATAATTAATGTATTCAAAAAATAAAATACTATTTGAATAATTACTACATCAAACAATAAAATATAGCATTGTTTAAGTAAAGAACTAGCTATTCACCACAATTACTCCCATTTATAGAAAGAAATTCATTTATGGTGTTATATATTTGTCATATTTTAAATTTGAAAATGCTAATCCATTATACTAAATATAATGAAAATAAGTCAAAAAATTTTTATTTCTAATTATTTATTTTTATTCTCACATTTTGCATTTCTATTCCAGCTAAGTGTTTTTCGTTTCTAATAATTATTTATTTATATAATTTATTCTTATTTTAATATCTCAAAAATCTTATTATTATAATAGAAATCTCTAAATTAGATTAGAGACCAAATGCATCATATAGCTATTATAATGGATTGAACTACTTATTTTAATCATATTTCAATAAGGTAGTGAATCAAAATTTATTGATTCAAAAAATTAAAATCAGACAATTGGGATTAATTAATTATTTATAATACTTTATGTATTTCTAGAAGATTAAATACTAAAAGTATATTAATAAGTTAATATAATTATTCATTAATTAGGAATTGTTGAAATTAAAAATGAAATATTATGGACAAGGGTAAAAATGAGATTAAAAGTATCTTTAAAATCAGAAAATAGCTTGTTTATTCCTTTTAACTACAACCATATTATTTCTTCAATAATATATGCCAAAATATCCGATTTAGGCCTAGCTAAAGAACTACATTCATCAAAAACATTTAAGTTTTTCACTTTTTCACAAATTTATATAAAGAGAAGAAAGACAATAGACACTGGAATTATCTCAACAGATGGACGCATTTCCTTTCAAATTTCATCTCCTAATGATAATTTAATTAAAAGTTTAGTTAATGGATATTTGGAGAATTTAGAAGTAAATTTCAAAGGAAAAAAGCTATTCGTTGAAAAAATAGAACTAATGCCTAATCCAGCTATTAAAAATAAAATGAACTTTAAAACATTATCTCCAATAATAGTTAGAATAAAAAAAGAAATTGATGGGGAGCTAAAAACTAGAGAATTAACTCCAGCGGATCAAAAATTCTATGAAAACTTAGAAAAAAACTTAGTTAGGAAATACAATCAATTTTATGATGAAGAAAAGAAAGTAGAGGATATAAATATAAATTCAGAAATGAAATTTATTAAACGAAAACGTATAGCTATTGAGAAGCATAAAGCGAAAACCTATCATAGGGCTTTCATTATGGATATAAATATAGAAGGTGACTTAGATTTGATTAATTTCGGATATAATTGCGGAATTGGTGAAAAGAATAGCTTAGGATTTGGGATGGTTGAATAGTACCATTAGGTAAGGGGTCATGATAACATATGATTAAGGACATGTTTGAATTTGGTGAATGGCTTTATGAAAATAACAAAGATAATATTTGGAAAGATAGTGTTAAAAATGATGATTTTGTTCTCCCAATCATATTTGAGAATAATGAATTTAAATTGGGTGATTTAAGTAAAATTGAAGACTATAATTTCAAATATTTCAAAAAATCAATTTATCATGATGATTTTTTATTCATTAATGATCAAAAAGTTACAATAGCTAATCAAAATGGTTTAATGGGATTAACTCCATTTTTTGTTAAATTAGACCATAAATTCTTATCTAAAACTGATTTAAAAAAATTCGATTTAAATAAAAAATGTTCATCTCAACTAGATGAACCTAAATGTGATAAATTTAAAGAAAATAAATTAAAATTTGAAAATAAAATTAAAAGCACGAAAAAAAGTAATGAGAATAATAAACAATTTAATTATTATTTAAAGTTTATTTGTCAGAATAATGGTAATGATTTTTTACATTATTTGCCTGAAAGTAAAATAATGGACTTTAAAACTTTTTTTAAACAATATTCTGAAGAAGATATTAAAAATAGGATTAATAAATATCATGCTTTTTTAGCGGATAATGTAAAAGAGATAATTAATAAAGTATTAAAATTTAAACAGACAAATGATTATAAAAATGGAAATTTTTATCTTGTTTGTATTTTTAGTAATAATTTTGATCTTATAAATGATTTATTCATAACATATACTAAATTTTTTAAAAGTGTGAATAATAAAACTAAAGATTATGAAGATGGAATTTGTAGTATTTGTGGCAGTAAAACAATTACATATCCTTCTTTAGGAAATTATAGTATAAAATTACCTGCTTATTCATTTAACTATTTAGCAGATGTTAAAAATACTAGATTAAGAATATGTAAAGAATGTAATTTTTTCATTAGATCTGCAGAATATAAATTAAAAAATATTTTGTCAAATAATATGATTATCATTCCAAAACTCAAAAGTACTGAAAAATATGATGAATTTTTAAAAATAGCTAATTTAGAAGATAATTCCTTTAAAAAAATAAATAATTTTTTAAATGTTAATAATAAAAATTTTAATTATGATCTCTTAATTTATACTATAAATAACAATTTAATTTATATTCAAAGATATATTGAAAACTATCGTGCTTTTTTAGTGAAATTCGATAATATTCAACTGTATAATAATACTACTCTAAATTATTTATTTGGTGAGAAATATTTTAAACAAGATATAGAAAAATCTTTCATTAAAAATACTTTTGATTTAGAGGCAGTTTTTAAAGATTTATTCGTTGATATTAAAGACAATCAGGTTAAACATCCTAATTTATATCACTTTTATCAAATTTATATAAATTCTAAAGATATTCTTAGTAATTTTGACTCAAAAACTACTGCCATTTTTACTAAATATATGCATGATATATTTAATTTTATTTATGAAGTTAATTTTGATTCTTTAAGTAAAAATATGATTAATGAGTTTGTTCTTAATTCTTTAATAAAATTTCAAAGGAATACTGCTCTAAAATATTACAATTGCCATATTCTTAAAAGATTAAATTATTATTTCATGTTTAAAAAAGAATTTTTGGAGGATGATATGTTGCAGGATGATAATATTTTTAAACTAAAGAAAATATTTAAGAAATATCATAAAAAAGATGATAAAAAGAAAATTGATGAAGAAGATGTTAAAAATCTGATTAAAATTATAAATGAAGATAAATCTTTAAAATACTATTTATTAGGACAGTTTATAAGTCTTATAGATAATAGTAAATCAAACCAAGGAAAAAAAGGAGAAACTTTTTCTAATTTTGCTACAAATGTAAATAGAAATAATTTACATAAATTTTTCACTACAGAAATATTGCAAAAAAATGTTTTATATATTAACCAAATGAATAAAAAAGGTAAATTCATATTTAAAATAATTGAAGACGATTTGAATTCTATATTTAATGAAAATAACGATTTTTCATTTGAAGATTATTTATTGTTATTATTTACTGGTTATTATACTAAAAATATTCTATCTTCCTCATATGGATATGTTGAAGACGCTAAAGGAGAGTGAACATTATGACTGAAAAAAAATATGTTGAAAATTACTATCAAGGAATATATCTGACTGAAACTATATTAGGAAATCCAAATGGCGATTTTGTTGACAATTCACCAAGAAACATTGATGGAAATGTTTTTACAACAGACAAATGCATAAAATATAATATACGAAGTTATATTCACAACACAATAGAAAATATAGATAAAAAAGAAAATATTGTATTTTTTTATCCTAGGCTTATTGATAAAGCAACACAATCAGACGCCAAATATCAAACAAGAAGTGATGTTTTTAATTATTTATTTAAAAAAGATTTTGATAAAATGGTAGATAATTCACCCGATGTTAGAATGTTTGGAGGAACATTTACTTTTGATGATGACCCTAAACAAATTTATGGGCCAATTCAATTGAGTTATGGTGTAGATCTTAATAATGCACAGATTCTAAGACATCAAATAGGATCTCCATTTTCAAATGAAAATGGAAAGCAAAAATCGCCTGGTTCTGAAGCTGTTGTAGATGATGCCATAATTAGTTATGATATAACTATAAATCCTAATTCTCATCCTGATTTATTATTAGAAAACGATTTAGACTTATTTAAAAAATCTTTATGGTTTGGAACGAATAGTAGGACAACAAGTAGTAAAAAAACAAATTCAAAGCTATTGATTCTAATTAAATTTAAGAGCAGTGATAGTAATACTGTATTGAATATTGGAGAAATTAATCAACTAATTTGTATTGATAATAAAAATGAAAGAAATAATGGAAATAAATTAATAAAAGTTGATACTACTAAATTAAACAAAAAATTAGAAAAATATGAAGGATATATAGAATCTATTGAAGTATATCAAGATTCTGATGATGTTGAAATCGATTTAAACTTTTCTAAAGATTCTGATGAAAAAGGAAATTCAATTCCTATAACTTATCATGACCCTACTGAATTATTAGATGATGATTAGTATGGAATATTCTAACATAATTGAAATGGATATTTGGAGTAACTTTGGTTGTTTTACTAAGCCATTTTCCAATACAGGAGGTTTATTGACTTATATGATTCCTCCTAAAACATCCATAATTGGGATTATTGGAGCTATATTAGGATATGAATTTGATGATTATGAAGAAAATAGTGAAGGCTATAGAAAATATAAAATTGAGGAACTTTACACAATTAAAATATCTATCCAACCATTATTTGATTTAAAATCAAAAAGAGTTACTTTTAATTATGGCTATGGTAATGAAAAAGGTCTGAAGAATATTAAACAAGATGTCTTAATTAAACCATATTATAAACTGTACATATCTTTTCCAGATTCTTTAAAAGATAATGAGAATCTTTTCTTAGAAAGAATAAAAAATAATTTAACAATATACAGTTTATATATGGGGAGAAATGAATTTATATTGAACTATAAATATAAAAAAACATTTTCTGCTAATAATTACATATTAACTAATGATAATCAAAAAGACTTCTTTAAAGAAAAACCAAAAATCTATGGTTCCCTTAACCGTGAAAATGTTAAAAAAACTAAATTATCCTCAGAACCAATAGGTGAAATTTACAATCATGACAGAAAAAAGAATAGTTATAGATTAAAAAGCTTTTATGAATATGTAATTAAGGAATTTCCTGTTATTCGGAAAAATTTTACAGATTTTGAATATTTTACAATTTCTTTTTATTCCTCAATTAAGGATGGGGATTGTTATTTTTCTAAGATTGAACTTGAAGAAAATTCTACTTTGGAATTGTTAAATATCGGTGAAAATAAATGGATATCAATGATTTAAAATTTAATAAACTTAAATCTTCTTTCAATGTCCAAAATGATGAACTTAAATTGTATGGGCATGAAGATGAGTTATTAATTGATCATCTTGAAAAAACAAAATTAATATTTAATAAAATTGTTGATGATAATCTGATTAAACAGTTTTATGAGTATTTTTACAATGATAATGCACTTAATGTTAGTTATGAACAATTTTTATCAATAATTGAGAAAATGATTGAATTTCATGATATTGGAAAAATATCTTTTAATTTTCAAATTAATCGTTTAAATAAGTATAATTCTAAAATTAAGAAAGAACAAACTGATATTTTAAATAAATATGATCTTTACAAACATGTGAATGATATTGAAGCAGATCATTCATTAACAAGTTCAATATTGTTTACTTCTTATTTGTTTAAAAATTATGATCTTGAAGATAATTTATTACTAATACTTCTAGCATATATCATTTATGGACACCATACTAAAATTAAAGATGTTTCCATAGAAGAAGATTTTTCATATGACTTAAATAGAGAGCTTGAAAAAACTTTTGATCTTTTTTCTAAATTTACCTGTAGTAATTTTTATCCATATGCTGATTATCAAGATATTCAGGATAGTTTTGTTGAAGAATATTTAAATTCAGATGAAATAAATTCATTAAACAATAAACTATCATTTTTTTATTCATATATATATTCTGCTTTAATTTCAGCAGATGTTATTGCAAGTAGCTATTATAACAAGAGTACTGAAAAAATAAATATTGATAGTTGGAATAATAGGATTGATAAAAAGCATAAGACTAAAATGTATGATTTTTTCCATAAAATAGATATTAATACAAATTTAAAAGAATTAGGTAGTCTGGATGAATTAAATTTTAGCGAAGATATTAAAGATATTAATGTTTTAAGAAAAAATATGTTACTTGAATCAAGCTTTGTATTGAATAATTCTCTAGAAAAATTTCCTTCAAATAAAATATTCTTTTTAAATATGCCTACAGGTGGTGGAAAAACTAATACTTCCATGAAACTAGCTTTAGAAATATTAAAAAACACAAAAGTTGATAGAATTATATATGCAATGCCTTTCATCAACATTATAGAACAAAACTATGATATTATAAGAGATAACTTTGGATTAAGTGATGAAACTGGTGAAATTAGAAAAATTTACTCAGGCTCAGAAAGTATTTTTCCAGATACTTCAGAAGAATATAAATCTGAAACCATAATAAAGGATGATTTTTTTGATTATCCAGTTATATGTACAACTTTTGTTTCATTATTCAACTCCTTGATTAAAAATAAGAAAAAACATAAATATTCTTTTTCTCATTTAGCAAATTCAGTTATCATTTTGGATGAAATACAATCATTACCCTTAAAAAATTGGTCTAGTTTATATTATTTAATAAATGAGCTTTCTGAAAATTTAAATGTTTATTTTATTATTATGAGTGCAACATTACCTGATTTTGGTAGTTTAAAACTAGACATGTCCTCTGGTTTGAAATATGATTCTGTTCAACTGATAGAAAACCATGAAAAATATTTTAACCATCCTCTTTTCAAAAGAACGAACATAAATTCAAAAGTGAAAGAACTTGATACTGATAATTTATCAGAATTTACATCCTATTTTAGTAAAATTATTAACAATAATTTTAAAATAGGGTTTAATAAAGGTTTAATAGTTTTAAACACTATTAAAACATCGAAATTTGTTTTTAAATATATTAATTCATTAGGAAACAAATATGGTTTTAATGTGGAGTTATTAAATTCAACAATCATTCCTTCAGAAAGAATGAAAATAATAAATAGGATTAATGATAAGAAAAACAAGGGCAAATATATATTAGTTAGTACACAAAGTATTGAGGCTGGAGTGGATGTTAGTTTTGATTTTGTGGTAAGAGATTTTTCAGTACTCGATTCAATTGAACAGGTTAGAGGTCGCTGTAATAGAAGTAGGGAATTAAACAAGCAGTTTCAAGATGAAAACAAAAAAGGTAATGTATATATTACAAATATAAAACGAAAAGGGCATTTCGAGTGTAATTATATCTACAAAGAGGAAGAAAGAAAAAATCGATTAAATGAATCAATGAAAATTTTAGATAACAACATTAATTATGAATATGTTGATATTCTAAAATATTATGATAATATTTCTAAAAATATTAATAATATGCATGAAAACAAAGAAGAAAATTTTGTTTTTAAGGATTTGGATAATATTATTAGTTGGAAAATATTACAATATTCTGAAATTTTAAATAAATATTATGGCATACATATAATTGATAAAAGAATTTCTGATTCCTTTTCATTTTTTGTTTCAACAAATATTAATATTTCTGTGAAAGATAGTATTTTTGTATTAGATGATTTTGAAAAATTGTATAATAAAAGACCTAATGACTTTATTTTTTCTTATAATGAGATAAAATATTTAAATGATTGTGAAAAAAAGTATAATCTAAAATTAATTGAAAACAATGCTGTTATTGGTCATAACCTAATCAATTTATATGAAATTTTATACAAAAATTCTGACAACTTCATAAATAAAAAAATTATACAAAAAGAATTTTCTTCTATTCTATATAAATTCATTTTTCAAGTATCCAATAATGATATTGAGGATATAATTTCTTCAGAAAAATTAAAGAATATTGGCTATTTTCATATAATTCCGGAGGATAAAATTGGAGAAGGAAATGAAAAAATATATTCCTTAAAAACAGGTTTTAATTTTAGTTTTGAAGTTGAGGAACATGATTGGGAAATACAATGATTCTATTGATAAGATTACTGTTTCAGGTCAACAGATAAATTATTATTTTATATGCAAAACAAAATTATGGTTTTCCGCCCATAAAATAAATATGGAATTAGAATCTGATAATGTAATATTAGGAAAACAACTCCATGAAAGTACATATAAAAGAGAAAAAGAATTCTTAATAGACAACCTAATAAATGTAGATTTTATCAAAAAAAGAAAAAATATAGAAGTTCACGAAATAAAAAAGACTCCTAAAATGGAAAAATCTCATGAGTATCAGCTATTATACTATATGTATTACTTAAAGAATGAAAAAGATATTAATAATATCATCGGATATATTGATTATCCTAAAATTAGGAAAAAAGTTAAATTTGAGTTAACTAATGAGATAGAAGAAGAAATTAAAGATATTATCTGTGAGATAAATAAAATTGTCAATTCAGATATACCAAAGCCTAAGAAACTTAAAATTTGTCGAAAGTGTGCCTATTTTGAGCTTTGTTGGGTGTAATTATTCTCTTAATCTAATAAATAGCTATTAATATCATGAAAAATATATTTAATCATTAATAACAATGGAGAATATATATGAAAAAACTGCCAATAGGAATATCAACTTTCTCTAAAATAATTGAAGATGATTATATTTATGTTGATAAGACAGAACATATTTATAAAATGTTAAATAATGGGGAATTATACTTCTTTTCAAGACCAAGAAGGTTTGGTAAATCGCTTCTTCTATCTACATTAGAAGAGCTATTTAAAGGAAATAAAGAATTATTTAAAGGACTTTATATCTATGATAAATGGGATTGGGATAAAAAATATCCAATAATTAGCTTAGACTTTGGAAATATAGTTCATGATACTCCTGAAAAATTAGAAATATCTCTTGAAGAATTTGTTGATGGTATTGCAGAGAAATATAACATAAATCTAAAGAAAAGTTTTCTATCTTCAAAATTCGCTGAATTACTTGAAAAAATCCATGAAAAAACAGGATCAAAAGTTGTTATTCTAATTGATGAGTATGATAAAGCTATTAATTCCCATATCGATGACATTGAAATTGCAAAAACTAATCGTGATAAGTTAAGAAGTTTTTATCAGGTTTTAAAGGCTAATGATGCACACCTGAATTTTGTTTTCATTACTGGAGTTACTAAGTTTTCTAAAGCTTCTATTTTTTCTGAGTTAAATAATTTGGATGATATCACAATTCATCCAGAATATGTTAATATTTGTGGATATACTCAGGATGAATTTGAAACAGACTTTAAAGAGCATATTAAAAGAAACATCAAAGCCACTAATATGAAAGAAGAAGATCTACTTGAGTCCATTAAGCAATGGTACAATGGTTATTCTTGGGATGGAAAAAATTTCGTGTATAATCCTTTCACAGTACTTAAATTCCTTGACACTGGTAAATTCGCTAATTATTGGTTTGATACAGGAACTCCTAAGTTATTGGTAGATTTAATAAAAGAGGATTACACTGATATTGAAGTTCTAACAAAAAAAGAATCTGAATTTTCTGGAATCTTTCCAAATTTTGAGCTTGAAAACTTAGATTTTGCAACTGTACTATTACAAACTGGTTATTTAACAATAAAATCTGAAAAAACATATCCTGGTGAACAATCTGTATATAAATTAGCTATTCCAAATAGAGAAGTGAAAGAGTCCCTATTTAGTTATATAATAGGATTTTATACTAAGTATAGCGCAGAAAAGATCGAACCAATGACAAAAAACATGTTTAGATATATAACTAAGTTAGATACTGAAAACCTCCAAAAATCTTTTGAAACTTTATTACACAAAATACCAAATTTACTTTATGGTGACTTAAAGAAAGAGTTAGAGGCTCATTATCAAATACTTGTTATTTCATGGTTGCAGTTACTTGGCTTTGATATTGAAGCCGAGGTCATGAACATTAAAGGAAGGATTGATGCTGTTTTAAAATACAATAACTTAGTTGTAATAGCTGAATTTAAATTTTCACGTGAAAAATCACATGATGTAATGATTGAAGATGCACTAACTCAAATCATTAGAAAAGAATATTATAAATCCTATCAAAATAAAAATGTTATATTACTTGGAATGGCTTTTAATCAAAGAGATGTTAAATGTAAATTGATAAAATTAGAAGAAGCTCTACACAAATATCAATAAATAAATAGAATTTTTTTAAAATTTCAAATCTATTAGCTTAATATTATTCTTTAATAATTTGAAAATGGAATAGATAATTTAAACATGATTATTATGTCTTATTTAGATTATTTGCATTTAAAAAAAATAATATTGATTTAATGTAGGGTTAAAATTAATTTAAAGGAGTATTTTAACTTGCCAAAGAAAAATTACTATTTATTATCAGATGGGATTCTTAAAAGAAAAGAAAACACAATTTATTTTGTTAATGAAAAAGGTAAAAAACCGATTCCTATAAATAAAATTTATTCTGTTTATGCTTATGGTCAAATAACTATATCATCACAAGTAATTAGCCTATTTGCAAAGTCAGGAATTCCAATACATTTCTTTAATTATTATGGATTTTATAATGGTAGTTTCTACCCAAGAGAAACACTACTTTCAGGAGATTTAGTAGTTAAACAAGCTGAAACTTATCTCATAGGGAGTAAAAGAATAGAATTAGCTAAACTCTTTGTTGAGGGAGCTGCTAAAAACATAATGAAAGTTTTAAGTTACTATAAAATTGATAACAACATTGACAATACTTTAAATGATTTAAAAAAATGTAAAATTGTAACTGAAATTATGAATGTTGAAGGAAGAATTAGAGCAGAATACTATATGAAGTTTGATGAGATTCTTCCCGAAGAATTTAGAATGGAAGGTAGAAGTCGTCAGCCTCCAAAAAACATGATTAATTCTTTAATAAGTTTTGGAAATTCAATGATGTATGGAACAACATTAACTGAAATCTATAATACTCAATTAAATCCAACAATCTCTTTTCTTCATGAACCGTCTGAGAGAAGGTTTTCATTGGCTTTAGATTTAAGTGAAATCTTTAAACCAATATTTGTAGATAGACTAATCTTTTATCTTGTTAACAAAAACATGCTTACAAAAGATGATTTTGATCAAGATTTGAATTGCTGTCTCTTAAATGAAAAAGGAAGAACTAAATTTGTTCAAGAGTATAATAAAAGGCTTGAAAAAACAATTAAACATCGTGACTTAAACAAAAAAGTCTCTTATAGAAGATTGATCAGATTAGAATCATATAAATTAGTTAAACATATTTTAGGAACTAAAAAGTATGTTCCTTTCACAATATGGTGGTAAAACTTATTGGAGTATTTCAATGTATTTGATAATAGTATATGATATAAAAGTAGAAAGAGTAAATAAAGTTAAAAGTTTTCTTCGCCAAAATCTGTTTTGGGTACAAAATTCTGTTTTTGAAGGAGAAGTGACTAAAAGTGAATACCTAAATATTGAATCAGGTTTAAATGATATAATCAACATAAATGAAGATTCAATTATAATGTACAAATTTAGAACTGATGATATGATGCAGAAAGAAATTTTAGGAATCGAAAAATCACCAATAGGTGAAATATTATAGCTATACTTTTTTTGAAAAATAGATATATAAAATTAATTTAAATTAAATTACACTTGATTATACTCATTCGTTTATATTGTCAATATTTAGTAATACTAAAATTCATTAAATTATTATTTAAACTTATTTTCCAAACACATTCAATCCATTTCCTTACTTTAACTCATACTTTCCTATGTTTCACATTATTTCAATAAGAAGTTAAATGAGAGTCATTTTATAAAAAATAAGACATTTATCGTTATCGTTGATATATATAAATGAAATGTGAAAACATATATCGAAAAACTTAAGTGTTGTGAAGAGAAATATATTAATGGAATTTAGCAATATAAAGCAAAATTCCGCCCTATAAAAATCAGACCATTTATTGGGATTGAAATTGTGCTAATACATCTGTACATTCAATAAAAGTGATTATAAAAATCAGACCATTTATTGGGATTGAAATTCAAATAATTCAGGATTACTTCTTAACTCATTATCTAATAAAAATCAGACCATTTATTGGGATTGAAATCCGTTATGTTTTAAAAAATAAAGAAGTAATTAAAATAAAAATCAGACCATTTATTGGGATTGAAATCTCAACTTAGCTATTACTTCCATATTGCTTTTTATCATAAAAATCAGACCATTTATTGGGATTGAAATTCCTAAAACAAGTGCGGGAGGAGGTGGAGGGAAATCATAAAAATCAGACCATTTATTGGGATTGAAATCGCAAATACAATGATTTTGTTTTATCATCCATAAAAAATAAAAATCAGACCATTTATTGGGATTGAAATGTAAGGGAAGAATCCTTTTTATTTCTAGTTCCGCATAAAAATCAGACCATTTATTGGGATTGAAATGAGGAATGCCATAGAAGAGTTATATGTTATGTTATGATAAAAATCAGACCATTTATTGGGATTGAAATCCATTTTTAATTAAAAGTTGCTAAAATTCTATAAAAATAAAAATCAGACCATTTATTGGGATTGAAATCGTTTAACAACTCCATAGTACCAACTAGATTGTACTATAAAAATCAGACCATTTATTGGGATTGAAATTTGATACAGAAGGAAAAGCAAAACATTAAGAGGATAAAAATCAGACCATTTATTGGGATTGAAATCCAAAACTGCTCTTGATTTTTTTAGTATTTTTAAATAAAAATCAGACCATTTATTGGGATTGAAATCTAGCTTCAATAATATGGGTAGTAGTGTTACTAATAAAAATCAGACCATTTATTGGGATTGAAATCCTTCTATTCTTTCTTTCAATTCAGATATAGAAATATAAAAATCAGACCATTTATTGGGATTGAAATAGTTTTTAATAAAAATATTGATTTGATTAAAATATAATAAAAATCAGACCATTTATTGGGATTGAAATTTGTTATTGAAAGTTGCTAGTAGATTAAACGACGCATAAAAATCAGACCATTTATTGGGATTGAAATTATTTTAAAATAGTGTGAGAGTATATAATTTTATAATAAAAATCAGACCATTTATTGGGATTGAAATCCATGATATTTGCTTAAACAAGTATCTATACTGTAATAAAAATCAGACCATTTATTGGGATTGAAATCAGAGAGCTAATGTGTATGGGAACATTATAAGTGACCATAAAAATCAGACCATTTATTGGGATTGAAATGTTGTAGTAACAGCTCCTGAGGGAGTTGAAGGGTTAATAAAAATCAGACCATTTATTGGGATTGAAATTTGACTACAAGCCCCCAGAAAGTCCATAAGAACTGTAATAAAAATCAGACCATTTATTGGGATTGAAATATAATTGGTTCTTCTTTTGATTCCAGAATCTCCACCTCATAAAAATCAGACCATTTATTGGGATTGAAATAATGAAACCCATTTGATAGTCCTACTTGGGTCAATAAAAATCAGACCATTTATTGGGATTGAAATTTAAAACACAGGACAAAGAAAGAAAAACGAAAAGATAAAAATCAGACCATTTATTGGGATTGAAATATAATTTGTTTCCAATTGAAGAAAGGAATTTATAATAAAAATCAGACCATTTATTGGGATTGAAATAAACGCTTCTTATAATCAGCTATCTCAACTAATTCAATAAAAATCAGACCATTTATTGGGATTGAAATAATAATGATTAAAAAATTATTAGGTGAAGAATTGAAATAAAAATCAGACCATTTATTGGGATTGAAATGAATAAAGGCCGACTGAAGCTATAGGCAACCTATAAAAATCAGACCATTTATTGGGATTGAAATTTACTATAGTAAAAACTTTTCACTTTTTTAAGACAGATAAAAATCAGACCATTTATTGGGATTGAAATAAAGAAGCAACAAGTGGGAGATTAGAACTCAAGGAAGAATAAAAATCAGACCATTTATTGGGATTGAAATATGATTTTCTCTTGTTTTGATTTATTAACATTTAATAAAAATCAGACCATTTATTGGGATTGAAATGTACCCCCTCAATAATTTTATATTCCAGAATACTAATAAAAATCAGACCATTTATTGGGATTGAAATAAGTATATTTTGGATAGGTGTGTGGATAAATGAAATAAAAATCAGACCATTTATTGGGATTGAAATTTGAGTATCACTAATAGCTACTTTTTCACCATTAATAATAAAAATCAGACCATTTATTGGGATTGAAATTTATTTCTTGTTGTACTTACTATGTGCTTACTAGTATAAAAATCAGACCATTTATTGGGATTGAAATTTGATTCCAGATCCTAATGCCAACAATCGTTTCCGATAAAAATCAGACCATTTATTGGGATTGAAATTTAGGTCCTTGAGGTCCAATAGGTCCAGGCACTCCATAAAAATCAGACCATTTATTGGGATTGAAATGAAGTAAGTACAGGACTAATTGATATTGCTGCTAAATAAAAATCAGACCATTTATTGGGATTGAAATCAAGAAGTTTTAAAAATGGAGAAAGAGTTAAAGTCTAATAAAAATCAGACCATTTATTGGGATTGAAATGAGCCTGAGCCCCCTAGTATTGCACCGAATTCACATAAAAATCAGACCATTTATTGGGATTGAAATTTCATTTGATTGGCTAATGCACACAGATATAGAAAGATAAAAATCAGACCATTTATTGGGATTGAAATAAGCATCTCAAAAATAGGAACTATATCTTTTTGGCATAAAAATCAGACCATTTATTGGGATTGAAATTTAAATTAAAAAATAAAAGAAACTTATTCATTATTTAATAAAAATCAGACCATTTATTGGGATTGAAATTCCGTTAAGTATTCATCCAATAATTGGGTTTGTGTTATAAAAATCAGACCATTTATTGGGATTGAAATTAAATTTATTTTTAAGGGGTGTGAAACTGTTAGTAAGATAAAAATCAGACCATTTATTGGGATTGAAATATCCCCAGTTTTAAAAACATTAGAAAAATTAAACTGTATAAAAATCAGACCATTTATTGGGATTGAAATCTTCCAAGAGAACAACAATCAACTTCAGCTAAGCTAATAAAAATCAGACCATTTATTGGGATTGAAATTAAAATTTATGATGTTCGATATAAAGGGAATATTTATAATAAAAATCAGACCATTTATTGGGATTGAAATTGTATTAACTTAGTTGAAGAATCAGAACTAGATGAGATAAAAATCAGACCATTTATTGGGATTGAAATCAAAATAAATAAAGAGGGATAGCCTAAGAAATAAAATAAAAATCAGACCATTTATTGGGATTGAAATTAGAAATATGGTAGATGATTACGACACCTTATTAGATAAAAATCAGACCATTTATTGGGATTGAAATACTGTCATTAGATTTATATAAAAATCTGCTGTTAGATAAAAATCAGACCATTTATTGGGATTGAAATTCCATTTCCAATATTGATAATGGGGGATATACTCCTCATAAAAATCAGACCATTTATTGGGATTGAAATTCAATAAGAATACAGTGAATGGGGTATGTTTCACTATAAAAATCAGACCATTTATTGGGATTGAAATAAGTATATATGGAAAATAAAATATGGTTGTAGTAATAATAAAAATCAGACCATTTATTGGGATTGAAATTAAAATAAGCAAGGAAGCAATTAATGAGCATTTGGATAAAAATCAGACCATTTATTGGGATTGAAATATTGATTCAGAAAATTGGATTTCAGATGGTTATACTATAAAAATCAGACCATTTATTGGGATTGAAATCTTCTCAAGTGTTAAAATTCAATAAACACATAAAGAATAAAAATCAGACCATTTATTGGGATTGAAATTCTATTATTTCTGTTTTAAATGTCTTTTTGCCGAATAAAAATCAGACCATTTATTGGGATTGAAATTATAGATAAATGGGACTCTGTAAGAGTCCATAAAATATAAAAATCAGACCATTTATTGGGATTGAAATATCATCTGAACCTGTTCTTTTAGCTTTAAACTCAAATAAAAATCAGACCATTTATTGGGATTGAAATCCATGTAGACATCCTCTAACGCTCCTAGAGCGTTGTATAAAAATCAGACCATTTATTGGGATTGAAATCCAATAGTGAGAGTTTCAGCTTCTGCAGTTAACAATAAAAATCAGACCATTTATTGGGATTGAAATCCGCATCCTGCACCATATAGGGTGTGGTCAGCTTGTATAAAAATCAGACCATTTATTGGGATTGAAATAAAATAAGTTTAACTGGAGAATTATCATGAAGACATTATAAAAATCAGACCATTTATTGGGATTGAAATACGATATTGCACCGCCCCATGATTATTTGACTAGATAAAAATCAGACCATTTATTGGGATTGAAATTTTTTCTTTGTAATGTAGTATTAATTATTTCTCCTATATAAAAATCAGACCATTTATTGGGATTGAAATTATTCCTTGTGATGAAGAATGCGAAGCAAGTAAAATAAAAATCAGACCATTTATTGGGATTGAAATAAGCTTGCATTATATTGATACAAAATACGGGGAAAATAAAAATCAGACCATTTATTGGGATTGAAATCTTATTAGAACACCAATGCTCTCCAATCTCATACCTATAAAAATCAGACCATTTATTGGAATTGAAATTTTGAAAAGTTATATGGTTTCAGCATTATAAGTAAATAAAAATCAGACCATTCATTGGAATTGAAATAAAGACGTTAAGATTAAAAAAAAGACAAATTCCTAAAATAAAAATAGGCCATTTATTGGGATAATTAGAATAATTATTTAAAATAGCTATTTCATGTATAAAAAATTACAGAAATAATGAAAACTAAGAAAATAAATGAAAATAGAATGAAAAAATATAGTTAAAAAAGTAAGAAAAACAAAGTTTACAATAAGATACTTACTAGATACTACAGTTATAGAAATTAATTAATTAATTTGTTTATTAAGTTATGACCTTTATCAAGGCCTAAAGAACCATTAAGTACTTCAAACTCATCATAATATTTAGCATTGTCTGCATCATCAGTGGTCGAATAAATAGCTAAAGGAACTGCATCCCGAGTGTGGGTTCTAACATCAATAGGAGTAGGATGGTCCGGTAAAATAGCTATTTTATAATCATCATAGCTATTGATATTGTCTAAAACTTGTCCTAAAATATACTTATCAATATTTTCAATAGCTCTAATTTTCTCATTAATATCACCAGAATGACCTGCCTCATCAGGAGCTTCAACATGAATAAATATTATATCATTGTTTTCAAGAGCATTGGAAGCATATTTACCTTTAGCTTTATAATCAGTATCAAAATAACCTGTAGCTCCAGGAACATCAATGTTATTTAAGCCTGTAAAAACACCTAAACCTTTTAGTAAATCAACCCCAGTTATCACAGAACCAGTTAAACCATAAACATCCTTAAAATTAGGCATTTTTGGTTTTAATCCTTGACCCCAAAGCCAAATCATATTAGCTGGATTTTGTTCCTTAGCTATTCTCTCTTGATTAATAGGATGATCTTTTAAAATTTTTTGAGATTCCATCATGATATTTTTAATAGCTATTGAACCTTTGTTATCATTATTGCTTCCTAAACAATTATCTTCTTCCCAATTGGTATAATTTTCAATATCTTCACCAACTATATCATGAGGAGGAGTTGTTCTTAAATTAACAAGATTTTTATCGTTACTCATGAATAAATGTCTATAACTGATACCTGGATAAAATGTTCCCTCTTTAAAATGTTTGTTTAAATCTTCAATAATAATAGCTGCCTCTTTTGATGAAATATGCCCTGCTGTAAAATCAGCTATTTTACCATTTTCTTCTGTGATTAAGTTACATCTAAATGCTACATCATCTTCAAGCATTTTAACCCCCATACTGCCTGCTTCTAAGGGACCTCTTCCAGAATAATATTTTTGAGGATCATATCCAAATATACTCATGTTTGCTACATCTGAAGCTGGTTCTAAATTCCGAGGAACATTTTCAAGAAGCCCAGCTCTTCCAGTTAGTGTTAACCTGTCTATATTAGGTATATTAGCTATTTGAAGAGGAGTTTTACCACCAAGCTCATCCAAAGGATAATCTGACATTCCATCCCCAATTAAAACTACATATTTCATTATTATCTCTTCTCTATTATAATAAGCCATTATTTAATTCTTTTCACTATGATATAAGTATGATTCTTAAGTATTTAAATTTTTTTATAATAGGTTTTCTGCAGATATAAGTTATCATATAGCATAAATCTATTTTACTACGAAAAAAATAGAAAAATAGTAATAAATAGAACATTAACATTAATAAATACATGAATTTTAGCTTTGTTAGGATTGTATGAATATGTCTAATTTCTCCTATTTTTTTATTAACCATAATGACGTAATTTTTTTCTAATATTTGTCTGATTTTAGATGTTACATGAAGAACTATAGATACCTTAATGCTTGTTTTAATCCAAAATTTGTCTGAATTTTATTAGTAAATATAATGAATCATCCTCATCACAAAGAATTATAGAATTTATTGGCTTATAAAATGTTTTATGATTAGATTGCTAATTTTCCTGTTTTTCTACTTATTTTTTCAGTTTCTTCTTTTATTATTTTTTTTATGATGTATTAATTGAGCATTTAATGTGTCAATAATTGATGCTACCATTGAGATGGCTAATATAATTTGATATTTAGAAATATTTTGATTTAAAATTTTCTATCTTTATTGTAATTGAAATAATTAAAAATTATATTAGGGGAGTGTCCCATAAGTCACTTTTTTAGAAATTTTCATGAAATTAATTTTCATATAAATCATTTAAATATTAAATAGCTGACAAAATATCCATTAATACCTATAACAAAGTAATTATTTTATTTAATTCAATTTTTAAAGAGTTTATATTATTTTAAATTTAAATAATATATTTTATAA
>NZ_LWMW01000074.1 GCF_001639285.1 Methanobrevibacter cuticularis | reverse complement strand
TCTGTCATTAAGAATATATATTGCTCCACCATTACTATTTGCAGTATTGTTACTGAAACTAGAACTTGTTATATTAGTATTTCCAGTACAATTATTATAAACGACTGAATATATTGCTCCACCATTATTTGCTGTGTTGTTGCTGAAAATAGAACCAGTTATACTAGCACTAGAACTCTCAATATATATTGCTCCACCATTATTATTTGCAGTATTGTTACTGAAAGTAGAATTAATTACATTAAGATTATTATGATTATTATTACCATTAGTTGCATATATTGCTCCACCATTAGTTGCGTTGTTATTGTTGAAAGTAGAACCAGCTATATTAGCATTAATAGTACCATTAAGACTAGGAACAATATATATTGCTCCACCATTATTTGCTGTGTTGTTGCTGAAAGTAGAATTAATTACATTAAGATTACTATTAGAAATACCACTAGATGTATATATTGCTCCGCCATTGTTTACTGGTGTGGTGTTTTGTTCTGGGTTGTTGGATATCCATGTTGTATTGTATCCATTACTAGTAAATTCACTGTTTCTA
>NZ_LWMW01000073.1 GCF_001639285.1 Methanobrevibacter cuticularis | reverse complement strand
AAGTTATCTGCAGAAAAACTGAAAGATAAGTATTGTATACTTGATATAAGATCAAAAACATATAATAAAGAGATAATTATAGAAGCACAAAGACATAACACTGGTGAGATGATAAAAAGATCACTTTTCTATGCATGTAATATCTACCGACGCCTCATAAAAGAAGGGCAGAACTATCAAAAACTACCAGAAGTAATAGCTATCAACCTAATAGACTACAAAATGAAAAACAACAACAACATACACACATTCTATCGATTAATAGACATACCATCAATAAAAACCACCACCCCTAAATTCTTAGAAGGCATAGAAATACACTCCATAAACATGCAAAACTTTAAAAAGTTAAACAACAAAAACATTAACAACTCTCTACACCAATGGTTAATATACTTCGATAACAACACAAACCCCAAATTATTAAACAAGGTGATAAAAATGAACAAAACCATAGGAAAAACACAAAAAAAACTAGACCTCGTATCCATGAGTGATGAAGACTACAGAATGTATGAAATGCGAGAAATGGCACACTACGACGAAATAACCCT
>NZ_LWMW01000072.1 GCF_001639285.1 Methanobrevibacter cuticularis | reverse complement strand
TCTGTCATTAAGAATATATATTGCTCCACCATTACTATTTGCAGTATTGTTACTGAAACTAGAACTTGTTATATTAGTATTTCCAGTACAATTATTATAAACGACTGAATATATTGCTCCACCATTACTATTTGCAGTATTGTTGTTGAAAGTAGAGCCAGTTATACTAGCACTAGAACTCTCAATATATATTACTCCACCATTATTTGCTGTGTTGTTGCTGAAAGTAGAATTAATTACATTAAGATTATTATTATTATCATTACCACTAGTTGCATATATTGCTCCACCATTATGTGTTGCGTTGTTATTGTTGAAAGTAGAACCAGCTATATTAGCATTAATAGTACCATTAAGACTAGGAATAATATATATTGCTCCACCATTATTTGCTGTGTTGTTGCTGAAAGTAGAATTAATTACATTAAAATTACTATTAGAAATACCACTAGATGTATATATTGCTCCGCCATTGTTTACTGGTGTGGTGTTTTGTTCTGGGTTGTTGGATATCCATGTTGTATTGTATCCATTACTAGTAAATTCACTGTTTCTA
>NZ_LWMW01000071.1 GCF_001639285.1 Methanobrevibacter cuticularis | reverse complement strand
AATGATAATGTTATAGTTAATAATACTGATAGTACTGGTTCTTCTGATATTGTAATCTATGATAATGTTACTATTGGCAATAATAATATAGTAGGCAATGTTACCAATAACGGTGATTTATCTGTTACTGGTGAAAATAATACTATTGGTGATTTAACTAATAGTGGTAATGCTGATTTAGGTGCTAATAATACTGTTGATAATCTAATTAACGATGGTAATACTACTGTTGGTGGTAACAATGCATTAGGCAATATTACCAATAATGGTGATTTATCTGTTATTGGTGAGAATAACAATGTTGGTGATTTGACTAATGTTGGTAATGCTGATTTAGGTGCTAATAATACTGTTGATAATCTAATTAACGATGGTAATACTACTGTTGGTGGTAACAATGCATTAGGCAATGTTACTAACAATGGTGATTTATCTGTTATTGGTGAGAATAACAATGTTGGTGATTTGACTAATGTTGGTAATGCTGATTTGGGTGCTAATAATAGTGTTGATAATCTTATTAACGATGGTAATACTACTGTTGGTGGTAACAATGCAT
>NZ_LWMW01000070.1 GCF_001639285.1 Methanobrevibacter cuticularis | reverse complement strand
CATCAACAATTACATCAGCAAAGAGATTACCATCAACAGTAACATTAACAAAACCAATACCAGTATAATTAGCTAACTGACCACTAACAGTAACATTCTCACCAATATGAGAAGGATTAGGATTAACAATAATACTTGAATTAGTACTATTCTTATTTACTATGAAAATAGTAGAATTACTAAAAACATCATAATTACCATCACCAGCAAAACTAACAATAACCTCTAAACCAGTGCCAGTACGATTAGTAGTATAATTTAACTCCCAATAACCAGAAACATCAACAATTACATCAGCAAAGAGATTACCATCAACAGTAACATTAACAAAACCAATACCAGTATGATTAGCTAAAACACCACTAACAGTAACATTCTCACCAATATGAGCAGGATTAAGATTAACAACAATAGTTGAATTAGTACTATTCTTATTCACTGCGAAAGTAGTAGAATTACTAAAAACATCATAATTACCATCACCAGCAAAACTAACAATAACCTCTAAACCAGTGCCAGTACGATTAGTAGTATAATTTAACTCCCAATAACCAGAAACATCAACAATTACATC
>NZ_LWMW01000069.1 GCF_001639285.1 Methanobrevibacter cuticularis | reverse complement strand
TTAAATGTGTTGTTATTTTTTTAGATACATTTCTTATAAAATGAAGAATGCAGTATTGGTGATCGAAACCTAGATCATTCATTATTCCATCATATTCGTTCAACATATCAGTTACAATACCTTTACGCTTGTGAGGAGGAATATTATCTCCGATAAATGATTTAATCAGTCCTTCATCCACAGTATCATTTAATATTTCTGCAATTGGCACATTATTAACAATATCAAAAAGAACATACCGGTACTTCCATGTTCCAGATATTTTAGCCCATTGCTCATCATAACCATAATAACCAGACAATTCAACATCATCATTAACATAATATAATTTATTATGAACAGAAACAGAGGATCTAACAGTTTCATGAGATATTTTAATTTTATTGAAAATTTTGTGTATTTTTGAGGTGTTTCTAAGTGAAATACTGTCTAAACGCATTATTTCGGCTGTTTTATTCTTAGTTTCCTTAGAAAAATTAGAATAAGGCCCATATTCATCGTGAAATTCAGTTTGAGATAGTTTTCCACAATTTTTACACCTATATCTTTGAACTTGAATATCATACTGCTTTCC
>NZ_LWMW01000068.1 GCF_001639285.1 Methanobrevibacter cuticularis | reverse complement strand
TTAAATGTGTTGTTATTTTTTTAGATACATTTCTTATAAAATGAAGAATGCAGTATTGGTGATCGAAACCTAGATCATTCATTATTCCATCATATTCGTTCAACATATCAGTTACAATACCTTTACGTTTGTGAGGAGGAATATTATCTTTGATAAATGATTTAACCAGTTCTTCATCCACAGTATCATTTAATATTTCTGTAATTGGCACATTGTTAATAATATCAAAGAGAACATAACGGTACTTCCATGTTCCAGATATTTTAGCCCATTGCTCATCATAACCATAATAACCAGATAATTCAACATCATCATTAACATAATATAATTTATTATGAACAGAAACAGAAGATCTAACAGATTCATGAGATATTTTAATTTTACTGAAAATTTTGTGTATTTTTGAGGTGTTTCTAAGTGAAATACTATCTAAACGCATTATTTTAACTGTTTTATTCTTAGTTTCCTTAGAAAAATTAGAATAAGGCCCATATTCATCGTGAAATTCAGTTTGAGATAGTTTTCCACAATTTTTACACCTATATCTTTGAACTTGAATATCATACTGCTTTCC
>NZ_LWMW01000067.1 GCF_001639285.1 Methanobrevibacter cuticularis | reverse complement strand
GGAATCAGTAATATCAACAGTAACAGAACCATTATCACCACTATTTGCATAAATTCCTCCACCACTAACAGTTGCGGTGTTATTTACAAATGTGGAATCAGTAATATCGACAATAACAGCACCATTAATACCAGTAGTTACAAAAATTCCTCCACCACTAGTTGCAGTATTATTTACAAAACTAGAATTAACAATATCGACAGTAACAGCACCATTAGTACCGCCAGTAGTTACATAAGTTCCTCCACCACTAACAGTTGCGGTGTTATTTACAAATGTGGAATCAGTAATATCAACAGTAACAGAACCATTATCACCACTATTTGCATAAATTCCTCCACCACTAACAGTTGCGGTGTTATTTACAAATGTGGAATCAGTAATATCGACAATAACAGCACCATTAATACCGCCAGTAGTTACAAAAATTCCTCCACCACTAGTTGCAGTATTATTTACAAAACTAGAACTAACAATATCGACAATAACAGCACCATTAATACCAGTAGTTACAAAAATTCCTCCACCACTAGTTGCAGTATTATTTACAAAACTAGAACTAACAATATCGACAATAACAGCACCATTAGTACCGCCAGTA
>NZ_LWMW01000066.1 GCF_001639285.1 Methanobrevibacter cuticularis | reverse complement strand
CTAATTTTTGTGTTTTACTGTAGTGTTGTTCTGCTTGATTGGATGTTCTAGGTATGAAATTATCTCTAGTGAACTGTGTGAGGCTTTCGATGTTTGGAATTATTTTATCAGCCAGTAATATTATTATCAGGGTGTCTGATTTATATGAAAAAATTAAGAGCTTAATAAATTGCTCAAGATGTTTTGAGATAATTACATTATGATTTTCTAAAAGTACAGATGAAATCAGTTTTAATTTTTAAAAAAGCTTAATAAAATCCTTATATTTTAATTTAAACTACTTTCCATAAAGTCAATTTTTTAATGATAATAAGCATTGTGGATTTTTCTCATTGCTAAAATCAAAAGATTAACTTTTAGAATATTGTTTTTAAAGACCAGACAAATTGTACTTTTATAAAATACTAATGTAATATGCTCTAAACATACTAAATAGCATACCAAACCTCTTCAATTTTTTTCAATTATCAGACACCCTGATTATTATTATCTCTGGTAATCTTTCTGATTTATTTAATATAGTTTCATATCTTTTTAAACATTCATTTTCATCGTAAGTGCGGAATATGTTGTTTATTTCAGTTAAATATCGGAGAGTTGCCATTT
>NZ_LWMW01000065.1 GCF_001639285.1 Methanobrevibacter cuticularis | reverse complement strand
ACTATTATTTTATCATTTTAAGCATTAAAATATTATTAAAATAAGATTTTTTCGACTATAAATGGAGTATTTTTATATGAATGTAGATGATTCAATTATTAAGGAAAGAGAAAAAATAAAAAATTCTGTAAATGAGATATTAATAGATTATTCTAATGTTAGTGGTTTGAATATTATTTTTGAATCTATTTGGATGATTTCAAATTCTGAAGGATTTAAAAATTTGATTAGGAATATTGGAAAACTTCAAGATTGTTTTTCAGATTCTAATTATTATGTTCTATGGGCTCCAGATAGTTTTATTATGGAAGTTCCTCAGATTAAATATTCTAAAGAGGTTCTTTTCCCAAGTAAATTTTATTATCTTCTCCCTAGAATAATAAAAGGAGCAATAGGTATTGATGATTATGCTGCTTTAATTGAGATTGTATTCATAATTTCAACTTTGAATAAAAAGGAAATTACTCCTTCTAATGTTTTTGGTTTCTCTCATAGAATTATGATACTCTTAGACAATTTTGATAAAAACATTGATTTTAATTATCCAAATAAGGATTACTTTGTAAAACTTAAAAATTTAAAATGGAATAAAGAAGCCAAAAAACTCCTAAATAAAAT
>NZ_LWMW01000064.1 GCF_001639285.1 Methanobrevibacter cuticularis | reverse complement strand
CATCACCGTTTTCACCCATACACTTTAAAACAGCAAAATCATTCAAAGGATCCAATTCTCTCATAAAAATAGCTATTAACACCCATAATATATAAATATAACAGTAATACCAAGAGCAATACTGATTCTGAAGTATTAAATTGAATTAACTAAAAAATTAACAACTAAAATAAAAAAATTAACACCAAAATAAAAAAAAATAGCAACTAAAAATAAAAAACACCAAAATAAAAAAAATATTCCACACACTTACAAAGAAATACTATAATTTTCTCAATAATTATCTAAAACAAAAAAAATAGATATTATGTACTGTATTTAAATTTTCGTGAACAAATAGTATTACTTCAAGTATGCAAGCTATGAAAAAATTAAAAAAAGAATAGCTGGGAGAATAAGTATACTCCCTAATATTCAAATTGTTATAAAGAGTAATAAAAATATTCAAATTATTATAAAAAGTAATAAAAATAAAATTATTTTTTATTTTTCATTTCTGTGTATCCACATTTTCCACAAGCATATCTATCACCATGATCAGCCATAAATACACCTCCAGAACAACGAGGACAGAATGGATTTTTTCTTTTTATTTTTTCACCATCAATTTCATAAAGAGTTGATTTTTTCATATTTTTGCCCCCTAACTATATTCAGTAGCTTCAGCCACATCATCTAATTCATCTTCTGTAGCTTCTTCAGACTCTTCCGCATCATTATCATCAGCAGGAGTTTCAGCTTCTTTATTTTTAGCAATTACATGCTCAGTTTCAATATCTTTTAAACTTTCTTCTGAACCATAAATTTTTGCATATCCAGCTGCTTTTGTTTCACCAAAATGAGGTTGAATAGAGTCAATTACAATTAATCCCTTTTTAGTATCAAGTAATGCTACTAATTTGCTTTTAACATCTAATAATTTTGGTGTAGCTTCACCAGAGTATGTACAATTAAACTTAATTTCAGTTCTATCTAATACTTTATTTTCTTTTTGATCTAATATATCAATTTCCATATTTTAAGCCTCTTTAACTTAAATAAAATTTAAATTTCAATGCGGATTTAAATATATGCCTACAACCATTATTAAATTTTTTTGAATTTTTTAATAAGCTCATTGGCTCTAGTTTTTACATCAGAAACATTTACAAAGACTAAACCTTCATTAGGCTGACCATATAATACAATAGTTTCTTCAGGAGCTAGTATGATTACGGGAAGAACTGCAAGATCTTCTTCACCATCTACAACAATCAAATGATTTTGATTTTCACCATCATCTCCATTATCATTATGGATTGATTTGTTAATAGCTAACTCTATGGTTTCCCATAGATCATCAGTAATAGTTCCTGGTGGATTTTTAGCCCTTAAAATATTTTCTGTGTATATAATTTCATGATTGTGAATTTTTCTTTGAATAAGATTATCTATGATACTAATATTGGGATATATTCCTACATTAATAAGATTGTTGGTTGTAGAATCTCCAACAGAAATTAAGAATTTAGAAGACCTGATATCATCAATCGCATCATCAAATGATGAGTATAATCTCCCAAATGGTCTTTTAAGCTCATCTCTTAAATTCTTTTCTAGGTGTAACAATATTTTCCCTCTTATTGTATTATGTTGTTTACAATATTATTATATACTTTTAATATCATATATTTTTCACTAAATCAATAATTTGTTATATTAATCTTAATAATTATATTAATATTAGTAACTATCTTAATCCTAATAATTATATTAAAATTAGTAACTATCTTAATCTTAATAATTATATTATTCTTAATTATTATCTAACTCTTAATGCATATTCTCCAGGTAATTCAATATGTAGCTCTTTAGCTATATCAGAGTTATCTGGATCTATAATTACTAAAAATCCACTCCAATTGCTAGAAGTTGGATTATTGCAAACAGGGCAACGTTCTTTAGTAGATATTCTTTTACATGAAGTACAAGCTTTCATAGCCATTTTTGATTCTTCCTTTAAATTTTAGCTATTATTAATAAAAATTTAATTTAAGTCTATAATTTTTAACTAATATAAAGTATAGTATTAGTTATTTTAACTAGTTTATTTTTTATTTCCTTTTTTAGCTTTCTTATTTTCTTTGCCTTTAGTCTTTTCTTCTTCGATCCATTCGAATTTACCTAACCCAGCTTGTCTCATTGTAAGACCAATTCTAGTTTCTTTTGAGGATTTACCTTTTAGACTAATAGCTACTATCCTAGTTCGAACTTTATTTCCTTCTTCAAGGGTTTTCTTTGATTCTTTAGCAAGAAGAGCTCCTCTTTTAGAGTCATAATTTATATAATCATCAGTAACTTGTGAAACATGAACTAAACCATCCATAGGTCCAATTCGAATAAAAGCTCCAAATTCAGCTATTTCAATCACTTCACCATCAATAATCTCTTGTAATTCTGGTTTAAAGAATATTGCATTAAATACAACATCATGATAAGTAGATCCATCTCCCATTATCACTTTCCCTTCACCAATATCATCGATATCAGTAACACTAACAAGTAGTCCTAATTTCTTATCAAGTTTACCATTATAAGTTTCATTTAAAGTCTCAATAGCTACTTCTTCCAAAGGATCTTCAAACCTATAAGGTAGAATTCTAACAGTATCTTCAATTTTTGTTAAATAATACAAACAAACCCCTCATTAGTATTTTTCTCTATATAATTCAATTGATCTAATAGCTTCTTTTTTAGCCATATCTGCAGTTTCCCAACCTAGTACTTCTACTTCTTTTCCTTCAAGATTTTTATAAGTTTTAAAGAATTCTTCTATTTCCGCTAAAAGAAATGCTGGAACATCACCTATATCAACAAAGTCTTTAAATTTAGGATTATCAACAGGAACTGCCAATATTTTATAATCTTTATCTCCACCATCGATCATTTTCATGATCCCAATGGGTCTAGAAGCTATTACACAACCAGGAAATGTTGGTTGATCCATTAAAACCATAATATCCATAGGATCCCCATCATCATAAGTAGTTTTTGGTATAAAACCATAATCTGCAGGATAAACAACAGAAGAATGTAATACTCTATCTAAAATAAAAGCTTCCATTTCTTTATCATATTCATATTTGTTTCTTGATCCTTTCGGAATTTCAATTACTGCATTTATTACTTCAGGAAATTCAGACCCATAAGATAATTCTGTCCATAAATTCATGTTTCCACCATAAACTAGTTTATTACTACAATATTATTTTAATCATACTATACGGCTATAATTTTATTATAATCATTTTTAATCATACAATAATTCTATTATAATCATTATAAAAACATTTAATTAATTATTTAATAATAAAGAATAATAATTAATAATCATTATCTCCAATTATTATTCTTTATTTAAGTTATAATATAATTATTAATATTCATTTAAATTATTAATCTATTACTATTACTTATTCATCATATAATATAATTATTATTCTTTATTAAGATATTAATAATTTTTAAATAAGTTATTTATTATAAATAATATAAATATTATTTTAAATAACCATCAATAGCTACATATTTCTTTTGGCGTAAATAAGCAACAGCTATTCCTTTTTCTTTTGCTCTTTTTTTTAGTTCAATATCATTGGTAGCTAAAACTTTTGAAATTCTGAGCAATCCCTCATCTACTGATTCATTATCTTTAAGAGGGAGATCTTTTATAATAATTTTTGGTGATTTAGCTATTTTAAGAGCAATTCCTGCTGCAACCCTATCTTTGCCTTTTAGGTTTTTCTTTAAACCAAACAACTCATCTATTACAAAATTTGGAGTTGTTAGTTTATAAGAAGGTAAAGCTTTTTCAAGTTCATCAATTATATCAATATTGAACTGAAAGGGAATCATGAAAAATTTGTATCAACTACAACTTCTTTAATGTTTTCATTATTGGATGATTCCATAACCAATCAATCTCCAACGAGCACCTACTCTACGACTTAAAGCTACCCTATCTCCTTTATCTGCACAAACTGGAAGTTTTAAATTTACTTTAACATTTCCTTTAACTTTAGTTACAACACCAATGGTAGTAGTAGTTCCACAGTTTATCATCAAAGGTTCTTTGATAATAATTGGAGCAACATCTCTTTCTTCTTTGGTACCAACAACACGATCTAAAAGATGAGTATCCATTTCAAAGCTATGTAAGACATCTGGCAATGTTCCTGGTTCCCCAGCAACTGATCCAGATAAGGAATCTGCCTTTGTAAGAGATGGATCCAACTTGGTAGCTACACCTACAAGACCACCAGGACCAACTTCTTCAACATCTTCCCCACCTGCATTTAATCCAATAATTTCTGATGTTAAACTAATCCAAGCATTTTTACCATCTTTTTTATTTTCAATACCTGGTCTTACTTCTAAATTTTGTCCCATTTTCAAAGTTCCTTGAACTAATGTTCCACCAATTACTCCTCCCTTGATTGAATCTGGATGAGAACCTGGTTTGTTAATATCAAAAGACCTAGCTACATACATCTTAGATGGTTTATTTGAATCTCTTTTAGGTGTCTTGATTTTTTTATCAATTGCATCAATCAATATATCAATATTAGCTCCTTGTTGAGCTGAAACAGGGATAATAGGAGCATCTTCTGCACAAGTACCTTTTACAAATTCCTTAATTTCATCATAACTTTCAATAGCTCTTTCTTTTGAAACTATGTCAATTTTATTCTGAACAACAATAACATCAGTTACACCAATAACATCAAGTGCCATTAAATGCTCTTTAGTTTGAGGTTGAGGACAATACTCGTTTGCAGCTATTACTAAAACTGCACCATCCATTATTGCAGCACCTGATAACATAGTAGCCATAAGAGTTTCATGTCCTGGAGCATCTACAAAAGAAACCTTTCTTAAAACCTCAGTTTCTTTTCCACAATGCTCACAAGTTAATGTTGTAGTATAACATAAAGGTTCACCACAATCAGGGCATTTTCTAAATTCAATATCAGCATATCCTAAACGTATAGATATACCTCTTTTTGTTTCTTCACTATGAGTATCTGTCCATATGCCTGATAATGCTTTAGTAAGAGTTGTCTTACCATGATCGACATGACCCACTAGTCCTATGTTAACATCTGACTGTACTTTCACAGATTACACCTGCTATAAATTTGATTATAAATGTTTTCATACAATTCATACAATTTCATGATAATTATCTTCTATTTTTTATTTCTATTTAGCTATTCTTCTGGTTTTGCTTCCTCTTCAGGTTCTGGGTTTAAAATAGCATTTATAGATTTTTTACCGGATTTAGAGACCACAGTATTAATTTGAACTATTTCATCAGAAATAGAAGTTCCTCTTATTGTTTTTCTTCTTTTAATACCTTTAGCCTTAGGATTATAACCTATTCCACCAGATAATAAACTTTTGATTCGTCTAGACCCTGAAACATCTTTTTTCATAGGAAAACCATTCTTATCACTCCCACCAGTGATAGTTAAAGTATATCCATCAAGACCTAATAATGCTCCATCGATATCTTCACCAATAGATAAACCTATAATTTTTTTATTATTAGAATCTACTTCTATTTGATAACTTTCATTTTTATCTGAAACAACGACTTTAAATACCAAAAAATTCCTCCTTGTAAACTTTAAATACGATAATTTTCATTTAGTAATTTAAATTATTTTTATAAATTATGATAATTAAATTTAAATTAGATTATTTTTTATTATTTTATTTTTATTAATATATGAAATTTAAATTAGATTATTTTTTATTATTTTATTTTTATTAATACTTATATTATTTATTAATACTTATATTATATGATTTTATCAATTATATGTTGAATTAATTTATACTGATTTATTGCTAATTTTTAAATTAGCTATTCAAAAAGACCAAAAGTTCCCCAATTAGGGTCAATTTTCCTTTTAATCTCAATGATTTCATTAAGAGTTTGAAACTCGTCTTCAGTTAACTTATTCTTAAACTCTCGTTCTAAAATTTTGTAGTGCTTTTCAGGGATATCAACATAAAGTTCATCTCCTTCTTCAAAGTCTTTTCCAACTATTGCATCTTTAATAGCCATAGCTATCTTTTGACCTTTGCTAATTGAAGGTAAATTATCTCCTTTATCTTGCATACCTTCAATGGTACCAACAAAATTTCCATTTAAATCCATGAGTGAATAATTTTGTTTTATTGATCCACTGATTACTTCAATTCCAACTATTGCAGGTTTACTTTGACGGAATACTAGTTTAGGAATTACTCGAATTTTTGCAGGTTTGATAATAGCATCCATCCATTTTTTCTTTTGCTCTTCTTCTCTTTCTTTAATCCAAGCATCATAATCCTCAGTTATTTTATAAATAACATTTCCAGAAAATAGCTTAATATCAGAATTGTTTAATTCTTCTTCTGCTTTAGGATGAACTTTAACATTGAATGCTATAATTACTCCATGATTAGGATCTTCCTGTTTAACAATAGATGCATTTATAACATCTCTCCTTGAAACATCCCCAATTTCTGCAATTCTAATTGGAATATCCATGTCTTGTAAAAGATTAACAAGAGCTTCAAGAGAACCTAAAGTATCTGCTTTCGCCATGACTCCATTGTCATTGGTATGTATTGTAATATCCTCAAGTTCTTTCAATATGTCCTCTTTAACATGATCTCCATCACGAGTTACTCTGAGTGGAGAACCTGAAACAATATTTTCAAGTTTAGGGGCTACAATTTTTATACCGGCAGCAGCTACAACCTCATCTACTTTTTTAAACTTCTTTTTTGAATCCCTCATCTCTTCTAAAGGAAGTGGGCGCAAAATAGATCTGATTTTTGTGGTTAAAACATCCTCAGTTTCCATTAAAGCTATTTCATCATTCTTTTTAACAATTCCATCATAAATTATAGTATCAATTGTGACACCAAGTCCTGTTTCTTCTTTAATTTCTAAAACAGTCCCTTTAGCTGGTGAATTTTCTTCAATTTTTAGCTGTTCTGTTAAATATTCTTGAGCAAGTCCTAAAAGCATTGCAAGAAGTTCAATTATTCCTTCACCAGTTTTAGCACTAATTGGAATGATAGTTATCTGTGATGAAAAGTCACTAACACGATCAAATCTTTCTGATTGAAAACCTTCTTTATGTAAAATTCCAACGATTTCATAAATCCTCTTATCTAGCTCTTGTTGTACACTTTGAGCTTGAGTAGAGAAAGATTTAGAAAAAGAATCAAATTCATGTATTTCCCAACCAAAAATTTTATCCATCTTATTAGCAGCTACGATAAATGGAGTTTTATACATTTTTAGAATGTTTAAAGCTTCATATGTTTGTGGTTTAAATCCTTCATTGATATCAACTACTAGAATAGCTAAATCAGCTAAAGCACCTCCACGTTTACGAAGACTTGTAAAAGCCTCATGCCCTGGAGTATCTATGAAAAATAGACCTGGAATAATATCTTTAATAGTCAATTTCTCTATAAAAGTGCCACATATATTTTCTACAGTATCTATTGGTATTTCCGTAGCTCCAATATGCTGAGTTATTCCGCCAGCTTCTTTAGAAGCGATTGTACTACCCCTTATAAAATCTAATAAAGTAGTTTTACCATGATCAACATGGCCTAATACTGATACAATAGGAGATCTAATTTTCATATCTACTCAATATAATTAATAATCATTATTTAAAAACCAATAACCACTATAGAAGTACTAACAACATTATTCAAGTACCAATAACCACTATAGAAGTACTAACAACATTATTCAAGTACCAATAACCACTATAGAAGTACTATTAGTTGTTATTGAAATTGGTATTCTAGAACTGTTATTGTTATTGGTTTATTTATTTAATTTTATTTAGTTTAATTATTGGATCAAAGATTAGAAATAATCATTCAAATTATATTATTAGATCAAAGAATTAAATACAAAGATTACTAGCAATAATTCATCTAATCTATTAATTATTCAAAGACTAAAATCATCGAAATACTAAATCAACGACTAATATTTTCCAATACTAAAATAAAATTTAAATCAATTACATATAACTTCAATAATATTATTCATAAATCCAAGAATCATCAACCATTTGATAATCACAAATTTCATCATCATCGAAAAAGAGAGCTATTTCTCTTTTAGCAGATTCTGGAGCATCTGAAGCGTGAATTACATTTCTACCCATATCCATTGCAAAATCTCCCCTGATTGTTCCGAGATCTGCTTCTTTTGGATTAGTTGCTCCCACTATCTTTCGAATCAAACTTATTGCGTCATCTCCTTTGATGACCATAGCTAATGATGGAGAAGATGTAATATAAGAAACTAGATCATTAAAAAAAGGTTTCTCTGCATGTTCACCATAATGTTCTTTTGCAAGAGATTCATCTATTTGCAATAGCTTCATAGCTACAAGCTGAAGTCCTTTTTCCTCAAATCGAGTTAAAATTTTCCCCAGAAGACGTCTTTGTGCAACGTCTGGTTTCATCATAACAAAACTTTGTTCCATCATTCTTTAACCCATTTAACTTTTCTTGGAACTCTTCCAAGCTTTATCATATTCTTTTCACATTTACTACTACAGAAGAAGTAGATAGATCCATCTTTTTTAACATACATCTTACCTGTACCTTCTTCTATTTCTTTATTACAGAATGAACAATTTCTCATGTTCTACACCTTTCTATGAGGATTTAAGGAGTTTTAATCTCCTTAGCTTCTCTAATTGTGTCTAATAACATTAAAACATCACCCTGTCTTACAGGACCCATAATGTTTCTAGTTAATATCCTTCCCTTATCTCGGCCATCGAGGATTCTGCATTTAACTTGCATTACCTCTCCAGTCATTCCAGTTCTTTTTAAAACTTCAATGACTTCTGCTGGAGTTCCTTCTTCCATATAATCACCTGTTAATTTGTTAAAAGGTAGCTATTCAAACTAATTTTAACTGAAATTAATAATTATTAATTTTATTGTTGAAAAGCTACTGCTTTTTAAACAGATCGAAAAAATAATTAGTTTTTAAGTTCTTCGACTTTTTCCACAACTTCTGCGACTAATTCTTCGCCTTCACCAGCTTCAATGATTGCAGCTGAAGCAGTACCAACATTTAATCCTGCAGCACCACCAACTTCCTCTTTGGTAGCTAAATAAACATAAGGGATTTCCTTCTCATCTGCAAGTACTGGTATGTGTGCAACAATCTCTGCAGGATCTACATCTTCTGCAATCAAAACAAGAGCTGCATTTCCTCTTTCTATGAATTTAGTAACCTCGTTAGTACCTTTAGCTACTTTTCCAGTATTTCTTGCTATTTCTAAAGCTTCTTCAGCTTTATCCGCTATTTCTTGTGGTGTGTCAAATTTTACATAAATTGCTTTTGCCATATTATTTACCTCCTTTTTCATCTGGCATTTGCCATCCATCGGCAAATATTATAACTGCAGCTTTATAAGTTTTATCTGCTGTTATAATATGAATATAATTTAATTTCAATTTATTGAAATCATATTCCATATCGAAATATATTATTTTATTTAACTAGGTATTCTATATCTATATTATCTTTTATTTATATAATTTCTAATTTAATTGCTAATTATTAATAAATATTATTTATTCTAAATCAGGATTTATTTTTTAAATGGCTTTTTAATACCTTAATAATAAAATAGAAACAAAAAGTATAAAATAAATTTAAGCCAATAAAAAATCTCAAAATTTAAATTCAGCAATATTTTTAATGAAATAAAAGTCTTGAGAAATAGACTATAATAAATATATTTTTATAGTTTATAAATCTTTTCAATAATTCCTCATTGAAATTTCTATACTATCATTATAGAAATGAATCTATATAATGACTATGATAAATTTGTTCTAAATCATCCAAAAAATTATTCAAAGGAAAATTATCTGAAACAATAAAATAATTATGAAATAAATTTATTCTTGTCATTATGTAAATATTAATTTCATAATCAATTTATATCAATTTCTTGATAAACTTATCAAAATTTTGAAATTAATAATCAAAACTTAATATCATAAAAAAGTCTTTAAATTAATAAATTACTAAAAAATAAAAAAATCTGTATACAATTATAAATATAAGTATATAAAGTAAAACTAAATAATAAAACTAAATTTAGTTATTTGGTTTTACTCTTTATTTTGCACTTAACTGCAAGTTTTAGTAGCTAATTTAATATCTTCTAATTTTACAGTTTTTCTACCAGCATGTTTTGCGAATCCGACTGCTTTTTTAGCAATTGCGTTTCCACATTCTTCAATAGCTTCAGCTAATGCTTCTTTTGCACCGTCACTGACTCTGTCAGCACCTGCATTTTTTAAAATTCTCCCGATAGGAGCGATTGGTAATTCCATATTTAACACCTCATAATTTGTAATACATAGTGTATTTTTTCTCATATATAAAGCTATTGATTTAATCTTGTTAAAATGACCTATGATTTTCACTTTGTGGAGGGAATTTTATATCATACCTAAGCTATTTTTGTAATTGAATATCTAATCAAAATGACAACTTACACAAAATTTAATTAAAAATTTCAAAACATGAAAATCAAATAAGTGAAATTATATATTTTCAAAAAAATACAAAATAATACAAAATAATACAAAACTAAAATTAAAAAATTAAGAAAATGTATTTAAAAAATCATTCCTAATTTGAGGATAATCTATTTATTTTTCAATAAAATGTTTTTTAATTGTTCAACATCCGCTTCAATTTCAATAGGTTCAGTAGATGCCTCAATTGCAGTATTTGGATCTTTTAAAAGATGTCCTGTGACTACGCAAACAACTTGTTCTCCTTTATCTACTATACCATCATTTACTAATTTTTTTAATCCAGCTATTGATGCAGCAGAAGCAGGTTCAACCCCTATCCCTTCTTTTCTAGCAAGTTCTAATTGTGCTGCTAATATTTCATCATCAGTTACTGTTTCAGAGTAACCATTAGAATCATAAATAGCTCTAAGAGCTTTAATTGAACTAACTGGAGCCCCTATTCTAATAGCTGTAGCTATTGTTTCAGGATTTTTAACAGGTATTATATCCATAGCATTTTTTCTAAAAGCATCAGCTATTGGAGAAGCTCCTTCTGCTTGTATTCCAGTCATCATTGGTTTATTTGATATATATCCAGCGTTATGGAATTCAGTAATTCCTTTCCAAATAGCTGAGATATTTCCAGCATTCCCTACTGGAAGAATAATTCTATCTGGAGAATTCCAGCCCAATTCATGAACAATTTCAAAACCAATGGATTTTTGACCTTCCAATCTGTAAGGATTGATTGAGTTGAGGAGATAGAGATGTTTTTCAAGAGCAAGTTGAGTTACAGCATCAAGAGCTTCATCAAAGTTTCCATTGACAGAGAGAACTTCTGCACCATGAAACATAGCTTGAGCTAACTTACCAAGAGCAACTTTCCCAGAAGGTAAAAGAACAATACAACGAAGTCCTGCTCTTGCAGCATAGGCTGCTAAAGATGCAGAAGTATTTCCAGTTGAGGCACATCCAACAGTATCAACACCAAGTTCCATAGCTTTGGTCATCCCAACACTCATTCCCCTATCTTTGAAACTACCTGTTGGATTTGAACCTTCAACTTTCACATAAAGTTCTACTCCTAGATCCTTTCCAAGTTTTTCACACTTGCAAAATGGAGTTCCACCTTCATCTAAGGAAACTATTTTACTTTCATCCACAGGCATAAATTCTTTATATTTCCATAAGGTATCTTTTCTGCAGTCAAAGGTTTCTTTTGAAACATCTACATCCACAACTACCTCCAAAACAGCCCCACATTTTTCACAAGTGTAGATAATTTCATCACTATCATATTTTGCCTTACAACTTACACATTCAATCATAACATCACATATCAACTTTGTATCACTTTAATAAAATAAATTTCAATACTAATCTCAAAATCAAAATTAAAATAATAATTTAATAATAATTTACTAATCATAATATTATTTTAAAGATTTTAATTCTTTTAGAAATTTTAATTATTTTTTACTTATTTCTAAATTTTTATTTCTAAATTTAATTAATAATAAACTTAACAATATAAAATTTGATATTAATATTATATAAAACTTATTTAACAATAAAACATAGATCTCAAAATAGCTATAGATTATTATTAGAAAGTAAATAATAGTGTTCAAGTAGTGAATTATTAATGATTTTACTTATTAAAAATGATATTAAAGTACTGGACATTTGATTTAAAAATGATATTAAATTTTTAATCGTTAAAATTCTTTTATTTATAAAAATAATGATTAATATGAATATTTAAAAATATTATAATTTTGAGAAGTTTTGTCCATACTATAAGAAGAAAAATAGCTATTTTCATGAAAAAATTTTAAATTAATTAAATATGGATGTATCAAGAATGAAAAAATTATGAGTCATCCTCAAAAAAGATAAAAATGAGGATTTTAATAAAATGAAATTTTCTAATTATATAGCTGATATGTCATATACTCATGTCATATATGGTATTAAAAACTTAGCTAAATCAACAGTGACATATACTTCGATGATTGAGGCTATGAACAGTAGAACAACACCCACTCCTAATAAAACTAAAGATTGGACTAAAATATCCACCTTATCATTAAATGAAATAACTAATCTGCTATATATACCTTCTTTCTCACCATATTCATTAGTTTTTCCTATAGATATATCTTTAAGGAAATAAGCAACAAATTTAAACATTACAAAACCCCCACATCCAGCTATTATTATTGCAGGAATCTCAAAAATTCCATGAGGTAATGTAAGAATCAAAAATAATTTCAAATTTATAGTTGTTGCAAAATAACCAATGAACATCCCATTACTTATTAAAATCGTAGCAGTTAGCAATCCAACAACAATAGCCCCACAGTAAAGCATTATAGCTACAGTGAAGTTATTAAGAAATATTGAATCTGTGGCTAAGGTTATCTGACCATCCTGTACGCGATCCCTAAATGTATTAACCATTGGGTTCATATATGATGCTATATATGGTGCAAAGAAGTAACTTAAAAGCATTGGAATAACAAATAACAATGCAGAAAAAACTAATAAAAACTTATTTTCAACAAAAGCTATTTTAATTTCATGACCTAACACATCAAGATAATATTTAATACTTTGAATTATATCACCAAAATTTAGTATAAATAATATTATTTAAATTATTATATAACTTTTCTAATCTATCACAAAATTAAATATAATTAATATTATTTAATTTGTTATATAAATCATTTTCTAATGATTTTGATCTATACTAATTTAAATAATAATAACTAATAAAATTAAAATAATAATAAAAATAAAAAAACTATAAAATAGTCTTAGCTATTTCTAAAAAATAATAATAAAAATAAAAAAACTATAAAATAGTCTTAGCTATTTCTAAAAAATAATAATAAAAATAAAAAAACTATAAAATAGTCTTAGCTATTTCTAAAGATTCTTCTCGTTTTTCTGATAAATTTTCAAAGATTTTTTTCATTTTTTCTGCTGCGATTGCCTTACATTCACCACAAAGTAAAGTTCCTGTTTTACAATCATCATAAATTTTCTTTAGATCTTCATCAGAATCTATTAGATGATACACAAGCATTTCATAAACAGCACATTTATCAGGACATCCTCCTAATTTTTTTTGTTCTTCCAGACTCTCTCTTCCACCGGTTTTAGCAGTTTTAACCTTCTTTTCAGCGACCTCTGGAGGATCAGTTAGAAAAATAGCTGTTTTAGGTTTACTACTAGACATTTTACCTCCTGTAAGGCCTGTTAAAAATCTATGATATGTGGAAGCTGGCTGAATGAATTTAAATTTATCTTTAGATTTAGATGCAATATCACGAGTTAATTTGATATGAGGATCTTGATCAACACCAACAGGGACTACAACATGTTTAGGGCCACCATATAAGTCAATTTGAGGTAGTAATATGTCAGCCACCTGAACTAATGGAACATACAAATGAGAAACATTTGTTGAAGGAGTGAATCCATAAATTGACTTTAATTCATTAAAATTGGTTTTTTTAGATAATTCAAAAGCCAAATCCTTAACAGGAGTATGTTCTGATTGTAAATACACAAGAACATTTTCATCAGTTAAATCAAGTCCCAGAGCTATGTAATTTGACAAGTATTCAGTGATAGCTATTTCTTTAGCTTCCTTAAAATCAATTCCTCTAGCAGCATACGACTCCATGTCAGCTATTGGAAGAGATAAATTTCCACCTTTATCAAAATACCATTTAAGTTGATCTACGACCATTTTATGACCAATGTGCATTTTCCCACTTGGCATCATTCCAGAAACTACTGAAAATTTTTTATGATCATTTATAAGAGGAATCATTTTATCAAAATCCCTATGTCCAAAGATTACTCCTCTTTTCATGAGATTCAAAGGATTTTGTATCTTTCCAACTATATCTGAGAATTTCTTTATTCCAAATTTAGTCACTAACTTATCATAATCAACAGATGATGATGCCCACGGATCAATCAAAAAATCACCTTAAATTTCATGTAGTTACCTCAATAACAGTATAAGAATAATGATAATTAATAATAGTAATAGTAGTAATAATAAGTAATAGTAGTAATAGTAATAGTAGTAATAATAATAATAGTAATAATACTAATAATATTTAGTAATAGCCAATATTGTATTTATTTATATATTAATGAACAATTGAATCATTTTTTAATTTCTTATAATAATTATTAACTGTTTATGGTCTAGTCCATTCAATCTCATAATAAGTAATATCTTCATCATCATCAACCACTGCTAGAAGAAGACTCTTATTGACACCATGAGCTACTCTAACATAGCTTGAAAAATTTAAAACAGAAATATCATAATTTTCATACACAACTTTTACTAGAAAATCAGAATGACCTTCACCAGGAGATTTTCCTCTTTTATATAATCTAAATTCAGAACCATATTTAAACCCAGTTTTTATAATGTATCCTCTATTTTTTAAATCTCTATAAACAAGATATTTGCCATAAACACCTTTTTCTTTTATTATTTCTCTGATAACATTTTCTTCAAGTTTTTTGTCCTTTTGATAGATTTTTAGTCTTCCATGTTCCATTAAATAAAAAGCTTCTACTAATGAAAGCTCTAAAACATCATCTTCTAATTTTCCAAAAGAACTTTTTTGATTGAGAGAAATAGCTCTTTGACTGTCTTCTTGAATTTTTATAGTTACGATTTCATCTGATAATTCTGCACGCATGTAACACACCAATAAAAGAAAGATAAAATATCTTTAATAATCATTATTTAATACATCCTTTAAATAAGTTATCCTTAGTAAGACTAAATAAGTTATATAAAAAACAGAAAAAAGTAAATTAGATTCTATCTAATCCAGTTATTCTAATTCCTGCATAATGAGTTTTATTTTTAATATTGAGTCCTATCAATAAAGGGGTGATTTTTTCAACTATTCTCGATCTTGAAAGATCACCACAATCAATAGCTTTAACACCAGGGAGTTTATTAATCAGATCAATAGCTATTTGCTTTGATTTATTATCATCACCACAAACAAGACAATCACAATCTATTTCTCTTTCAAACTCCATTAAACTAGATGAGGAAATATTACTAAATGCTGAAACAACAGATACATCTTTATTTTTTAAAATATCTGCTGTTCTTTCTGCTGCTGAACCTTCCCAAACTTGGATAAATTCCATTGGAGAACCTCCAATATTAGAATTAAGAGGAGCAGTTGCATCAATTAATGTTTTTCCATTAACATATTCAGCTATGCTATCAAGAGTAGCCTTTTGAGCTTGTAAAGGTACTGTTAGTATTAATACATCAGCTATTACAGCTGCATCTTGATTACTCATTCCTTGAAGATTTTTAAGATGAGATTCATTCAAAAACTTTTCACCTTCATCTACTGCATTCTCTGCCTTTTCAGCTCTTCTTGAGCCAATAATAACATCTTCACCAGCTTTTACATAACGAATAGCTAAACCTAATCCTTGATCCCCAGTTCCACCAATAACAGCAATTTTCATAATATTCTCCTAATTAATTAGTTATTTTATATTCTTAATTACTTATTCAAATAATAATATATAACTTTTATGAGTTTATTCTGTTTATTGAAATAAACAATAAATGATTTTAATTTTTTAATATGATTCAAAATTAGGTAATTTTTAAGTCAGATCATATTATTCCCCTGTTCTCTTCATCCCCACTTTTTAAAAACTTTATTTTTTAAATATAGTTTTATTTTTGAATTTTTTACATTTTATCTCAATATTACAAAAAGTTAATATATGTAAAGATCTATATTTAATAATGACTTTAATTAAATGAAAATTTAAATAATTCTATAATACTTTAAAATTTTAATTAATTCTTTTTATAATTAGCATTTACAAAAATATAAAAATTGTATTTTTTTGTGGAAATATATAGTTCTATTGATGCATGATAAGCATATATTAAATATAATTATAGCTAATTTTTTATTAATTATTAAATTAATTAATCATACTAATCATTACTATTAATTATTAAATTAATTAATAATACTAATCATTGCTATTAATTATTAAATTAATTAATAATACTAATCATTGCTATTAATTATTAAATTAATTAACAATATCTGATTAGAATTGGTTTGAGGTTTGATAAAGCTCGATAAATCCATAACATTAATCTATGATTAATAATTATTCCCTAATTAACTAATAAACATCTATTAGTTAGCCGATATTAGTTAAAATACTAAAGAATTTATTTGATTAAGTTTATATTTAAAAAATTATAAAGAAAAAAAATATTTAGACTATTTGAGATGATTCTATGACAAACAACCATCAAGAAGAAACAGAAGGAGTAGCAACAATACTTGGAGATCCAAAAAAAGCAGTCTTGAAACTTTCAGGACCTATGATAATAGCTATGCTAATTACATCATTATACAATCTCGTTGATAGTGTTTGGGTGGCTGGTCTGGGTGAAGGAGCTTTAGCTGCTATTGGATTTGTAACTCCTGTGTTCTTAGTGGTTATAGGATTTTCAAATGGCCTAGGAGCAGGAGCAACATCAGTTATATCTCGGTTCATCGGAGCTAAAAATAAAAAAGAAGCAGATAACGCAGCTTTACATATAATGTTACTCACCATTATTTTTACAATTATTATTATGGTTTCTTTAGGTATGTTCCTTCGACCAATTCTTGAAATATTAGGATCTGGAACTACAATTGAACTTGGACTCCAATATGGAAACATAGTATTTGGAGGAGTGTTTTTTATAATATTTACATCTGCAGCTTATGGAATACTTAGAGCAGAGGGAAACGTTAAAAAAACAACTTATGCAATGGCATTTGGAGCTATTTTAAACATTATTCTTGACCCAATATTTATATATACACTAGGGTTTGGAATAGCTGGTGCAGCAATAGCTACAGTTCTTTCATTAGCTGTAGTTAGTTTCATTATTTTATATTGGTTTAGGGGAGATACCTATATCAATATTTCACCCAAGAATTTTAAATATAGTACAGATACAATAAAAAAGATTTTAGAAGTTGGTTTACCTGCAGGGGCAGAATTCTTAGTAATAGCTATATTAGCTGGGACTTTGAATATAATATTAGTTTTAGTTTCAGGTACTGATGCAGTAGCTATCTATTCTGCTGGTTGGAGAGTGGTTATTATTGCTATTGTTCCTATAATCTCCGTTTCAATCTCTGTAGTAGCTATTATTGGTGCTTCATTTGGTGCAAGAAAATATGAAAACTTTACCATAATTCAGAATTATTCTATAAAATTAGGAACTTTAATAGCCATTATAACTGCAGTAACCACCTTTATCTTAGCACCTTATATTGCAGATATATTTACATATTCCCCAGAGACAATGGGATTAGGTCCATTGATAACTGATTTCCTTAGAGTTATGTGTTTATTCTATATTTTTGTTCCAGTAGGATCTGTTGCAACATCAGTATTTCAAGGAGTTGGAAAAGGATTCAATTCTTTAATATTAACTATTATAAGAGAACTTCTCCTTGCAGTAGTATTTGCATATATTTTAGCTATACCTCTTGGTATGGGACAACAAGGAGTATGGTGGGGAATAGTAATTGGAAATATTTTTGGAAGTATAATTGCTTATCTATGGTCTAAAATGTATATAGGAAGACTAACCAACATTAAAGATGAAGAAGAGGAAATTGAAATTATTTAATGAATTTGCATCCCTATAATTAAGAAGTCACAAACACCACTAATAGCAATTCAGTGAAATATTTAATAATTTTTATTGAAGAAATATGAAAAAATAATAATCAATGAAAAAAGTAATTAGTTATCATTTAAAAAAAAAATTAGAAACTCAATTGAGGATGGGACACGATTATTTTCAAGAAAAATTTGATTTGTTCAAATTTGATTTAATAATCTAATTTTTATTTAAATTTAAAATTTTAATTTAATAATCATTGTTTTATTAATTAAAACTAAAATTAAGAGATATGATAAATTTAAAATATTTTCATAGAACTTTAAAATAGCTAAAATTTAAAAATATATGTTGTGACCCAGCCTCAATTAGATAAAAAAAAAGAAAGTAATTAGAAAATCAATTAGATCCTGCCATCGGAACTCCAGTTAGCGCACTAGCTTCTAATGTTAAAGATCTTAAGTCTTGTCTTTCAATTTTACTTATATGTGTGTTTCCTGCTTGTTGTATTAACATACAAGCTTCTTCAGTCATAGCTTTAATATATCTAGCTACTCCCAATCCTCTCTCTTCATAATTTAATCTATTTCTTAAAGTCAAATTTTGAGTAGCTATTCCTTTTCTACAATTCCCTTTATAGCATTCTTGACATGTTTTACATCCAATAGCAGCCAAAGCAGCGGTAGCTATATATACAGCATCAGCACCAAGAGCTATTGCTTTAGCTACATCAGCCCCATTCCTAATTCCTCCTGCAGCTACCAAACTAACATCAGACCTAAGATTAATATCTTTCAAAGCTTGATCTGCCTCAACGATAGCAGCTATTGTTGGAATTCCAGAATGTTCCATTATTACATCTGGCCCTGCTCCAGTTCCTCCTTGCATACCATCCACTACAATGATATCTGCTCCACCTTTTGCAGCTATTTTTACATCATCTTCCACACGACCAGCTGCAAATTTAACCATAATTGGAATTTGCCAGTTGGTAATTTCTCTTAATTGAGATATTTTCATAGATAGGTCTTCAGGACCTACAATGTCCATATGTCTAGCTGGAGATAGTGCATCAGCCCCTTCAGGGATATTTCTAATTTTAGAAACTTCAGCCGTTACTTTTTCACCTAGTAAATGACCACCCATCCCTGATTTAGCTCCTTGACCTATTTTAATCTCTATAGCATTAGCATTATTTAGATAATCTGCAGAAACTCCAAATCTACCAGAAGCATATTGAGCAATTAATGTTTTAGCTAAATTTCTCTCTTCTGGAAGCATTCCTCCTTCACCTGTGTTTGTAGCTGTTCCAATGAGAGATGAACCAATAGCTAAAGCCATTTTAGCCTCCTTGCTTAATGCTCCAAATGACATAGCCCCTATCATAATAGGAGTGGCTAATTTTAGAGGTTTTTCAGCAAACCTACTTCCTAAAGTCACATTGGTAATGCAAGGCTCCCTATATTTATCAATAGGAGGTCTTGAAACTTGAGCAGGAATTAATACCAAATCATCAAAGGTAGGAAGGTCTCTTAAAGATCCTGTACTCCTAATCTTATATGATCCTTCTTGTGATTTTCTTGTAATCTCAGACAATGTATTATATGACCATATCCCTCTTGAATCTTCAACTATAGCATCCACATTAATTGCATTATTTGGACACATTTCCTCACATATTCTGCACCCTATACAGCTCTTTTGATTAACAGGAACTGGATCTCCATTAACTATTTCATAAACATTGTGTGGACAGTTATTTAAACAAGAATAACATTTATCACAGATCTTTTCATCTTTATCATCACATAAATACCAGCAGCATCCTGGGCGGTCAAATCTTCTTTTACATAATGTTAAATTTCTTTCTACTTTAAAAGGCATTATTTTCCCTCCTACTCAATTTTTAAATAAAAAACATTCATTAAACATGTGAATAATAATTTATTTCACATGAACAATCATTTTCATCAAATACATGAACAATCATTTTCATCAAATACATGAACAATCATTTTCATCAAATACATGAACAATTTTCTTCTTCTTCATCATGACCATAAAATGGTCTTTTACTTTTTGGAACGATTTTTCTAAATTTATCGTAATCATCATCATCTAAAACGAAATCATAATTTGATAATAAAGTCTTTAGCTCTTTTTTATCATTATCATCAATATCCAAAAGCTTAGCATTCTGACCTAAACTTGAAACACTACCTCTAACATAGATAGTTCCTCTAATGATAGATTCACCAGCATCTTTTCCTAAATCACCGAGAACTATTATACGGCCTCCCATCATAAATATTCCGCTCATAAAGCCAGAATCTCCTCCTATGATTATGGTTCCGTTTTTCATTATCTCTCCAGTCCTAGAGCCTGCATTTTTTCTAACTACTAAAGTCCCATCATATATTCCTTGACCTGCACCATCTCCTGCTGAGCCATCGATGATAATTTCTCCTCCAGTCATATTGTCTCCAGCAAACCATCCTACATTCCCATTGATTTTGAGTTTCGCTTTATTAATCATAGTTCCAACGAAATAGCCAGCAGATCCATCAATCTCTATTTTAACGTCCCCAATAACCCCAGCTACCAAATAATGCATCGCATTAGGATTTTTAATAATAATATTGTTATGTTCCCTAATTATTTCCTTTAACTTTTGATTTGCTTCTCTTGGGGTAACTGAAGAGAAATCCAACTCATAAGCTTTATTATCCCTACTATCATTAGATTTCTTGATGATTTTATTATTAGATTTATCATTAGTTTTAACCATAACTATCCCTTCATATCTCATAAACCCTAACTTCACCTGGAGAGATTTGTTCAACATCATGAACATCCATGACTTCACGAAGAGCTACTTCTTCAGAAGCTATGGCAAATACATCTTCATTTTCAGCCATAACCCCCGGCCTTAAGCCTAATCTGTCTTTAGCTATTCCAATTCCATTAGGAGTTCCAATTATATATGAAAAAGGACCATCCATATCTTCTACTGAATGTTCTAATGCTTCTTCTAAAGAGTACCCATTATCAAGTTTATCTGCAATATAATGAACTAAACATTCTGTATCATTATTCGTTTCAAAAACATGCCCCTTTCTCTCTAAATGATCCCTTATTTTCCAATAATTAGTAATTTGACCATTATGAACTACAGTGATATCTTTGACTATATAGGTTTGAAATGGATGAGCATGATATTTATCTACATTACTCTCTGTTGAAAATCTAGTATGACCAATAGCATGAGTTCCTTTAATAGCTTTTGTGTTGTAACGATCAGCTATTTCAGAAACTAAACCCACATCTTTTATCATTTCAAAAGAATGACTTCCATTTAAAACAACAACATTTTCAACATTATCTACACTCATAATAAGCGGTTTTAGTTCATCAAAATCATTTAACTCTATTTTACATTTATAAATAAATGAATTATCTACAGAAGGTATTATTTCATCTTCTTTAATGGGAGTTTTTACATTGATTGCATCTTGTAAAATAGGTAGTGTTTCATTATCATCCTTTACTTGAATGTTCAATATATATTCATTATCTTCAAGACCTAATCCCCCATATAATGCAAAACCAGCAGAATCTGGTCCTCTATGTTGAAGAGCATTAAGCATTTTACTCATATCCTCTCCAATATTATGTAATTTTTTATCTTTATATACAATTCCTGCTATGCCACACATAATCCAACCTCCTCTTAATTGAATTAGCCATAAATATACTAAATTATACTAAATTTTAATTTATTAGATTATATTAAAAATCCTTAAACTCAGACTCTCATACATAACAATCAAAAATTCTTAGATTATATAAATATCAATTTTTAGAATCTAAAACCAGGTTTAAATAGTATTCATGTAGTCTAGTATCTTCAGTTAGTTCTGGATGAAATGCCATAGCTATATTATTTCCTTGTCTAACTGCTATGATAATATCATCTAATTTAGATAAAATCTCAATCTCTTCATTGTTGTCATTGTCTTCATGGATTTTTTCAACTGCAGGTGCTCTAATAAAAATCCCTTGAAAAATATCTCCTAATATCTCAATTTTTCTTTCAAAAGAATTTTTTTGAGATCCATAAGCATTTCTTTTAACTTCAATATCCATTAATCGTAGTATAGGTTGTTCTTGATCAATTTTTTTTGAAAGTAGAACCATTCCTGCACAAGTTCCAAAAATTGGAATATTGTTCTCTTTTATTATTTTAGATATTCCTCTCTCTTCAATAAGTTTACCAATAACAGTACTTTCTCCACCAGAAATAATAATTCCATCACAATCAGCTACATCAGCAGCATATCTTACAGTTTTGGCTTCAGCATCGAAATCTACTTTTTCAATAGCTTTTTGTGTCATGACAAAATGTTCACTAACTGCTCCTTGTAGATTTAATACTCCTATTGTAATCATGAGATCCCTATAAATTATTAAGTATTCTAGTTTATTTTAATTTTTAATATTCAGCATATTCGCTTATTTATTTAATACTCAGTATATTTGCTTATTTATTTAATACTCAGCATATTCACTTATTTAATAAAATTCACATTATTAATTATACTTATAGTGTATTACTTAAAAATTATCATAAATTCAAATTTTAGGATTTTTATAAAAATCTTTTAAAAATTCTACAATTAAAAAATTTGTTATAATATGAAATAAATTATAATTTTTAATATATACTTATAAATTTTTGGTAAAACACTATATATTTATTTCTAGTTATTTATTTCTAGTAAACATTATAAATTACTATAAAACTTTTAAGATTTCTAGGAAATTTATAAATTACTATAAAATTTTTAAGAATTATAAAAATAGTATTTAATTCTTTCACATGTTTAATTAAGTTTTTATAATATATAAATGTACCGGAAAGCAATTTCCGAAAGAATGCTTTTTCTAATAAATCATAGGAAATTATCCCTTATTAACAACTATTGTTTAAAAAAATAAGGTAATTTACAAAATAAATTAAACAATCCCTAAAATAATAGAAAATAAAAATAATAGAATAATGGCTAGATAGTAGTTAATTAAAAAATTATCACTCATATATACTTGATGATGCAAAAATTTCTTAGTTGTTATATTAAATGGTCTTGTAATAATTCTAATAGAAAATCGTTAATTATGTACTTAAAATTGTCAAATAGTTAAGTAAAATGAGTGTCACTAAATACTACTAATATTTACACTAATAATCTCCCGATGACCAATATAAAATATAACTAAATAAAAAATTAAATAACTAAATAAAAAATTAACTAAATCCAAAATTAAATAACTAAATAAAAAATTAACTAAATCCAAAATTAAATAACTAAATAAAAAATTAACTAAACTCAAAATAAAGAATATGAAAAGAAGTACGATGATTTACTATATTTCAATTCTTTAAAGTAATTAATACTTGATATTAAAAGTAAATTAACTTTTTATATTAGCTATTGCCCATTTAGCCCCTGCATTAACAAACCCACTTTCATCATCAAGTAATTTGTTTAAAGGGTCAATAGCTCTTTCATTACCTATTCCACCTAATGCCCAAGCAGCCGCTCCTCTAACTTTCCAATCATCATCTGTCAAAATATTTATCAAAGGATCAATAGCTTTTTCTCCCATTTGACTCAATGAAGTAGAAGCTTCTCTTCTAACAAGTTTGTTGTTATCACGAAGAGTTGTTATCAAAGGTTCAATAGCTCGCTCATCTCCAATTAATCCTAAAATTTTAGCTGCAGATATTTTCACATTCTTATTGCGATTAGTTAATAATGCTTCAATGAGGGGCTCAAGAGATTCTTTTGCATTTGATTCAAGTAATGCACAAGCTTCTTCTTGAGTAAATTCGTCTTCATCCTCTAAATCTTTAATGATTTCCTCTATACTTTTTTCCATGATATAATCTCCTTAAATTCATAATAACTTGTTATTTAATTATTAATTTCAATATTAAATTTTGTGAACTTTTATGAGTCCTATTAATCTTTATTAATATTAATATCTAATAATTAGCTAAAAAGATAATATATGCAATCCAGTTAGATACATATAATATATGTGAACTTTTGTTAAAACAGCTTAATAAATCTATGGTTTTAGAATAATAACAATCCAATAAATACAGATATATATTTTTCTAAAATACATTAAGAGTTAAAATTTTTAATATTAATTTTTCGTTTAAAACTATTTAATTGTTATTAATAATTAGTAATGATACATGTTTTAATTATAATTTTTTATGCAAAATATATAGTTATAATTATATTAAAAATTATTAAATTAAATAAATAAAAAATAACTATAGTGATAATTAATATATTAAATCATAGAAATAAATGGTATAATTAAATATATACCAATTAAATAATAATTATGAGCTTAATAAAAAACATAGACAAATATTTAGTTAAAATAAAAAAATCGATTAATATTTAAAATCAATTAAACAGGAATTAGTAACATGATCAGTTTACACGATATTGATACATTAGTATTTATTGCTACTGCATCTTTAGCTATAGGGACTTTTATATTAGCTTTTTTCACAAAAAAAACTGCTAATGAAATGACTAGAACTAGAAAAGAAACAAATCAGGCAAATGTGATGTTATATTTCAAAGAACAAAACAACATATTGTATCTAGTAGTAAAAAATTTTGGTGATACAGAAGCAAGGAATGTGAAAATATATTCAAACCCTCCAATTGAAAATAGTAAGGGATATAACTATGATTCACTATTTGAAAGCATGCTTTCTAATTTTCCACCAGGTTATGAGGTATTTACCTTTTTCGATGTACCAATCAATTATATAAAAAAATTTGGGTCCAATTTTCCAAGATATGGAATAACAATCGAGTTTGATGATATTTATAATGAACATCATATTCAAGAATGTGATATGGATTTAAGATACATTCAAAATATTGAGTTTTTAGGTTCAGAAGAAGATAGTATTGAAAGTTCAATGAATACAATAGCTGCTGCTGTAGATAATAGTATTTTAAGAGTTGAAAAGCTCAAAGAGGATGAGAAAGAATAGAATATATAGTAAATGAATCAACAATTCTATTAAACAAAACTTCAAGAAAAATGAAATAATGAAAAAATTAGATAAAGCTAATACTAATTAATAATATGAACTAACAATTAAATATAGAAAGTAATTAATTATATTTATAACAAATAAAATAAAAAAGTATTGTTAACTTGACATATAAATTTGATTACTATGATTAAAGTCACCACAATTCCTGGAGATGGAATAGGAAAAGAAGTAATGGAAGCTGGAATAGCTGTTTTAGATGCATTAGATTTAAATTTTGATTTTATAAAATCTGAAGCAGGAGATGGATATTTTCAAGAAAATGGAAATACTATTCCGGAAGAAACTCTAAAAAATGCAAAAAATAGTCAAGCAACTCTTTTTGGAGCTATTACATCAACACCTGGAGAAAGAAGTCCAATAATAACTCTTAGAAAAGAACTTGATGCATTTGCTAATTTGCGCCCTATTAAATCATTTGAAGGAATTAATTCATTATACAATGATTTAGACTTTCTTGTGGTTCGTGAAAATACTGAAGGATTATATTCACAAGTAGAATCATATGGAGATAAAGAAGAAACTATAGCCATATCTGAGAGAATAATAACCAAAAAAGCTAGTGAAAGAATAGCTAGGTTTGCTTTTGATAAAGCCATATCAGATGAAAGAAACAAAGTAACCTGTGTTCATAAGGCTAATGTATTGAAGAAAACTGATGGGCTGTTTAAAAGAACTTTTTATGATGTAGCTAAAAGTTACCCAAAAATCAAATCTGAAGATCTTTATATTGATGCAGTAGCTATGTACCTCATAAAAGAGCCAAGAAGTTTTGATATCATTGTAACTACTAATTTATTTGGAGATATATTGTCTGATGAAGCCGCAGGTCTTGTGGGAGGATTAGGTCTTGCACCATCAGGTAATATTGGAGATAATAATGGACTATTTGAACCAGTTCATGGCTCAGCTCCAGATATAGCAGGGAAAAATATTTCAAATCCAATAGCTATGATATTATCTTCAGCTATGATGTTAGATTTTCTTGATGAAAATTATTATGCTAATCAGATTACTACGGCCGTTGAAAATGTATTAAAAGCAAGAAAAATAGCTACTCCTGATTTGGGTGGAACTGCTAAAACAATGGACTTAGCTAATGCAGTTATTGAGGAAATAAACAAACAAACCTAAATATTGAAATTTTACTTTATTATTAGTTCCTAACTATCAATACTACATCATTACCATATTCTCATAATCATCAATACTACATCATTACCATATTATCATAACCATCAATACTACATTATTACCATATTCTCATAATATCAATACTACATCATTACTATATTCTCATAATATCAATACTACATCATTACTATATTCTCATAACATCAATATTCAAATAAATTTAATTATTCATTAATAAAATGAAATTACATAACTTAATTATTTAGTTATCATTGTTCCTACACCCCTTGTTGTGAATATTTCAAGGAGTAGTGAGTGTTTAACTCTCCCATCAATTATATGAACAGATTTTACTCCCCCTTCAATAGCTTTAACACAAGTTTCTATCTTAGGAATCATTCCACCAGTTATTATCTCTTTTTCAATTAGATTATCCACTTCATCAATTTTGATTTTTTTAATTAAGCTATTTGGATCATTAGGATCTTTTAAAAGACCTGGAACATCAGTTAATATTATTAGCTTTTCAGCCATTACTTCAGAAGCTATTTCCCCAGCTACTGTATCAGCATTGAGATTAAGTGTATCACCCTTTTCATCAATTCCAATTGGAGATATTACTGGAATATGGTCATTATCTGTGAACATTTCAATTATCTCTGTGTTTAAAGAACTTATTTCTCCAACTAAGCCAAGATCTATTTCTTCCTCTTCACCAGTCACTATATTTAGTATTTTATGAGGAGCTTTTTTAGAAGCTAGAATAAGTTCACTATCTTTTCCAGAAACACCTACCCCCTTTCCACCATGAAATCCTATTTTAGAAACTATATTAGTGTTTATTTTTCCAACTAAAACCATTTTAACGATTTCCATGGTTTCTTCATCAGTAACTCTGAGTCCTTTGATGAATTTTGGCTGTTTCCCCATTTTATTCATAGAACGAGTGATTTCAGGACCCCCACCATGAACAACAATAGGTTCCATTCCTACATACTTAAGAAGAACTGTATCTCTAGCTGTAAAGGACATAGCTTCATCATCAATCATGGCATGGCCACCATATTTTATCATTATCTTTTTATGATGGAATCTTTTAATATAAGGCAAGGCTTCTACTAAAATAGAAGCAGAAGCTGGGTCATTTTCTATCTTTTTTGACATAAGGTTCACTTAATAATTATTCTAAAAAAATCTTGTTATTACCTAATAAACAAGCTACAATTTTTATTATTAATCAATAATTTATAATATTTTATAATATACTATATTATGATTACAATAATTAACTACAATACATTTAATTATTATTTAATTAATTCATAATTAATATATATAACTATTTAAACAAAAAAAATCTATTAGAAAAAAATCTTAAGAAAAACGATGAAAAAATATAAAAATAAATATAAGAATAATAATTAATAAAATTAGAATTTAATGATAAAAAAATGATAAAACACAATTAAGATATTATACATAAACTTAGTAAAAAAAACTGTACTATTATTTAGTTTTATTAATTCATTGAATTAAACAATAAATAACATAATCAATTATCTTATAATAAGTGATGAACAATTAGATAAACTGTTAGAATTTCTTGAAAAATAATGAAATCACTAAATAGCTATTTCTATTTTATCATAATTGAAAACAGGTGTTTTCATATTATGTATTTTCCCTTCTATTAAATCTATTAATCCATCTTCTTTTAATTTATTTACTTGTTTAGCTACATTACCTGGATCTTTTTTAAGCATAGTAGCTAATTCACTTATGCTTTTTGGTTTGTTGTTTTTAATCATGTTTATGAGTTTTAAATTTGGTTCATTTATGCTTTGGTTCAGTTATGCCTTCAAAATCATACAATGAGAGTGTCCCATAATTAAGTTTTGCATGAACAAATTTGTAAAAATCACCAAGATTTTCTTTTTTTGTTTAATTTATCTTAATAATTTCTTCAAATGTTTGTAGATTTGTTTAGTGAAAAAGTAATTATGGGACACTCTCAAAAATAAATATTAAAATATGTTTATAGAATCCTCTTTAATATCATCATTTCCTTCATCTTTTAACTTATTATAATAGCTAAATACATCATAAATGTCTTCCATTAGAAGATCTGCCATGTCTCGGCTAAAATTTTCTTTAACAACTATTCTTAAAACAGCTGTTTCTTCATCATTAGCTGGGAGAGTGTAGGCTGGAACAAGCCACCCTTTTTCTCTAAGTTTTCTAGATATGTCAAATACTGTAAAATTATCTTTAAATTCTTCTTTAATCTTAATAGCTATTATAGGAAGCTTTAAGTCGCTGCCCAATAGCTCAAAAACATCTGTTTCTTCAAGATTGTTTCTAAGATAGTTTGTAATTTCTATTAAATTCTCCATTATTTGAGTATATCCACCTTTTCCTAGCCTCAAAAGATTATAATATTGAGCTAATATCATACTACTTCCCTTTGAAAAGTTAAGGTTGAAAGTTGGCATAACTCCTCCTAAATAGTTTACATGGAATATTAAATCCTCAGAAATAAATTTTTTGTCTTTAAATATAAGCCATCCTACACCAGGATAAACAAGCCCATATTTATGACCTGAAACATTTATGGATCTGACATGTGAAAGTCTAAAATCCCATTTAAAATTAGGATAAATAAAAGGAACAACAAAACCTCCACTTGCACCATCTACATGAATTGGAATGTCCCACCCTTTTGTCTCCTTGACTTCTTCTAAAAGATCATTTATTTTTTCTATTTCATCAATTTGTCCTGTAAATGTAGTTCCCAGAATAACACCAATAGCTATTGTATTTTCATCAATGTTATCTTTAACCTTATCTGCAGTTAAAATATAATTATTTTTTTCCATAGGAACCATTCGAAGTTCCACATCAAAATATTTAGCGAATTTTTCCCACACAACATGAACATCTGCTCCCATAATTATATTTGGAGTTTCAGGAGTATTAATTCCTTTTTTCTTTCTGTTCTCTCTCCATGCCCATTTGTGTGCAAGAATTCCAAGCATTATTGCCTCAGATGATCCTATTGTACTAGTTCCAACAAAATCACAGTCCCCAGGAGCATTGAATAATCTTGCAAGCATGTTAACAACTCTATTTTGAATAATTTCAGTTTGTGGATATTCATCATTATCAATGAAATTCTTACCATTGTTTTCAGCTATTAGAACATCTGCTTCAGGTTCCATCCATGTAGTAACAAAACTAGCTAAATTAAGATTAGGATTTCCATCAAGGTTCAGTTCATCGTTAATTAATCGATAAGCTGTTCGTGGAGGCATTCCTGATTCTGGAATTTCAAATTTAGGAATTGGTTCTGAAAAATATCTACTTCCATAAGTTGTTGTGTTTTTTCCTTCTCTTTTAGCTTTATTCAAATTTACTTTGTTAGATAACATTTAATCATTCCTTCATATTCTATAAAACAAATTTTATTTTTATAATATTTGAAAATCTTTGATATTTTAATTTTATAATATTTGAAAATCTTTGATATTTTAATTTTATAATATTTGAAAATCTTTGATATTTTAATTTTATAATATTATAAAAAATGTCTTAATAATTTAATTAATATATGATGGTTTAAGATAATAATTAAATTATAATGATATTCAAATAATTATATTAATTATAGGCTCTGTCTAAAATCCTGCTGATTTTTTTATTTTATTTTTTATAACATTTCTTTTTGTCCATCGTATTCTGTTTAGTCTGAGTTTTGTGTTTAGTCCTTTTTCTGTTCTGAATGTTCTTTTTAAGTATCTTGGAAGTGTTATTTTAAAGTATCCTTCTATTTTATTATTAGTATTTGGTATATCGTTGTTTTTGATGTGGTTTAGTGTGTTGTTTATGTCTTTTGATAGTTTTTCGATGAATGTTGCGATTTCTTCAGGTAATTCTTCTATTTTATCTTTTAATTTATTAAATCTTTTTAATACGGTTTCTTTAGTTTTTGATTTGAACATTAGGGATATTTTATCTGTGTATTTTTGGATTTCATCTATTTTTGATTTATTTTGACGAATCGAAGTTCGAAGTGTTCTGTTTTCTTTTTCTAGTTTTTTTATTTTGCCACTATATTTTTGCCTTTTTTTATCTTTTAAGCTTATTCTACCTCTTTTGTGATGGTTTTTACTTTTCAGTTCTGTGATTTTTAGCTTGTTTTTTTCTATTTTCTCTGTGTTGTTTTTTATTTTTCTGTTTAGTTTGTTTAAGGTTTTTATTACTTTTTTCATGAGTGTTTGCATTTTGTGGAAAACACACTTTTGATGTATGGCTCCTAAAGCTTTAATAATTGAAGGATAAGACCGATACCCATCAGTAACAATAGCTTTTAGCTTTAAACCTTTTAAAGATTTTTTCAAAAACTTTTTAATCGTGCTTTTATCGAAATCTTTTCCGTCTATAATTTCGTCACAGATTATTAAGTTGGTTGTTGCACATAATATGGTCATTCGTAACTTTATTTCAGTATTAACCCATAATACTTGTTCATCATAATGATAAACACCTTCAGGTTCGATTCCCAACTCTTTAATCATGCCAGTCATTTCTTTTTCTTTTTTATCCAAATATTCATCAGATAAAGCTTTTTCATGATAATATACTGTTGATCTAGGTATTAATACACCTGTTAATAGTTCAATGAGATCTGATTTTTTATCATAGGAACAATAATCAATTAAACTTGTATTTAAGCCAAATTCTCTTAAATCCTGTGTATAATTACAATTTTTGTCTATGAATTTGTCTAAGCATGCTCGTGTGTGTTCTTGACATTCTTTATCTTTGCAAACATATTTTTGCTTCTTTATTTCCCTATTCTTATTCAATAAGAACCTGTCAGTTCCATTTTTACTTAAATTTGAGTTACAAACAGGACATTTCTCAATCAACTTAAGATAAACCACTTCATACTTCTCATTCATGAAATTATCCATTAATAAAACAAATTCTGGTGAAATATCATCACTTAAATAAACTTTACCTTTTTCACTATCAAAGAAAAACTTAAATACTTTATCACTACAAAACATAGAATGGTGGTTATTTTTGTTTTTAGCCATAATAATAAATTATAACCACCAACTATAATAAACTTTTTTTCCAAAAAAATCATTAAAACAAAAACATCTTTTTAACTAATATTTAAGATTTTCAAAAAAAAAATCAGCAGGATTTTAGACAGTGCCTTTTAAGCTATCTAATTTTAAGCTATCTGATTATTATACTGGTAATAATACAAATTATAATAAAAAATAATAGAATATATTATTAATTAAAAATTAGTTAATTTCTATATTCTAAACAATAGTTATATATAATTTTTTACCTGAAGAATATTTGTTATATGTGTCAGTTGTAATTTTTGGGGTTAATAAAGCTCTTCCAGACTTTTTAGTTTTGAATGTTAACTTTAAAAGTGTAGTTCCAATTTTAGCTTTACTGATAGTCCATGTGAAAGTTTTACTTTTTGAATTATATTTTTTACTTCCTGATCCTACTGCTTTTACATATTTAAGATTAGAAGGTATCTTATAAGTTAATTTTGTATTACTTGCAGTATCTGGACCATCATTCTTAACTCTGTAGAATATAGTTATAGTATTTCCAACTTTTGGTCTAGCTTTATTTGAAGTAATTTGAAGATAAACATTAGCCTTTTTAACTTTTAAAACACCAATATTAACCACATTATCACTATATTTAGCTAAAACAGTATATTTTCCATGATTTAATTTAGTTCTATATTTCAATACAGCGATACCATATTTATTTGTTTTAGCTGTTCCAACAACAACATTGTTAACATAAAACTTAATTTTTTTATTAGCTACCTTTTTATTTTTATAAGTTAAAGTAGTTTTAAGTTGTACTATCTTATTTTTATCAGAATCGATGTTAGATACTTTTAAACTGTAAACATTGTTTGTAACATACAATTTTCCACTATTTGAAGAGGACATATAGCTATTATCACCTAAAAATTTGGCATTTACTGTATAAGTTCCTTTTACTCCTTTTAAAGTGATTTTAGCTACTCCACTACTATCAGTTGTGGCAGAATATGTTTTTCCATTGATTGTGAATTCTATCTTTTTATTTGTAATGATTTTATTAAAACCATCCTTTAATGTAGCTATTACATTAACATTAGTGCCTTGTAATGCTTTAACATCATTGATAAGAATTTTTGTCTCTTTTTTAACATTGTTTAAGTTAATGTTTATGACTTTTACACCTGGCCCTTGAGGATAATCATCATCTTGTGCCTCAGCTTTTATAGAATATTTTCCATTTGGTGCTGAACTTGTATCCCAATAACATTCCCATGTAGTATCACTAGATTTTTCACCCTTAAGAGTTTTTTTATAATTATTAGGTCCTGAAATATCAAATTTTACACCCTCGCCATTTATAGCTGTATGTGTCCTAATAGAAACCTTAATTTTAACATTATTAGTAGCATCGGATCCATCTATAGGAGATACAAACTTAATTTCTGGTGGAAAAGGGTCATGAGCAAATGCAATATTAGAAGAAAACCCAATAATCGCCAAAACAAATAAGGACATCAAAATAATTTTTTTAAAACTAATTATAATTCCTCCTTAATTCAATAATTAATTTAACCACTATATTTCATTAATCAATATATCCATTTAACAAATATTTTTAGTAATAATTATATACTATTTACTAAATATTATATACTTAATATTATATATTATTATATATTATTAAATATTATTGTATATTATTGTATATTATGTATATTATATATTTAATAATATATATTAAATATTTACTATTAAACATGATAATATACTATATATATATTAATTATAATGATAAAAATTTAATAAATAAAAAATAAAAGAATGGAGAAAAGTTTAATAATATTTAAACAAATTAAATAAACTCTTATCCATTTATTTACTAAAATTCTATTTATTTCAACATCCATTCACTTTTTTAAGATAAGTACAACTTTTCCTGTGGTTCTTTTAGCTAAATTGAATTTGATTGTTAATTTACCTTTTTTAAGGGAAACTTTTTTAGCATACTCGTAAGAAGCTTTAGAAAGTTTATATTTTTTCAAATCAATTGTAACTACTTTTGATCCAGCTATATTACCTGAATTTTTCCATTGAATAATCCTTGTATAAATCTTTCCTTTTTTATTAGTCTTATCTGAGACTTTTTTAAGAATAGCTAGTTGAACATTAGCTATACTACTAGAAATAGCTGATTTTTTATATTGAGTAGAACCAATTTTTATATCATTTGATGTAGATGAAAAACTCAACTTTCCAATAGCTGTAGGTGTGTATATGAATGTTGCGATTCCATTTGAGTCAGTTTTTCCAGAAATAGTTTTTGATCCTATTTTAAGTGTTATAATCTGACTTTTTACGATAACTCCATTAATTCCTGTGGATTTTACTTTTATTGTAATTTTTCCTCCATTTGCAGCTTGATTTGTACTTATTATATTTAAATTAGTACTATAAGCATTTGAATCTTCATTGTAAGTGGAATCACTGCCTTTATATATAATATTATTTATAAATTCAGATTTAGATGTGTTCATTTCACTTTTTTGAAGGAATATTGCACTGCCATAGTCTGCTTTATTATTTATGAATTTAGAATTTTTAATACTCATGGTTCCATTTTCATCTTGGTATATTGCTCCACCATTGTCTGCAATATTAGCTGTAAATATACATCCATCTACTAAAAAATTTTTAGCTTTATTATAAATTCCTGCACCATAATCTCCTGTATTTTTAGTGAAATTTGAGTTTAGTACTTTAAAATCATCCCCTGCATTTTTAATAGCTCTTGAACTTGATTCAAAAACACAATTTTTAACAGTTACATTAGTAGCTGGTCTATCAGATGAAGCTGATGGCGCATTATTAATTCCAGAATCTTTAGAATTTTTAATTGTACAATTATCTATAGTTATGTTCTCTCCACCATTAATTGAAATAGCAGAATCTCTACCACCATCAAATAAAGAATGTAAAATGTTTACATTACTTGCAGCCATACTTATTGCTTCTGAATTGTTGTAGGCTTTTATATAAGATACTGTAATATTATTTCCATCAAAAGCTATTGGACAGCATGGGAAATTACTAACAGTTATATTTGCAAATAATGTATGATTTGCATCTGATTGAATAGGACAACAAACCATTGATGATGTTGCAAAAGGGTTTGTTTCTGTAAAGAAAGAGTTCTTAAGTGTGAAATAATTTCCAATATTATCAATACCATATCTATTAGGATTATACATAGTTAAATTATCAATCGTGCCATGAAGCCCTTCATTGTATATAGTTCTTGCTGGTCCTTCAAAGATACCTGGACTAATGATTAAAGAATCCTCCATGAGAAAATTATTCCCACTGTTCCAGATTAATGCAGGTTTATCAGGATTTGCAGCACCTTTTTGAGGATAAGACTCTTTAACAGTTAAACCAGAAATGTAAAAATTATCACCTTGATTTTTAATTGCAGCATCACTTGAAGTAGCACCTGAACTTGTGAATCCTTTTATAGTTACATTTATCAATGCTAAAGAACCTCCAGATCCTACATTAAATAACCAATTAAGCTTTCCAGTTGAATATTCACCATCAATTATAGCTTTATCTTTTGAATTACCTATAATTGTAATATTTTTATTATTAAAGCTTAAATTAACATTACCTAAACCCTTGTAAGTACCATCCGCTAATTTTATAATTCCTTCAGATCCATCCCCAATACTATCAATACTATGATTTAAAGTTCCAGTAGAATTTATATTTATAATGACAGGTTCAGCACTAGCACTACTTATCGTTAAAGCAAACAAACAAAGAGCAAATAAAATTAATATACTTAATTTATAACTCAATTTATAGCTCAATTGATAGTTTAACTTATAGTTTAACTTATAGCCTAATTGATAGTTTAAATTATATTCTGATTTATAATTTAACTTATTTTTATTCAATATTAATCCCCCTTAATTTATTTATTAAACTAAACTTAAAATATCAAGAAATAATAACTAAAAATGCTAATAATATTAGAATACTTTTTAGTAACATACTATGTCAAGTAACCCAAAATTTAGTCTGTTTAAACCTATGCAGATAATCTGAAATTTCATTCTAGAAAAAAATATAAACTTTAGTGAAAACCTTTTTAAATCGCTTTATTTATCTAAATAATAAATTTAAAGGAATTCGGAGAATTATTAAAGTTTTATGTGGATTTTATATAAATTTATAATCTTTTCATATAGTAGAATTCCATAAATGGCTTAATTCTTAGTTATATAACTTAATATAATTTTACTTAATAGTAATAACTATTTAAACACTTCTAAAAATTAACCATTAGAATTAGGTGTAAATATTGAAATAAAGTTATATTTGATGATAAAAAACAATACAAGATATAAAACGATTAGCAAATCAATAGTAAATAATCATATAGTCAAAAAAAGTATTATAGTAATACTTTTCGATATATATAATCTGGAATTTCTTTAGAGATTATGATAAAAAGAGATAAAATATTAGCTAAATTAAAATCAATCTACCAAATAAGGATAACTTTTGAAAAAATAACATGTTAAACAGAAAAAATCAAGTTTTAATGAAAAATAAAAAAATAAAAAAATAGTAATACTTATTCAAAAAATAATAATTGATTATTGAAGAACTATTAAATAATTGTACAATTAAAATCAGCTGGGAAATAATTTTTTTAAAATTTTTTGTGTTTGTTATGAATTTTTTCTTATTTTTTTTATGTAGTTCCGTTTTTTTATTTTCTTTGTTTTGTTTTTTTGGTTTAATGTTAAAATTTGGTTATTTGATGTGTTTTGGTTTTGGGGGTTGTTGATGAATGTGTGTATTTTTTTTATGTTGTGTGTTGCTGCTATTAAATTGATTTCGTTTTGAATTTTCTTTATTCCTCTTGTGCTTGCTTGTGTGAAGTTTAGATTATGTTTCATATGGGCGAAAGGCCTTTCAGCTATTATTCTTCTTTTGTAGATTTCTTGGTTTTCTTTTTTATCCATTTTTTTGACTCATTAAATCTTGATAGCTGGTTGAATAATGTGATATTATCCTATAATTGGAATGGGGAGTGCATTCTTCTTTATATTGGCAATTTTTACAGTCTTTTGTGTAAAATACTTTTCTTTTTTTACCATTAATATCGTAAGTCTTTTTATATGGTAGTATTCTGTTATTAGAGCATGTGTAAGTGTTTTTTTCTATGTTGTATTGCAAGTGTGGTGAGATGTTTGATCCTGTTTTAGCTTGCTTTTTAGGAATTGCATGTGATGCATTAACTGGATTTATTCGAGAAATTCATCTTAACACGGCTGGAGCTATAATATTTGCTTCATCTAGTTTTTTGTTAGGTTTTTTATCCCTTAAGTTTTTCTACGTATTTTTGGTAGCTATATCTATTGCTCATGCAATGATTGGGTGTGATATGAAATTAGAAGACTTATAATCGTTTTTAGCATACTTTTTGATGGTTTCTTATTAATAGTATTTGGGGGGTAAAGAATAATTAAGCGATATAAAAATATATAATTTTAACACACAATTGAAAAGACTTAAATATTAGTTAATATAATTTATATACTGTTATATACTCAGTTTTCATAGTATCCATATTAAGAAAATTTACATAAAAAACATATTATAGTATTATAACAACATATATAGATAATAAAAAGGAGGTGAAAAAATAATAAAAAAGAAAAATAATTTACTCAAAAAAGTTTTAGTTCCTACTATAATATTACTATCAATTTTTATTGCTTTAACATCAGTAAACGCAGCAGAAACTAATATAACAAACACCACCACTGGTGGACTAAACAAAACTATAACAGATGCAGAAAACGGAGACATTATAAATCTTGAAGAAGGAATATACACTAACAATGTTACAAACATAACAATAAATAAAAATCTAACAATAATTGGAAAAAATCCTAAAACTACAATAATAGATGCACAAAAATTAGGAAGAATGTTTAATATAACTTTTGGAAATTCATTAACACTGATAAATATTACATTAATGAATGGAACAAGTTCTAGTGGAGGATCAATATATAATAATGGGTCATTGACATTGAATAATTGTGTTTTTACTAATAATAATGTGATCGATTATGGTGGAGCCGTATATAGCAATGGAACACTTAATGTTTTTAATTCTAAGTTTGATAAGAATACAGCTTACTCTGGTGGTGCAATCTACTGTTATGAAAATACTACTATGAATATAACTAATTCTAATTTCACAAATAATAAAGTAACCTATATGGGTGGAGCTATAGACTCTGAAACAGGTACATTATTTAATATTAGTAATTCTAATTTTATAAATAATACAGCAGGTAGCGAAGGAGGAGCAATATATACCCAAGACAGATATGGTAGTTTTATTGGATCCAACATCACCAACTCCAATTTTATAAATAATAATGCAACTAAAAACGGAGGAGCGTGTTCTATTAATGGAAAAAACAACTTCACAATTATTAACTCAACTTTCATTAATAACACAGCAATAAATAATAATGGTGGAGCCATAGAAGACTATTATAATATTGATCTTATAATAATTAACTCAACATTTAGAAATAATCAAGCAAATCTAAATGGAGGAACCATAAATTCATATGGTATAACATATATTGAAAACTCTACTTTTACTAATAACAAAGCAAACAATGGTGGAGCTATTTACAGCAGATATGCTATGAGTATAAACAATTCCCAGTTTATCAACAATACAGCAAACACTAATGGTGGAGGAATTTTTAATACCGGACTCATGTTAGTTTCTCTAAACACAATGACTGGAAACACTGCATTATTAGGTAACATGATATATAATACTGGTAATATGAGTGTTCTTAACCTAACCTATCTTAACAATAGCACAATTATTGTAGATAATAACACTTACATTTTATTAAATGCTACTTTAACTGATGATATGGGAAACACTGTCACTGGCCAAAACATATCTTTTTATGTTAATGGAACACTCATAGGAAATCAAACTTCCATTGAAGGACTTGTTTCTATAAATTATCTAGTAAATCATGGCATTGGAACAACTACTGTTACTGGAGATTATGCTGGACATGATAATAGAGGAATCACTATTAAAAATGCTCAAATCTTAATAACAGATGAAACTAATGTAAATGGAACAATAAAGTTCAATAAAGACAAATATGAAATAAATGAAACAGCAAAAGGAAATATCAATATTACTAATAAAGGTTCAGATATTGCATATAATGTAATGGTTAAGGTTAATTTACCTCAAGAATTTATTTTAAATGGAGGTAGTGTTGTTGTATCACATGGATATTATGATTTAATAGCTAATATATGGTATATTGGTGATTTAGATATAGGTGAAGAAGTAGCAATGAATTTTGCAGGAACTTTCACGAAAACAGGAAATTACACAATAGACATACTAACAAGTGGCTTAAATTTCAATGATACAACAGATTCAGATACAGTATTAATTGAAGAAGATCCAACACCAGTCCCACCGCTTCCACCAGAACCAACACCAGTGCCACAAACACCAGTTCCATCAACTCCAATAAACCCTATAAATCATGAAGAAAACGATGAAACTAATAACAATCCAGTGGCTCATGCTAGTATGAAAAATACAGGCATACCAATAATAGCAATAATCTTAGTATTATTATCCACTTTAGGTTTAATAACTCATAGGAAAGAATAAATATTTTAAAATTCTTTTTTTTTCTTTTTTTTCTTTTTTATTTATACTATTTTTATTATTTTTCATGATTTCTTTCTAAAATTTATTAATATTAAAAAATAAAACTGTTTTTTTCATTTATACTATTTTTATTATTTTTCATGATCTCTTTCTAAAATTTATTAATATTAAAAAATAAAACTGTTTTTTTCATTTATACTATTTTTATTATTTTTCATGATCTCTTTCTAAAATTTATTATAGTAATGATGGTAATGTTTGTAAATTATTAATCTTTTTATTTCTTTTAAAAATTGTTTAAATTGAATTTAAAGATAAAAAATTGAATATTATAATTTTATAAAATGATAAATTTTTCAATAATGACTATAATATTAAAAAATAAAACTGTTTTTTCATTTATACAATTTTTATTATTTTTCATGATCTCTTTCTAAAATTTATTAATATTAAAAAATAAAACTATTAAGCATGACTGATAAGAAAGTTTCAGAAATATACGGTGAAACCATAAAAGCTATTAGAGATTTCAAACTAGAAATTACAACTGAAAAAGAAAAACAAGAAATATTCAACATTATTAATGAGAATAAAAAATATTTAGGTTTCGATTATTTCAACTCTAATCTAATGAGTTATGAAAGAATCAGGAAACTATAACGTGACATACACGATAATATAGTAATGGGCAGTCATGGTAGTCGATTTGTTTTTTAATTAATTTAAAAAGGAAATTAAAAGAAGAACCAAGTTTTCTAGAACAATTCAACTTTAAATAAGAAATATAGTGTAAGTCCTCCAAAGACAGGTTCAAACTAATTAAAAAAGAGGTGAGTCCCAAATAAAAAGTTAGAAAATGACTTACCTTACACTACAATATTATATAAATAAAACAAGAATATAAAACTAACACTATAACTAAAACAAATTAAAAATTAATATTATTAATAAATAATAATATATTTAATTATAATTAATAAAAAATTTAAAAAAAATAGAGATAGCCCTTGGATAGATTTACCTCAAAAATATAATTTTTTTAAATTTAATTATAAATAATTTTATAAAAAATGATAGTAAAAATTTTAAAAAAAAATATAATATGGTAGAATAAAAATAAAACATCTACCAAAAAAAGATTATTGTTTACGAACTAATAAACCAAGACTTGCGAGTAAGACTAATATTACTGCTATTATTGGCATACCTGTAGCTTTCATAGTAGTATTAGCTATTGGATTATTATTAGGACTACTTGAGCTGTTGTTTATTGGTTCATCAATATTATCCTCCGGAGCAATTGGGTTTACAGGAGCAACTGGATCTACAGGGTCAACAGGGTCAACTGGATCTACAGGATCTACAGGGTCAACAGGGTCAACTGGATCTACAGGTTCTATGGGATCATCAGGGGTTTCTGGAGGAATTAATTCAAATTCTTCAATGAAATTTTTAATATAATCTACTTTATATATTAGTAGATCTTGATATCCAGAATTCCACCCATCTCCTACCATACGGAATAAGAAATCATATGTTTCACTTGCCCATCTGGTAACAGTGTAATTAGAACCATTAATCTCTTCAACAGTAACTATTTTACTACTATTCAATACTTTTTGTGCTTTATAATAATCTTCATATGTCACAAAAGGCAAACTAGTATTTTGAGTAATATTCCACATACCATTTTGCAATTCATCACTTGAAGTATTATGATAATTATCAACAAAATAATCCAATGCTCCATCTCGTATTGTAATATTATTTGTTGTATTTACTTAGTATTATCATAGATAACTCTATTTTCATCAACACAAATAGCATCATATGTTTCATTTATACCATTTTCATTTACAGTAACTTTTCCATTTTTATATACGCCAGGGTCAGCCATGACAGTAGTTATACTTCCTATCAACAAGACCGACAAAAAACTGGCAACTAATTTTTTATTCACAAAATCATCCACCTAAATTTTTTATAATGTTTAACAGCAAGCAAAAAAATAGGATTTAACCAAATTCCACTTACTATTAACAACAACATATATATAAAAAGAACATATATAACCGTATTTCAAAATTAAACGCAAATTATGCAAAAAAATCTTACAAATTAAATACAAATCTAATACAAAAAAAAATTTAAAAAAAATAAAATCCTGATTCAGCCAATAATGGCAAAAGTAGAATATAATGTTATTAGAGAATGATTAAGCTTAAATAATTGTTTTATATTGCTTTGTTTTGATAAAAAAAATATAAATGGGGCTAAAAATATAAACATACCTCAAAAAGTAAGTTATTTCCAAAAAGAAATAATTTATCTATTTCTTTTTTAAAACCTTAACTGGTTTTATTTTTCCTAATGCTAATCTTGCATTTATAGCTTTCTTAAGAACACCTAATGGATCTCATTTTATAGTTCTACTAGGGTCAGCTATTTTAACAGTTTGTGCTGATTTGTTGTATCCTGTGAAGGCAATATAATGCACATATAATCATAAGTATCCAAGTTCAGAGATAATTAAGATATGTATAATCATCGAATTTTTATTATCAATATGCTTAATTATTTGCTTAAAGTTTTTGTAATCCTCCTCTAATGATATGAAATTATTAAAAATATTAAAACAATAATAATAAAATTAAATATTGTTGATTATTTCTATAAAAAAAACATTAAAAGATAGAAAAAGATAAAGCAGAAGATGAAAAAAGATAAAAAAAGGAGATAGAAAAAGATAAAAAAAGAAGATGAAAAAAGATAAAAAAAAGAGATAGAAAAAGATAAAAAAGGAGATGAAAAAAGATAAAAAAGGAGATAGAAAAAGATAAAAAACCTTAAAATATGAAAAATACAAAAACAAGGTAAAAAATCATTGTTTGGCTGTAATTATATAATCAATATTTAATTTATGATGTTATCTTTTTAATAGCTTTCCAGGATTTAAATAATCATTTAAAAAGTCTAAAAAATCATTATTACAATAGTTATTAATTAATAGTAACTCTTCAATAATAGCTAAATTATAAGTATCAGCGATTAAATCTTTCAAATTCTTACCTAATTTAAGAATATGAATATTATCTTTCTTCAATACAAAGTTTATATATTCTTCAGGAGTTCTTATTGTTCTAGGTTTTTTTAATACCCATTGTTCTCCTTTAAGATAACAGTCGTTACCATGAATAGCTAAAAATTCTGTACTGGCCTCTTTATTCCATATTTTTGGGCCTTCATGGATTTTATATTTACTTTGAGTCCAAGTGTCTAATTCTATGATTATAATAGCTATTTTTTTTTCATCAGTCCAATAGCTACTGTTTATAACATTAAATCCTTCAAATTCCAACTTTTCTTTTAGAGAAACAGAAGTTTTTTTAATTTGAGGATATAAATTATCAATCGGAATATCTGGAATATTAAAAGTTAAACTGAGAGTTTTACTTTCTCTATCTTGAAATAAATTTTTTAATTCTTCTTTATTAGGAGTAGTAGTTTTTTTAGGATAAAAATAATCAATTTTTGGGTCTTTTATGAAGTTTCGACTGCTTGCTATAAATTCACCCATTTTTTGAGTTGTAAGAGCAGCTCCTACATTTCTATTTTTATCTGTAGGATCAATAGCTATCAGTGGTTCTTTAAACTTTTTTGAAGTTCCATAATTCTCTAAATCAATGATAGTATTTTTTTTCCAATGAGATGTTTTTTTTAAAGTGTTTTCAAATGTTTCATATTGTAATATCAATATTTCACAGAGATATCCTGCAAAACCTCCAACTTTAAACTCCGATCCATATACTCCTACTTCTTTCATGAATTTTTTAAGTAGAAGAACTTCTTTTTTTTGTTCTTCTTTAAGATTAGCTAAGATATAGTTAGTATGAAGCAAAGTCCTGTCAACTGCAGATTTTAATTCTTCAGCATCTTTTATATTATAACAAGGAACTATATCTACTTTGCATCCATTTATATGGCTTGTAATATAAGGGTGGGATGCATAGTGTTCTTCAGCTATTCCATTTAGAGCATTATTACACTCATAAGCTAAATATAATCCTTTTTCTTTTAATTCTTCTTCTTTTGTTTCAAGAGGAAAATTAATAAAAATATCAATGTCTGCGTTTCCTGAAAGCCATGTTCCCTTAGCTACAGAACCAACCAACTTAGCTATAGCATCAATATTTTCTTCCTTAGCTTTATTGTTTATGTATTCAATAACATCATAGGCGATTCCATGAACTTTAGCTATTTCTTCTTTATTTGGTTCTATATCTTTTAGTATATTATCATAGTTCATATAAACACCCCTTTTATCTTTAATTAATTATTATAACAATAATTTCAATATAATTGATAATAAATCTAAGAATTAATATTAAATAAAACCATTAACATCACAAATCACATTAAATAAAACCATTAACATCACAAATCACATTAAATAAAATTATTATTATAAGTTAAAAACAGCTATATCAGAATATATTGGCCCATTTGGAGTTAATTCACTCTTTTTCAGGTATAATTTAGCTATCTTCATGTTTCCTATACCAATATCTTTAAAAGAATCCAATATCTTCTTTACTTGAGATTTATTCTTAGGATTTTTCATTCTGCCTATGGTTAAATGAGGAATATAACTTTTTTCTTTTTTAAACCCTAATTCATTAAATTTTTCATCTAAATCTTTTTGTAGATTTATTAGGTCTTGATTATTAGTTATTCCGACCCAAAGAACCTTTATATTGTTTTCATTTGGAAATGTGCCTGTACCTTTAATAGATAAATTAATAGGCTGATGATTAGCTATAGTTTCTTTAATAGCTATTGATATTTCCTCAATCATATCTTCAGTAATCTCTCCAAAAAACTTCAATGTAAAGTGCATATTCTCTTCTTCAATGTATTTTATATTTGCATTTATATTTTTTAGTTCATTTTGAATTTTTTGTATTTTAGCTATTAAATCAATATCGATTTCAATAGCTAAAAAAGATCTTATCTTTGAAGAACCCATTTACTCACATCATTAAGATATTCTTACAATCACTTTTGAAACTGCTTGGTTATCCTTTGTTTTTAACATACTTTTAAATTTTTATGTAATATTTATGTAATACAAAAATTAGCTAGTTTTTCATTTGAAAAATCACAAAGTTTTAGACATTGCCTAAATGTAGATAGTCATTTATATCTTATGAAGCTTGAACTTCATTAACCGTTTACTAACTTCACACAATATTATATTATCATAATTATTTTTCCTGATAAAATATTCATTATTTGAGGGCTAAGCTCATTAAAACATGTAATTATTGAATCTGAAATAGTATATCTACCTATAAAATATTTAATTGCTTGAGTACCTATTTTTTCATCTCTTTTTTCAGGAATAATGAATGAATGTGTTAAAGAGTAAATTTTGTTGAAATTTACTAATATTATTCCTATTTTTCAATTATTGTTTCTTCAATTGCCATTCCAAAATGACGAGCAGAATCATCAATGAAGACTTTTATTTTATCTCCAACTTTAAGTTCAGATACAGAAACAGCTTCTCCTTTAGAATCAACTAATCGGATGGTTTCAGCATTTTGTAGTAATGTTTTAATTTTCAAACCTTCATATTCTGCTTCAATTAATATTAATGGTCGTTTTTCGATTTTTACCCTTCCCACTACAACAGGTCGAGTCTTTCCATCTTTATTTACAACCAATACCTCATCCCCAGTTTCAAGTTCAGAGAGGTATTTAGTTTTATTCCCTGGAGTCATAACATAAGCTTGAACTGGACCAGCATTTACTCTAAATGGCCTTGAAGCAACATATTCACTTTCCAAAGATTCACTATGTACTAAAAACATGGCTTTTGAATATGAACCAATTAACATTCCTTCTCCAATATTCATCATGCTGGCAGTATCTATACAAACTCTGTCTCCAGAGGTAAGTCCTCGAATTCCTGTTATTGTAGCTTCTTTTAAATCATAGCTATTTGAACTTGTATCTTCAACAATTTTAGCTATTTCTTTAATTTGTGTGAAATCTTTTGGTTCAAATAATATCCCATCTGCCCCTATTTCCAATGTTTCAAGAGCTAATCTAGCTTCTTCAGCATCACTCACTGCAGCTATTATCTTCACATCTCTTTTTTGAAGATCTGCTATTATATTTTCAAGAGGAATGACTGTCCAGTCTTTACCAACTAGAATTATGTAATCTGCAATTTTTCCAATAGCTACAGCTAGCTGTTCATGAGATTTACTAGCTATTTCTATATATGCAGCTATTTTTTTTCCATTGTTTTTTAAGGATTTAGCAGTAGCTAAGTCTTGAGAATTATTTAAATCTTTATCAAGAGACAGTGTTCCATCACCCTCTCCACCAATACCAACTAAGATGATATCTGAATCATCATCAGGATTTATAACACTAATATTTCCTAATTTCTGGATGTTTTTCAAGTCTTTCAAATCTAAAACATGGTCAATTCCTGATTCAAGTGAAGTTGTGATTAAATCCTTTTTGTCTTCCCATTCAATATTAGGGGACATTATCCATGCGAATTTATTTGTCAATGGCCAATCTCCTTTTTAATATAATATAACATTAATATAATCAATATAACAGTAGCTTTCACAGTATTCTTTAACAATTATTCAATCTAAACACATCAGTAGCTTTCACAGTATTCTTTAACAATTATTCAATCTAAAATTTTTAAAGCATCTTCAACAGACATATCATTATGAACTACTTCAGAAATAGCTCTTGTGATTTTTCCAGGGGCTTTAGCTTGGAAAAGATTTCTTCCAAAGGCAACACCTGCTCCACCCACTTCTAAAGAATCTCTAACCATTTCAAGAAGTTCTTTATCAGTTTCTATTTTTGGACCTCCAGCTATAACTACCGGAACAATAGCTCCATCTACCACTTCTTTAAATGTTTCCGGACTTCCAGTATAATTAGTTTTAACAATGTCAACACCTAATTCTGAACCAACTCTTGCAGCATGTTTGACTAAATCCACATCATGTTCGTTTTTGATCTTTTGTCCACGAGGATACATCATAGCTAAAAGCGGAACACCCCATTGACTACAGGTTTCAGCTATTTCACCTAATTCCATCAACATTTCAGCTTCTGTTTCTGAACCAATATTAACATGGACTGATACTGCATCTGCACCGAGTTGTATAGCTTTTTCAACAGATGTAACTAAAACTTTATTGTTAGGATCTGGACTTAAAGAAGTACTAGCTGAGAGATGCACGATAAGACCGATATCGCTACCATATCCCCTATGACCTTGTTCAACAATTCCTTTATGCATTAAAACAGCATTTGCCCCCCCATTTCTAATGTTATCAATGGTTTCACTCATATTGACTATACCTCTTACAGGCCCAATTGAAACTCCATGATCCATAGGAGCAATAACAGTTCTATTAGTTTTTCTATCTATAATTCTTTCTAGTCGAATTCTTTTTCCGATCATATCTGATGATCTCCTTAATATTAATTTTTTAATCATTGATTCTTAAAATAATCTTTAACTATTAATTTTTAAAAATCACTTTATTAGATTTCTAATGTAGTTTTGAATATCTCAATTTAAATTAATCTATTATCAATTTTATATAAACTTTCATTATTATAGAATATTTCTATTTCTTTAAGTATAAAATATTTTTTAATATAATTTAATATCATAATATTTTAACAAATAAATTGATCAAAAAGTAGAATATTATTTAAAATATGATTCAATAGTAAAAAATATTATTACATTAGAATATTATTATAAAATATCATTAAATAAGTAGCATTTATAATTTTATTGGATTTATATTTGATTTAGTTTAATTTTAAATATTCATTAATACTATATTAATAGTTTTAAATTTTTAGATTTATTTTTTCGTTATTTTCTTTAAAGACGAACTCCATAATTCAAATTCTTTAATTTGAGGAGGAATTCCTTCATTTCCACAGGATTCAAGCCAACCTTCTTTAGATTCAATGATTTCTTCAGTTTGTGAAGTTCTTACAAAGTCAATAAGTCCCCTATTTCTAATCAAAGTATGTTTTGGTTTTAGGACCGAAGCCCAAATGAAATAAACTTTGAATGTAGTGTCAGGGTGATAACCTCCACCCAAATCTACAGATAAAACATCACATTTGTTAATTTTTTTACTTACTTTTGCTAAGATATCATGAAGACGAACATCTCCACTAATAAATTCAAGATGGGAGTATTTCTTAGTCAATTTAACCATTTGAGAAATAGCTTCTGGGCTATTGTCTAATGCGATTATTTTTCCTTTAGTGACAGTTTTAGCTATTATTTCAGTAGTATTCCCAACATGACATCCCAACTCAACTACTACATCATCTTCCCTTAGTATTTCATTGAGTTGTTTTCTGTATAGTTCAATATCATAGCTAATTTTTATCATTTGCTTAATTCCTTATAAAGTGATTTGTTATATTCACTGCTACTCTCTAATCAATTTAAATTTATTGCTAATTTTTATATATTTTAAAATAATATGTTGCTAGTTGATAATTAATCTTATTGTTATTCATTATTACTAACTTAAATAATATTATTAAGATATGAAAAGAGCATTATTATGGTAAAAATAGCATGATCATGATAATTTTAAGGTAAATTTCAAAATCTTAATTTTTAAGAATACTATACTGAAAAAATAGAAAAATCGTCCTATTTGTTAGTAACGAGATATAACTAAAAAAATAGAAATTATTATAGCTATTTTCTTGACTAAAACAATCTTAAAAACAACTAAAAAACGAGCAAAAAACAACTAAAAACAATCTTAAAAACATAATAACAGATAGAAATAGAAAATAAAAAAAATTAAATACAGAAGAAAAGTCCTCAATTGACTAGAAATTTGTAAAAATGAAAAGGCTGAGATGACATTTTTTGCGAAAGAACAGTTTTTTTCGTCAATTGAGGATTTTATATGGCCCCTATTAAAAATAAAAAACTATTTTTAACAAGGAAGTAAAGTGGATCTATTTTCTATTTTTTGGAGGAAATAGTTTTTTAGACACCACAAATAGTAATTGAATTTCATAGTATATAAATGTTTAGGCATGCCTAAACTTTTATACTTAACATGATAAAAAAATAAAAGAAAAAATAAGAGAAAAAAATATTCAAAACTAAATACATAACCCTTAATTAATAGGTATTGTTAAAAAATTGGATAACAAAAGCATAGTAATATTAAATACTAATAAAACGCCATATAAATCTCAAAAATAAAATAATTAAAGAAAAAAATAATCATGTCTTCTAAAAATAAAATTTCAAGCATTCTATCGCATTTTTTCTTAAACTGATTCGAATATACCTCTTAATACTAAGATCAGCTATTATCTAACAATATTCTTATTTTTCATAATATATTAATCCAATATGTTATAATATGTTATTTTTCATTATATATTTTTGAAGAACTAGTAATGGTATGGATGATGATGAAAAAGGATGAGAAAAAACATGCAAGATCTATTCTATTTTTGAGAAAGATCCTTTAAATCTAATAGGTCTATGAGATATAATCTCATTGATCACACAATTATATAAAGTTTTATTATCTTTTATGTTTATATTAAAATCATCCTGTGATGTTATAATCTCATAATCACTTTTATTGATCCTTGCACTAAAAAAATTTTCATTATCCAAAATAATATTTTTTAAATGGTATGCATATAAACCAATAATAACTTTACCATGACCTAAATTACGAGTCATAATTATCACTTCCTATAATAGTATTTGTTTTTATTTCATATATTAGTATTTGTTTTTCATTAGTATTATTTCTTTACCTTATTTCTTAAAGTAACTTAATGATTTTTAACAATTTAAAAAGTATAGCTTTTCAACTTAGAAAATCTATGATATTCTTTATTTTAAAAAACGAAAAAGTGCAAAAGGGTAGAATATGGAGAATTAAATGACTATGGTATCTTAGAAGAATATTCAACATTAAATTTAAAATATAAAATAATCTTTAGATAATATAGATAAAGGAAGAGTATCATATAAAAACAGAGGAAATAAATAATCAGTACATGATAATAGCTATATTAATTGTGCTAATTAACTACAAATATTCTTAATAAAGTCAAAAATTTAATTTTATAAACAAAAAAACACTTATTTACTTATCTTATAATCAAAAAAACAGCTATTTACTTATTCATAATCAAGAAAACACCTATTTACTTATTTTATAATCAAAAAAACAGCTATTTTTTAGGCCATCCATATTTTCCAATCATTGGAACAAATCCAACCTCACCTAAAGATTTTTGCTTAAATTCGTTTTCTGATTCTTTAACAATACAAATGAGATTTTGAAAAGTTGATTGCTCGCCGACTGGAATTAAAAGTCTGCCCCCAATTTTAAGTTGTTTTTTAAGAGGTTCAGGTACATATGGGGCACTTGCTGTCCCATAAATCCTATCATAAGGTGCTTCTTTCTCATATCCTAAAGTCCCATCACCAACTATCATATCTACATTTCCATAATAGTCAGTTCTTTTAAGATTTTCATTTGCAATTTTAGCAAGTGATTCTAAACGTTCTATAGTATAAACATGCCCCTTTTTGTTCATAACTTCTGAAATAACAGCTGCATTGTATCCAAAACCAGTTCCAATTTCTAAAACTTTCATACCTTCTTTAAGTTCAAGTTTTTCACAAATTGTTGCCACCATATGAGGTGCTGAAATGGTCTGTCCTTCAATTAAATGTATAGGTCTATCAACATAAGAATAAAATCTATTCTCCTCTGGAATGAATTTTTCCCTTGGAACTAAACTCATAGCTCTTCTAACTTTTTCTGTTTTTATATAACCATGTTCTGAAAGTTTTTTAACTAAATCTTTCCTTTTATTGTCAAAATCTTTATAAATTCCTTCTGTTTTATCAAAAGATGGCTGTGGGTCTAATGATTCATCAAACTTTTCTTTGCCTAGTTTAGAGATCCATTTTTTGAATGATTCTATATTAGGTGAATGTATTGAGGGAATTAGTCTTAAAATTTCTTCAGTATTTCCTACATCTGTGATTTTCATTGTACCATCTGAGTCAATCATTTTCAATTTGTGAATGTTTTTCACAGTTTGGCTTTCTTCTTTTTTAAGTCTTTGTTTTAGATTCCTCCAGTAGTCATCAGGGTCTTTAGTGTTAGTAAGAACTCTTATAACATCTACAACTGGAAAATAATAATCATTATTATATTCATCCCACACTACATTAATTTTATTATTTTCAAATAGCTTTATTGTATTTTTTGGGGGCATTGAAATCACTATTATAATATATGTCTTTTCTAGTATTTATTTTTTTAATCAATAGATTCTATATTCTTTATATATAGAAATTCCATGATTTTTATTCTATAAAGTAATTTTATAATTATAACAATTAATGTAAATTTATTAATTATATGGAATTTGGATAATAAATATAAGAATAATTCCATTAAATTCCATTAAAAATTTTAAAATTTGATTTTTAACCACGACTCAATTATGATGAATATTTCTAGTTTCATGCTAAATTTCTAATCTTGATTGTTAATTTTTTAGTTACTTCAATTTAATGTTTTAAAACCACTATTGCTCTGAGAATTACTGTTGTATTTATATATTATAGGTGCTAATAGCTATTTTTATGAGAGAATTGGATCCTTTAAACGATTTTGGATTTTTAAAGTGTATGGGTGAAAACGGTGATGAGGAGCAGTTGTTATCATTTATAAACGCAATATTTAAAAGTAGAAATAAAATAATAATAAAGAATGGAATAAAAAACATTTCTATAGCAGAATCATTAGATAATATAGAAATTGATGAGAATACCAAGTTATCTGCAGAAAAACTGAAAGATAAGTATTGTATACTTGATATAAGATCCAAAACATATAATAAAGAGATAATTATAGAAGCACAAAGACAGAACACTGGTGAGATGATAAAAAGATCACTTTTCTATGCATGTAATATCTACAGACGCCTTATAAAAGAAGGGCAGAACTACCAAAAACTACCAGAAGTAATAGCTATCAACCTAATAGACTACAAAATGAAAAATAATGACAACATACACACATTCTATCGATTAATAGACATACCATCAATAAAAACCTGTACTCCTAAGTTTTTAGAAGGCATAGAAATACACTTCATAAACATGCAAAACTTTAAAAAGTTAAAGAACAAAGATATTAACAACTCTCTACACCAATGGTTAATATACTTTGATAAAAACACAAACCCCAAATTATTAAACAAGGTGATAAAAATGAACAAACCCATAGAAAAAGCACAAAAAAAACTAGACCTCATATCCATGAGTGATGAAGACTACAGAATGTATGAAATGCGAGAAATGGCACAGTACGACGAAATAACCCTCAAATACACAGCAACACAAAAAGGAATAGAAATAGGAAAAACAGAAGGAATAAAAGAAGGAAAAGAAAAGGCAAGTATTGAATATGCTAAAAAATTAAAAGAAACAGGCATGTCAACAGAGCAGATAAGTAAAATAATAGACCTACCAATTGAAAAAATTGAAAAACTATAACTTTTCCATTAAAATATAAAAAATTTTTCCATTAAAATATAAAAAATCACAAACTTTCAAAAAATTATTTCCTAGCCAGTTAATGAAAAAACCATTAATATTTATTTAATAAATGAAATATATTTATTTAATAAATGAAATAAAAATAGAAAGGTGGATAATAGCTATATATTAAACTATTTATCCCAATATGAAAAAAGTCCAATTATTTTACTTTAATCTTAGGTAATTTGTTATTAGACTTAATTTTTAATCCTGTTGATTTAATAATAGTTGGATTTATAGAATATTTACCTTTTTTAGCATTTAATGTAAATTTAATACTCAATGGACTTTTAACTTTTAATTTATTTACTATCAATGTAACTATTCTCTTCTTCTTATCATATTTTATTAGTATTCCTTTACTAACTACTGGTTTCTTGTAAGTTAAACCTTTTGGAAGTTTATAACTTATCTTAAATTTGCCTTCCTTTTGTCCAACATTAGATAAAATAGATTTCAAGATTATTTTACCTTTTTTTGTGGAATAGCTATTTTTAACATTTAAAACTGCAATTTTTTCAGTGCCAGTTTTTGGAGTTGCAGTTTCAACCTCTTTGGGTGAGTCTTTAGCTTCATTGTTAGCTTTTGGATCTGAAACATAAAATGTTGCAGTTGTAGAACTACTTTCATATTCATCAGTGCTATTATAACTAACTAGAACTGTATTCAACCCTACCTTATTTGCAACTTGAAATAAGTAGCTTGATCCAAATTGGTTGGAAAATTCATGGCCATTGCAGTGTTCGCCATTGATTGAAAAATCAATCATTTTACCAGAGAGTACATTACCATCTTCATCATATATTGTAGCTTTGATGTTTACTCCGCCTCCTAAAGAAGTATTTTCTATAGGATCCACTTTAATATAGGTTTTTGTAGCACTTATAGCTGAAACAGAAGCTATTATCATAACAATACTAACTATTATTAAAAATGCTTTTAACGTTTTATTATTTCTTTTCATTCGTAATCACTCATAATAATTTAATATGTATTAAAATTGCTTGTAAGATATCTTAAGCATTTTTAAGACACAAAATCTCTTATTAAATATTAATAAGCTAAAAGGCATGAAATAATAAATAATTATATCTTTAATAATATTATTTTCATGCTCATAGTAGAACTGTATGTATATGCATAACTATCACATTTTATTCATATATATAATTTTCTAAAATAGGAATAAAAAAGAAGATATAACTTTATAAAAGAATAGGTAATCAAAAATGAGGAGTTTTTCATAATCAATATACAGTTATTCTATTGAAATTTTCAAAAATCTGAATTTTGGCCATGACTCACTGTTTCATACAATCTTGGTTGTGATATCATTAATTAAGATATTGGTAATTAAAAATAATAGAAATAATTATTAAAAAATAATATAATGATTAAAATATAATAATATAATAATAAACTTAAAAAATAGGAATTTAATATTAATAAAGAATTCAATATAATAATAAACTTAAAAAATAGGAATTTAATATTAATAAAGAATTCAATATAATAATAAACTTAAAAAATAGGAATTTAATATAACAATACTTAAAAAAATGTAAATAATATATAATGATTAAAAAGTAATATAGATGGTATATTTGTATAATAAATAATTATAATTATCTTATATGTATTATGAAAGATCATAGGAGGTTTCTTTGTGTTTGAAGAATTGAAGTCATTAGAGAATAATGAAAAAATATATAGAAATGATATTTTAAAAATATTAAAGAAATGGGCAAAGAAAATTTCTATTTTTGATATAATGGAATCCACATATAGATTTAGAGAAGCCTGTAAATATGTAAGGGATGAATATAAAGGACATTTTGATGATATCTATGTTAAAAATTTTTATATGCGTGTGAAAGACATTATAAATGATAATAATGGCTATGATGGTTTTGTTAATAAAAAAAAATTCTTAAAATCAATTGATTTTTTTCAAGACCAAAATAAAGAAAGAACTGGTGAAGATATAGAAGAAAAATATAATAATCAGCGATTGATTTATTATTTAATATGTATTTACACTACTTATGTATTAAATGAACCTATTCACCATGAAGGAAGTGTCTTTCCAGGACATACAAAAGTTAGATATGATAATGGAGTTTATTATTGTCCAGTTAAATCAAATAATAGTAATAATCCGAAAGCTGTTTGTAGATATTGTATAGCAGTCCAAGGATAGTTATTATGAACCTAAATACCCATTAAACAATTTAATTAAAGGAATTTCATACCTTCATTATCAATTTTAGAAATTAATACATCTTCCATATCACAATAAGGATCTTTTGATAATGCAAAAATAGTATTTCCTAACATCACCATTGATGCATCTAAATTATTGTTTTTAAATTGTTTTATTATTTCTAACAATTCATTATTCATGAGGCCTGTTTTCTTTGAGAAATTATAGGAGCACTTAATTAAGTTTTCAATAGAAGGATACTTTAAAAATTTATTTTGTGTGAGTATCCCTATTTCATTAATTTTTTTAGCTATTATTGGATTTTGGATTATTGAAGAAGTATCAATTTCTCCTAGAGTCTTTGTAATTACATATGCATCAGATGAAAGAATATTTTTAACTTCACCAATTCCTGGAGCTCCTGGTTTTGTTCTAATAACTATTCCATGAGATGTTTCAGCTATTACATCCCCTAATCCACTACCTAACTCAATTTCGATTCTATGTGCAATTTGATATAGTTTTGTATTTTCAATTTTTAAGTCAAATAGCTTATTAATAGCTATAGCTATTCCTAAAGATGAAGATGCAGATGTACCAAAACCACTCCCAAGTGGAACTTCTATTTCATGAGTTATAGATATTCCTTCTTCTATTTTAAAATGATTTTTCATATATTCAATTGTTTTTTTGGATATAATGTCATTAGAGCCAATTGGAGAATATATATTCTGAAGAGACTTTATAGCTATTTTATCCTTTTTAGATGATTTAGCTTTAGTAATTACTCCTTTGTCTATTAAAATTCCAGCTCCACAAGATCCTTTTTTTAGAGGGTTTTCATTATTGAATATACTAAAAAAACAAGTGAGATGTGAAGGTAAAAACACGGCAACAGTCATAGTATCATTTCTGTGATGTTTCATTAATTAAAAAGTATAAATATTTATAAAAATAATATATATTTAACATAAAATGATAGAAATTTTAATTATGTAATAGAATTATTATTTATTTTATAATTATGATTTCAATTACATATGATTATAATTTATTTTATAATTATGATTTCAATTACATATGATTATAATTATATCTTTAATCATATTATAATCTTTATTTAATTAATTATATAGTTATCATCATATATTTTAATATCAAAGGAGCCAGAATTTGAACAAAAGAATAGATTTACATATGCATAGTTTATTTAGTGATGGAGAATTACTTCCTTCTGAATTAGCTAGAAGAGCTTATGTCTTAGAACATGAAATAATAGCTATTACTGACCATGTTGATGCTTCTAATCTTGGAGTAGTACCTAAAATTGTTGATGCAATTGAAGATATTAATGAAAATTGGGATATAAATGTAGTTCCTGGAGTAGAAATAACCCATGCTCCTACAGAAGTAATTGATAAAATAGCTAAGAAGTCAAGGGAACTTGGGGCGAAAATAATAGTTGTTCATGGTGAAACATTAGATGAGCCTGTTGTTGAAGGGACAAATTTCGTAGCTGTTAATTCATCTGAAGTAAATATATTAGCCCATCCTGGGCTAATAACAGTTGAAGAAGCAGAAATAGCTAAAGAAAATGACATATTTTTAGAAATTAGTTCAAGATGTGGTCACAACTTAGCAAATGGCCATGTTGCTAAAATAGCAAGTGAAGTAGGAGCAAATCTTTTAATAAATACTGATACTCATTCTCCAGATAATTTACTTACTTTTGAGAATGCTAAAAAAGTAGGCTTAGGTGCAGGATTAAATGAAAAACAAGTTAATAAAGCTTTAATTGATAATCCTAGAAAACTCCTTAAAAATATAGGTTTATTATAATTTAAAATATATTTATTTAGAAGAAAATTATATATAATAAACTTAGAAACCTTTCTAAATTATATATAATAAACTTAGAGATCTTTCTAAATTATATATAATAAACTTAGAGATCTTTCTTAAAAATAGAACTACTTTTATTTTGTTCTTAAAAATGTTAGTTATTTTTTATAAACACAGTTTCTTTTTTTTTAATTTTATTAACTTGATTTGTATTTGTTGCTATTTTCTCTTTTTGGGAGTGTCTCATAATTAAGTTTTGTATGAACAAATTTGTAAAAATCAGCGAGATTTTCTTTTTTTTGTTTAATTTATCTGAATAATTTATTCAAAGCTTGTAGATTTGTTTAGTGAAAAAGTAATTATGAGACACTCTCATAACTATTATAATATTATAATTAATCGATAAACAATAAAAAAAACTTTAATTAGTTAATAAATTACAGATATGAATAAAAAAAATAAATAAATAGGGGAGAAAATAAATAAGTTCTCCTAAAAAATGTTTAATTTTGTTTTCTTCTAATGCTTATTCCAAATATGGTTATCAATACTAATATGATAGCTATTATCGGTATTCCTGTATTTTTCATAGTAGCTGTAGCTACTGGATTATCACTTGTTTTATTAGTATTATTAGTATCATTTTTGTTGTTGTTTTGGGTTTCAAATTCAGCTGAAACTGGATTAACATTGTAGTTTGCATTATCAGATGAGACTGTAATCACATGACGACCGACACTGAGTTTATTATTTGGTATATGGATTCTTCCAATACCAAGAACATTAGTAACGATATTTCCGATGTTTTTACCATCCAAAACAATATTAACTTTGTAGTCTGGTATTGGATCGCCGTATTCGTCTGTTACTGTGACAATTACATCTACAGATCCATCAGAATTTTTAACTACATCAATATCAACAATAACTTGACCTTTTACCACATTAAAAGTTGTAGTATTAGTATAGCTAAAGTATTTATCGTTTCCAGCATAATCCAAAACAGCATCAACAATTCCTGTATGAGTTGGTTTATAAGTAAGAATCCATCGACCATTAAAATCAGTAGCCAAAGAATAAACTTTACCACCAACAGTAACATTAATTGGGGCATTAGCTACTGGATTGCCATTCTCATCAACAAGTATTCCCTCGATTGTTATGGTTTTACCCACTTTAACAGTTTTAGGAATATTTATAGTTGAATTAGCAGCTATCTTAGTAACATTAAAACTGATAGTATTAGTAAAACTTGTGTAATTTTCATTACCCGCAAAACTAACAACAATATCGAAAGTACCAGTACGATTAGTAGTATAATTTAACTCCCAATAACCAGAAACATCAACAGTTACATTAGTAAATATTGTGCCATCAACAGTAACATTAACACTAGTTACTCCAGTAAAATTAGCTAATTGACCACTAATAGTGATATTTTCACTAATTTGGGCAGGATTAGGGTTAACAACAATAGTTGAGTTAGTACTATTCTTATTCACTGTGAAAGTAGTAGAATTACTGAAATCAAAGAAATTACCATTTCCAGAAAGACTAACAGTAACATTAATAGAACCAGTACGATTAGTAGCATAATTCAAACTCCAACCACCAGTACCATCAACATTAACCAATTGAATATTACCATCAACAGTAACATTAACCTGAGTAACACCAGTAAAATTAGCTAAAACACCACTAATAGTAGCATTCTCACCAATCTGAACATTACCAACAACAATGGTAGAATTAGTACTAGTCATAGCTACATTGAAAGTTGTAGAATTACTGAAATCAAAGAAATTACCATTTCCAGAAAGACTAACAGTAACATTAATAGAACCAGTACGATTAGTAGCATAATTCAAACTCCAACCACCAGTACGAGTAACATTCACTAATCGAATATTACCATCAACAGTAACATTAACACTAGCCACTCCAGTATAATTAGCTAACTGACCACTAACAGTGACATTCTCACCAATACTCACAGGATTAGGACTAACAACAACAGTAGAATTAGTACTGCTCTTATTCACTGTGAAAATAGTAGAATTACTAAAAGCATAATAATTACCATCACCAGCAAAACTAACAATAACCTCTAAATCAGTGTCAGTACGATTAGTAGTATAATTTAACTCCCAATAACCATTATTAACAGCCACATTAGAGAGTGTACCATCAACAGTAACATTAACACTAGCCACTCCAGTGTAATTAGCTAACTGACCACTAACAGTGACATTCTCACCAATACTCACAGGATTAGGACTAACAACAATAGTAGAATTAGTATCTAACTTAATAAGTAATGTACCATTCAATAAATTGATATCATAACCATTGCGACCAGTATAATTACCAGAAACAGGAAGAAGATCGCCTGCTGAACCAGTTATTATTAAACTTATATTAGCATATCCTTCAATAGCTGTAACACTACCCTTATTAGTTCCATTAACAATAAAATTTATATTTTGACCTGTTACAGTATTACCCATATCATCAGTCAAAGTAGCAAACAAAGTAACTGCTTGACCCCATCTAACAACTTTTGTAGAGTTGTTAATATAAGTCAAGTTAAGAATACCCATATTACCAGCATTATAAATCATATCACCGCCACTAGCAGCAGTATTACCATTCATAATGTTATTAGAAACAATCATATTCCCTTGGTTATAAATTCCACCACCATTAGTACGAGCTGAATTGTTAGTGAAATTAGAACCAGTAATATTTATAGCCCCAGCATTATTACATACAGCACCACCCCTTTCTGAGGTGCTATTAATGAAATTAGAACCAGTAATATTTATAGTCCCACCATTATTATATACAGCACCACCATAATTACTTGCGGTGTTGTTAGTGAAATTAGAACCACTAATAGTCATATTAGCAGCAAAATTATATACAGCACCACCATGAAGGCCTGAGGTGCTGTTAATGAAATTAGAACCACTAATAATCATATTAACCCCCATATTAGCTACAGCACCAGCATAATAGCCTGTGATGCTGTTAATGAAATTAGAACCACTAATAATCATATTAGCACCAGTATTATATACAGCACCACCAGGACCCATAGAAGTAAGTGAGGTGCTGTTAATGAAATTAGAACCACTAATAGTCATATTAGCACCACCAGCATTATATACAGCACCACCAACACCCTGATATGCGGTGCTGTTAGTGAAATTAGAACCAGTAATAGCCATATTATCACCAGTATTATATACAGCACCACCATTATCACCAGAACCATTTATGGTGCTGTTAATGAAATTAGAACCACTAATAGTCATATTAGCACCATAATTAATTACAGCACCACCCTTCTTTGCGGTGTTATTAATGAAGTTAGAACCACTAATAGCCATATTATCACCATAATTAGCTACAGCACCACCACCAAAACTCGAACCATTTGAGGTGTTGTTGGTGAATGTGCAGTTTATGATGGTTATTGTGGTTCCTAAATTGTTATTGTAGATTGCTCCACCATCATTATTAGTTTGGGCATTGGTGAATGTTAGGTTTATGAATGTGACATTCACATTATTGCCTATTGTGAATATTCTGTTACTTTTTGTTGCATCGATGATTACTTGGTTTGTTGATGTATTACCTTGTATCGTTATATTTTTGCTGATTGTGATCCCGTAGTCATCTGTTTTGTTGTATATTCCTTCTTGTAGGGTTAATGTGTCTCCATCACCTGTACCAGCTATTCCATCGGTTATCGTGGATGAAGTATTAATAGTGTTATTTGCTGCACTAATAGTTGATAAACTACATACAAATAAACACATAAAGATTATCGTGAACAAAACTATTTTCTTGTATTTTAACATTTTATTACCTCCTTTTTCATTCCATTATTAATAAAACTATAATACAAAAGTTAGAAATAGAAAGTAATCACTACTATCTAACAAAGATAACTATCTCCTATACAATATATAAACTTTACTGAAAAATAATTGAGAGATATATATATATATATATATATATATATATCATAAACAAATAAATAAAAAACAATGAAAAGAACTTAAAATTAGTAAAACCTGAAAAAAATCAAAATAATAATAATAATAATAATAATAATAAATTTTTGAAATAATTGCAAAAATACAAATAAATTGCTAAAAACTTTTAATAATACACTATAACTAAAAATACATAACCATGTAAAGTTTTATAATTGATAAAGCTATATAAAAAATAAATTATATGAAAATTAGTAAAAAGTAAAAAAATAAAAAGATTTTTAAAGATAAAAAATTGCATTTTTAATTATACGAGATTCTTAAAAATGCAAATGATAGATAGATTAATTGATATTATGAAAATTAGTTAGCTATTCAATTCCTTTTAATCTCAAAGCATCGTGGGGGAGAGAATTTCCATCACATTTATAGCAGTGGTTTTCTACACCCCATGGAACCTTGTTTTCATAGACTATGTCTGCGAAAATATTGAATTAAATATAATGGACATTTGATTTTCAAAATGATAAAAAAAGATTATGGGAGTGTCTCATAAGTCACTTTTTTAGAAATTTTCATGAAATTAGTTTCCATAAAAATCATTTAAATATTAAATAGTTGATAAAATATGTATTAATAGCTATAATAAATTAATTATTTTATTTAATTCAATTTTTAAAGAACTTATATTATTTTAAATTTAAATTATAGATTTTTAAATATTATTTTTAATAAATAAAATAATATATGTAGTTATATAATATTTAAAGATTTTAAATGAGGAACACTTTTATTAAATTTTTTAAAAATCTTAATTATGAGACACTCTCAAATTTTTTTCTTTACGAATGTTTATAGGCTACCTATATAGAAATATTTTTTCTTTACGATTGTTTATAATTTACCTATACAGAAATATTTTTTCTTTACGATTGTTTATAATCTACCTATACAGAAATTTCTTAAATAAAAACAAAATTATATATTTACAACAATAATCTATTTGATCTTGTTTTAATATGATTCTCTTTCTATAAGTTTATAAATAAAATCATTTTCCCTTACTTTGGTATCAATAGCTATTGCTACATTATGACCCTTTTTACAGTAATCAATAGCTTTATTATCAATTTCCATGGATTCAACAGTGTGAGTAATGGACCCTGTGGTTGGTCCTTGAATCATGATTTTATCTCCTAAACTTAAATCGTCCCATAGCTGAAGTTCAGCTACTTTAACTTTCGAGTAATAGTTAACCACTTTACCAATGTCTTTTTTAATGAAATTTGATTGATTGTCATTGCTAGTTTTATAAGGATCTTTGAAATAGAATCCAGTGTCAAATCCACGGTTAAAAACATTTTTTAGCTTTTTTACCCATTGAGGATTGAATTTATAAGTTTTAGAGACTTCAAACCTTTTAAAATCAGTATAAGAATCAATAGCTTCCCTATAGACTTTGGTAGTGGTAGCCACATAATCTGGAGATCTGGCTCTTCCCTCTATCTTAAAGGCATCCACCCCTGAAGACATGAGTTCTGGAATATGTTCTATCATAGACATATCATTAGGACTTGTAAAATTAGATTTATAACTACCATCAAGAGATTTTTCCAGAATAAATGTAGAATCATTATCATCAAAACAAAACTGAGAATTTTCATCCTGAAAAATAGCTATTTTCCATTGTTTGCGGCATGGTTGTAAACATTCACCGCAATTAGCACTTTTACCATATAGTCCATAACTTAAGAAACATCTCCCTGAAATAGCCATACACATAGCCCCATGAATAAATATTTCCGTTTCAATAGGAGAATTAGAAGCTATTTTATTTATATCTTCAATATTCAACTCTCTAGATAGAATAGCTCTAGTCACACCTAGCTTTTTCAAAGTTTTTAAGGCATAGCTATTGGATATATTTTCTTGAACACTCATATGTGGTTCTAAACCAGCAGAAACCACCAAATCAACCAAACCAATATCAGAAACAATAAGAGCATCCACTTCATATTCCTTAATTCGCTCTAAATTAGATTCAACATATTTAATATCTTCATCTTTCATTACAGTGTTTGTGCAAAGATAAATTTTGGAAGAATATTCCTTAGCTATTGAAGATGCTTTTTTAATATCATCAATAGAAAAATTAGATACATTAGATCTCATATTAGTATCTTCAAAGCCAATATAGACTGAATCTGCCCCATTTTCTAAAGCAGCCCTCAAAGATATGAAATTTCCAGCTGGAGATAATAATTCTACCATAAGATTCCTCTATTTTTATAGTTTTCGATTTATTGAATAGATATAGATACTAACTAGAAACATTTATTATAGTTTATGTGTTTTAACAAGAAGAAATGACTATATTATAACACAAGATTATTGGAAAAATAATTATAATTTTTTTAATGTAAAATATGTTTTTATTTATATTTTAAATTAACAATTAGACTCATTTAATAATAGGATCATGTAGTGATAGTTTATTTCAATA
>NZ_LWMW01000063.1 GCF_001639285.1 Methanobrevibacter cuticularis | reverse complement strand
AAACAACACTGCAACTAATTATGGTGATGCATATCTAAATGGAACTGATAGTGTTAATTTGATTGATAATTGTACTTTTGAAAACAACACTGCAACTTATGAAACTAGTACTGCATTAACTGTTGTTTCAGGTAATGGACAAATCACAATAACAGCAACAGTCACAAATAAAGATACAGACGAACTATTATCTGGTGAGAAGGTTTATTTCTATGTTAATGGTAAAGAAGTAGGTTCAGCAACCACCGATAAAAATGGAGAAGCAAGATTCACTTACAGCGTACCAAAAACAGCTAACTACAGCATCTATGCAAAAACCCAACAAACAACAATAACCAACGATACTGGAAACTACACATTCAAAGAATCAACAAGTGTAACAAAAACCTTAAATGTTAACAAACCACTAACACCAGCAAAAATAAAAGTTTACAGCAAAAAAACAACTTCAAAAAAGACCAAAAAACACAAAATCTACTACATAACATACTCAATCAAAAACTACGGAGAAAAAACAGGTTCAAAGACTTTCACAAAATCACTCAAAAAAATACTCAAAAAACACAAAATCTACAAAATACAAACAACAAAAAACACCAAATACAACTACAACAAAGCATC
>NZ_LWMW01000062.1 GCF_001639285.1 Methanobrevibacter cuticularis | reverse complement strand
ATTAGAAGAAGAATCTTCAATATCATTACCACTAATACCAACATGTTCAGAACTATCTACTGAAACACCATCACTACCACTATTTTTAACATTATTATCCTTAATATCTAGATTATTGATATTACTTGAAGAAATTCCACCCGCACTATTATTACCCAAATCATTACCTGATATACTTATATTTTCACCAGTATCTATGTAAACACCATGACCATTATTATCATGAATTTTGTTATTTGAGATTTTAGTGTTATTTGACTCAACCACACTAATACCAGAACCGATATCATGAATATCATTACCACTAACATTTACATTATTAGAACTACTTACAAATATACCATCAAGCCCATACGTACTATTAAAAATACTATTATTCACAATATTCACATTACTAGAATCACTAACAACAACAGACTCATCATTATCAAAAAAAGTATTATTAAATATATTAACATTATCAGAATAAGCTACAAACACACCCACAAAATATCCAGCAACATTAAAACCATTAACACTTATACCATCAGCTAAAACATTAAAAGCATAATCACAAACACCACCAACACTAGTCCCATTTAACAAAACACCAAAATCAGAAACAATATTAATAGACCTAGAAACATCCAAACTAATA
>NZ_LWMW01000061.1 GCF_001639285.1 Methanobrevibacter cuticularis | reverse complement strand
GAATTTTACGAGTGCTCAAGAAACTTTCATTGATCATTATTTCATCTAGTTTTTTAAACTCTTCTTCAGTTAATTTAGCTTTTCTCCCACCATTCTTGTATTTTGGATATAAATTTTCATATCCTCCCTCATTCCACTCATCTAACCATCTATGCCCAGTAGATAATGAAATTTCCATCAATTCTACTGCTTCATCAACAGTTTTTCCATTGTACAAAAATCGAATAAAAATCAACTTTTTCAAAACATCAGCTTCTTGCTGATGCCTACTAATAATTTTATTCAAACGACTTTTCTTAACACACATTTTAACTCTTTTTTGTATTTTATTTACCATAAAAATAATTTGTTTCACATTACTTTTAAACTTTTCGATTTAAACTATATATTAATAATACTATTGTTTGTCAGGGACTGTCAATTTGTTAGTTGTTTTGAATTGGTGGTTATCCAGTTGAATATTCTATGGTAAATTTGATTCATGAATCCTATTCCTGTTCTGAATTTATTTTTTTCTGCTTTAGGCATTGTATTTCCAATATAATTCTCTGTAATGTTGTTAGTAGCTGGTAACTTATTCTTATGCTCTTTTTTATAAAATGCTATAAACTTTTTATAAACTGGCATGAATTTTTTATTCA
>NZ_LWMW01000060.1 GCF_001639285.1 Methanobrevibacter cuticularis | reverse complement strand
GTTGTTAATGAAACTAGAACCACTAACACCCATATTAGCACTAGTACCACCAGTAGTGTAGATAGCACCACCACCACTTGCAGTGTTGTTAATGAAACTAGAACCACTAACACTCATATTAACACCAACATTATCGTAAATAGCACCACCATAACCAGTGCCAGTGTTGTTAGTGAAATTAGAACCACTAACACTCATATTAACACCAAGATTGTAGATAGCACCACCTCGAGCTGCAGTGTTGTTAATGAAACTAGAACCACTAACATTTGCATTACTACCACCATTGTAGATAGCACCAGCCCGATCACCTACAGTATTGTTAATGAAACTAGAACCACTAACACTCATTTTAACACCATAATCGTAGATAACACCACCATAACGACTTGCGTTGTTGTTTGTGAATGTGCAGTTGATGAAAGTCATCGTTGTTGTAGCGTGGTTATTGTATATTGCTCCACCATCACCTGTAACATTTCCATTTGTGAATGTTATATTTATGAACGTCACATTCACATTATTGTCTATGGTGAATATTCTGATATTTCGTCCTTGTGCGTCGATTACTATCTTATCAGTAGGTCCGTTTCCTTGTATTGTTACATTTTTGTCAATAGCTAAGTTTGTATTGTTATCTCCTGTGTAGTTTCC
>NZ_LWMW01000059.1 GCF_001639285.1 Methanobrevibacter cuticularis | reverse complement strand
AAAACATGATTTAAGATAATATTCATTATGGTTTTGATTAGTGGATTTGTTGTTTTCTAATTTTTCAATGATTGTGGTGATTTTTAATTGTTCATGTGTTAGTATTTCGTCTAATTTGTTTTTTAAGAAGTTGTTTGTGGAATTTATTTGAAAGAGTTCCATGAAAAATTTTATCATTTCTTTTTTTTCGAGAGTTAGGTGGGAAACTTATGTAAGATTTTCCATTTATCATTTGAACTCCTATTCCGGTTCTTGAAAACCTCATAGGGTTCTGATTAAGAATATTTTTTTCTTTTGTTTTACAAATCGTTCTGGGAGAATTGGAAAGATTTTGACATGCTACTTGATCTAAAATACCTATTATGCAGTTGTCTAAATCATATTTTCTTAGTTTTTTTTTAAAATAATCTCTGCATCTTCAGGCATTTTAGAATAGATTATATATCCTTTTTTATAAGAATATCCTAGTTTTTTCACGATTGCAGGTATTCTACTCATTGAATAATCAATATTGAATTCTTTTTTAATAATTTCATGAATTTTACGAGTGCTCAAGAAACTTTCATTAATCATTATTTCATCTAGTTTTTTAAACTCTTCTTCAGTTAATTTAGCTTTTATCCCACCATTCTTGTATTTTGGATATAAATTTTCATATCCTCC
>NZ_LWMW01000058.1 GCF_001639285.1 Methanobrevibacter cuticularis | reverse complement strand
AAAAATGATTATAAAAGACTTAAAAAAATATGCAGAAAAGCCTAAAATGTCAAAAAAATATGAAAAAGAGAATAAAAAAAAGCTTGGAGAAATATTAGAAATAGTCTACAGCGAACTTTTAAAACCTCTAAAAAACCTGTTTAAAAAAGAAATTGAAATAGTCATTGTTTTAGACAATTACCCAGTCCATCACGCTAAAATATTGAAAAAAACTTGTAAATACCTTAATATAACTCTTATACATTTACCACCATACTCCCCTAAGCTTAGCCCCATTGAACAGGTCTGGAGAACCATAAAAAAAGAATTATCCACAGAATTTATCGAAAGTGAAGAATTTCTAATTGAAAATTTTGAAAAATGGTTTTATGAAAACATTGACAAAAAGTCATATAGAAAAAAAATGGATTGATAAATTCATATTTAACATAAATAACGACCCATTAATCGCAGATATGTGCGAATATGCAGTTTTAACACCATGAAATAAATTATGAATCCTTTTATAATTTATTTTCAAACTTTTCAAAATAAACTATAAATACACTGAAAAACAATATTAGTAATCTCATAATGATAAAATTATTAATAGAAATATAAAAATTCCAACTTATAAAATTTTAAAAAAAGAAATAAATAGAAAAAGAATTAATAATAAGTTATTTCAAAA
>NZ_LWMW01000057.1 GCF_001639285.1 Methanobrevibacter cuticularis | reverse complement strand
CTTATGCTTCAATATACATAATATTAAGAAACAAACGCTACACTTTAGCTGTAAAACATGTTAAAAAAGGAGAAACTTTAAAAGACACAGTAGACTTTCTAATAAACGAAATCGAAGCTATTGGATTTAAAATTAAATCACTTTACCTTGACAGAGAATTCTTTACTGTAGAAGTGATAAACTATCTTCAAAATAGGAAAACACCTTTTATCATGCCTTGTGTGAAAAGAGGACCTAGCGGAGGAATACGAAAACTATTAAAAGGTAAAAAAAGCTATTTTACAAAGTATACTATGCATTCAAAAGAAAATAAAGCCACATTTCAAGTTAATGTGCTGATCAAATACTCTAAAGGAAAATATAAACGAAATGGACTAAAATATTTCGCATATGCAGTATACAATATTGACATGCCCATAAAAAACACATTCAAAGAGTATAGAAAACGATTTGGAATAGAATCCAGCTACAGACTAATGAACCAAGCACGAACACACACCAGTACAAAAAAAACAGCACTAAGACTACTATACATAGGACTAGGTCTTCTACTAGTCAACATTTGGATCTACATCCAATGGACACAACTCAGCACACCACGACAAGGCGGACGCCAAAAAGTAACTTGGACATTCAAAAACATGCTAAAACAAATCAACCGAACAACCGAAGAAAAACTAGGATTCACCAACAAAATAACAA
>NZ_LWMW01000056.1 GCF_001639285.1 Methanobrevibacter cuticularis | reverse complement strand
TCGTACTGGTTCTATTAATGTTGTTGTTGGTCTTTCTGGTCATGGCAATTTCTCTGATTTCAGTAATTCTACAACTTTTACTGTAGCTAAGAATAGTACTAATTCAACTGTTGTTGTTAGTCCTAATTCTGTTAGTATTGGTAATAATGTCACTGTTAGTGGTGTTTTGGCTAATTATTCTGGTGTTACTAGTGTTACTGTTAGTGTTGATGGTATACAGTTTATTGTTGCTGTTGATGGTTCTGGTGGTTGGAGTTTGAATTATACTACTGTTCGTACTGGTTCTGTTAGTGTTGTTGTTGGGTTTGCTGGTAATGATAATTACACAAGCTTTATTAATTCTACAACTTTCACTGTAGCTAAGAATAGTACTAATTCAACTATCGTTGTTAATCCTAATCCGGTTCAGATTGGTGTAAATACTACTATTAGTGGTGTTTTAGCTAATTATACTGGGATAACTAGTGTTAATGTTATTGTTGATGGTAATATTCAAGTAGTGAGTGTTAATAGTACTGGTGGTTGGAGTATGGTTTATACTGCAATTCGTACTGGTTCTATTAATGTTGTTGTTGGTCTTTTTGGCCATGGCAATTTCTCTGATTTCAGTAATTCTACAACTTTTACTGTAGCTAAGAATAGTACTAATTCAACTGTTGTTGTTAGTCCTAATCCTGTTAGTATTGGTAATAATGTTACTGTTAGTGGTGTTT
>NZ_LWMW01000055.1 GCF_001639285.1 Methanobrevibacter cuticularis | reverse complement strand
TAACAGATAAATCACCGTTATTGGTAACATTGCCTACTATATTATTATTGCCAATAGTAACATTATCATAGATTACAATATCAGAAGAACCAGTACTATCAGTATTATTAACTATAACATTATCATTAATACTTATTGTATTATTCTTAGTACTATCTTCATTCATGATACCACCACCAATACTTGCAGTGTTGTTAATGAGAATAGAACCACTAACACTAAGATTCTCACCAGAATTTGTGATAGCACCACCACTAGTAGTTGCAGTGTTGTTAGTGAAATTAGAACCACTAACACTCATATTAACACCATTACTGTTGATAGCACCACCACCATGATCTGCAGTGTTGTTAATGAAACTAGAATCACTAACACTCATATTAATACCACCATTATCGGAGATAGCACCACCATTACTACCTGCAGTGTTGTTAATGAAACTAGAACCACTAACACTCATATTAACACCAACATTATCGTAGATAGCACCACCACTACCACTTGCAGTGTTGTTAATGAAACTAGAACCACTAACACTCATATTAACACCATCATTATTGAAGATAGCACCACCACTATTTGCAGTGTTGTTAATGAAACTAGAACCACTAACACCCATATTAGCACTAGTACCACCAGTAGTGTAGATAGCACCACCACCACTTGCAGTGTTGTTAATGAAACTAGAACCACTAACACTCATATTAACACCA
>NZ_LWMW01000054.1 GCF_001639285.1 Methanobrevibacter cuticularis | reverse complement strand
AATAAATAGAAAAAATTTGTTAGTCATCTAAAGAACAGTTAGTATCCTATTAAACTATTAACTTTTAACTACTGGACAAACATACTTATAGCAATTACCCATATATAAAGATATCACTTCTACACACTCCAAAACAAAAACAAAGATAAATTACAAAGCAGGAACAAAACCATAGACTACCCCCCCCCCCCTAAACATATAAACAACACACAAATAAAAAAACAAGAAATAAGTAAAAAAAATCAAGCCTTTTACAAAAATAACCTATCTAACCCATCATCTAATTTTCCACTGATTCTTTTCATTTAAGTAACTATCACGAAAAAATTCTTAAATTATTAAATAGCTGTCTTGATAAATCTAATGATCAAAAAACAATTATAAACACACACGATTTCTTAAAATTTTTCCTTTTTATATGAAAAATCTTATTTAAGATTATTTTATTTTTTTTAGATTTTCTATAAATCTTTTATGCTTTTTAAACAAATTTTAAATATTGAGAAAAATTATATAATTTAACTTGATCTTAACCCCATTAGAATGTGAAAATTTTTAAATAGCAATATTTTTATTCTAGTAATAACATAAAATTATTATCTAATCTTATTGAAAGATTTTTATTCCAGTAATAACATAAAATTATTATCTAATCTTATTGAAAGATTTTTATTCTAGTAATAACATAAAATTATTATCTAATCTTATTGAAAGTCATGTAACAATGATCATGTGATAATTATGTCAAAAACACGTAAGAATAACTCAGGTCTGTTGAAATCTGATAAAAAACATTATTCATTCCGATTGAGTGAACACTTAATGGATGAATTGAAAAATTATGCTGAATTAAAAGGAAATACAGTTACAGAAATTATAACAGAATCTATCGAAGATAGACTAAATGGAAAAGTTCTAAGTAAATATGAATCAGATAACTTAATACCAGTTTATCTATCAGAAGCCATAGCTATAAAAGCAGAAAAAGAAGGTAAAGATTTAAATGAGTCTATTGATGAAATATTAGGTTATATTAAGTGGAATAACCATCTAGATGTTTGGAATGGGTCAACATATTGTTATAACACAGAACATCAGCATAGAGGATTAGGTTCTATCAAAGTAAATGGTGAAACAAAATATGTTAGAATAATCACAGATATTCATGAAAATAATTTAAAAAACACAAATAAAAATTACCTAAACTTCAAAGAAATGTTAAATATTAAACCTAATTTAATAATAGCTTATATTATACCTAAATCAGTTGCAATAAGGGATATTGTAGAAAGTAAAAATTATGATTTGTTAATAATGTATCCTGAATTACATGATAAAACTTTAAACTATAATCAAGATACTGAATTTATTAGCTTACAAGGAAAACTAAAGAATTATCTTACAAAAAACAAAAAAGATCTCAACAAAATTAAAGATGAAATAAGAAAAGAAATTAAAGAAGAAATTATAGGTAATCTTAGAAAGGATATCATCACATAAGATTAAAACGAGCCAAAATAAGATGTCAGAAATAGATAAACCTATCATGAAAGGATATGATCACATAAGATTAAAACTGATGAATGCATAGAAATTTTAAAAATAAAGCAAACCACATACAAATTTTAAAAATCATAAACAATAGATATTTTCTGATTCACAAAATATAGCTATTCTGTACAAATTGAGATAACTCCCAATAGATAATAAATAGAATTGGTTATTCTAAATATTCAGTGGGATCAGCTATTTCACTTTCAATAAAAGCTCTTTTTCTTCGAAGACATGATTCACATATACCACAATGTTTTTTATTATCAGTATAACAAGAATAGCTGAGTTCCAAAGGAGCATCAACTTTTTTACCTAATTCCACTATTTCTTTTTTATTTAAATCAATAGCTGGTGCTTTAATTTCAACAGTTTTCTTTGTGCCAATATATATCATATCATTGAAGCTTTCTAAAAATTCTTTAGAGTTATCTGGAAAAGTGTTGGCCTCTTCTTTATCCCAACCAACGATTATTATATCTGCATCTTCTGCTTCAGCATAAGAAGTAGCTATTGCTGTAAAAACTATATTACGACCTGGAACCCATACTTTACTTGCAGAATCCTCAGTTAATTCTTTATCATCAAGTTCATCCATACTAAGCAATGGTAACTTCTCTTCACTTGTTAAAGCAGAGTTTCCTAAATTACTTAGCCATGGTAAAGCAATAACACTATGTTTAAATCCTAATTTCTCACAAATTTTTTTAGAAGCATGAATTTCAGATTCAACACTCCTTTGGCCGTAGTCAAATGTTATTGCATGAATATCATAATTATCTTTGTAAAAAGAAGTGGCTACAGTTGAGTCCAATCCTCCAGATAAAACAGAAATTGCTTTTTTAGTTTTTTTATTATAGGAACTCATTTTTACTAAAATTTCCTTTTTCTTTTGTTTTTATTTTATTTTACTTGATTTTTTTATTTTCTATTCTATGATTTATTATTTTTATTTTACTTGATTTTTTTATTTTCTATTCTATGATTTATTATTTTTATTTTACTTGATTTTTTTATTTTCTATTCTATGATTTATTATTTTTATTTTATTTTCTTATTTTTTCTAGTATATTATTAATTTCAATATTAAGATTAATAGCTATGTAATTAAAATTTGTTATTATAATCATTCTCTAAATGTTTTTTAATCTCAAAATTAGCTATTTCTATAATTTTATTTAAAGGAAGATTGGTGGTTGATGCAATTTTTCGAATATCTTCATATTCTGGTCTAGAAGATATTATTTTATTGTTCATTATTCCAATTTTAAATCTAATTTTTTTCATTCCTTGTATATCAATATCTAGAGAAATTATTTCCCTTTTTGCTATTCCTCTATGGGTTTGAGGATAAACTCTTATTCCTAATGTACCTGTTTCTTCAAATATAGTGGATAAAATCTTTTCAGTGTCCATTGGTTTAGTTATTACTTTAATTATTTGACCAGGTCTACCCTTTTTCATGATTGTTGGAATTATTGAAACATCTCTTGCTCCAATTTCAAATAGTTTATCAAATAGGTATCCTAAAGTTTCACCATTTAGATGATCAATATTAGTTTCAATGACATCTATTTTTTGAACATCTATAACAGAATACCCTTGAATCATTCTTAAAACATTTGGAAAATCAAGATCTTTTTTTCCTGCACCATAAGCTACTTTTTGTGTTTTTATCATTGGTTGAAAATCTTTAAATTCATCACATAGCTCCATATAGAGTGCAGCACCTGTGGGGGTAGCTAATTCTGTATTTACAGGCCCCCCAAAACAATTGACTCCTTTTAATATTTCTAAAGTTGCAGGAGAAGGTATAGGAATCCTCCCATGACTTCCACTAGTTGTTCCTCCACCTAAAGCTATCGGAAGTCCAATAACCTTTTTTTCATCACATCCAGATGCATAATATCCAAAAACAGATCCAAAAACATCAGCTACTGCATCAGCAGCTCCAACTTCATGAAAATGAATTTGTTCGATAGATTTACCATGAATAATTGATTCAGAACTAGCTATTCTTTTAAAAACATTTTTTGATAGATTTATCACTTGATTATCTATTAAATCACTATTGTTTTCATTTTTGTTTATATTGTTTATATTATCTAAAAAATTTTTATAAGAAATAAAATGCTTATTTTCAGAATCTGAGCTCTCATTGAAGTTAATCATGTTTAAATCAGACCCATCTACTGTTTCAACATCTAAATATGTAGATTGAATTCCATTTTTATTTATTTTTTCAATATTAACTTTGACTCCACCAAAATCAGCGGTTGCGGTTTCCATAACCTCTTTCATTTCTTTTTCATTTACACCCAAATCAACGAAAGCACCTGCGATCATATTTCCAGCTATTCCTGCATTTTGAGGATCAATAATAAGAACCATAAGCAATACCTTCTAATATTTCCAATAAATTTATTTTAATTAATTATTTCAATAATCATGAATTAATAGAATGATAATTATAGAATATATATAAGAATTTTACAATCCTAAACTAATAAATAAATTAATGATTTTATAAATCAAATTATAAGCAAAGTTTATAAATCAAATTATAAGCAAATTTTACAAATTAAACTATAAGCAAAGTTTATAAATTAAACTATAAGCAAATTTTATAAATTAAAGTATAAGTGAAGTTTATAAATTAAACTATGAGCAAAGTAATTAAAGCATTATTCAGTAATTATATTTTAATTAGATTTAATCATAATAATATTTATAATATTAAATTGAGTTAAATTTAATGATTAAATTAATTATGTATTAAATCATAAATAATATTTTGGAATATTCAATTCTTTAAATATCATAATAAAAAAAATTGAAATAAAAATAAATGGAATTAAAGTTGAATAAAAATTATAAATACTAATATTTAGGGATAGGATATTATGGGAAATAACAAGAGTAAAAAAATAGAAAAGAAAATTTTTGATAACATACAGATCATTAAAGATCATGATTCCATTTGCATAAATACTGATGATTACTTTCTTGCAGTGAATGATTTAGATGTTTCAAATGGAATAGATATAATTAAAAATCTGGTTATTTTATCCCCTAATACATTTAAAAACAGTGAATTGAATGAAAGTTATATAGCCCATGCTTTTGAAAATAAAAATTTTTTTATAGAAGAATCTCACGGAATGGCTATTTTGAATTTTGCAGATAATTCCTTACGAAGAATGAATATAACAAATAATTTAAGAGTTGTTGAGAATCCCAGTGGACTTCAAAATGCTAAAATGGATTTGAGTCAAATAATAATAATTAATGAAGAATTAAACTTAAAAGAAATCTTAGAATTCCATAAAATAGCTATTGAAACTAAAGTTAAATATTTTGAATACCAAAAATTCCCAGACCACATTCAAGAGGTCTTAAATAACAATGAGTTTCTAGTAATAGCTTGTCCTATTTCTAAATATAAAATAGACAATGATAATAATGAAATTTCTCAAATATTAGAAAATTCATTTAATAGTGAATCTACAAATAAAGAAGAATCTGAAAAAATATATTCTACTCGAAAAAAAGAGCTATTAAAAATAAAAAATGAAATGGTGAAATCAATAATAAGAAGTTCAAAACACTTTTTAGACAATATTAATATTGATTTTGGGATATTAGATTACATTTTTGCTGAAGGAATTACAATAGACCATCTTGTTGATGCAGGAATGGAGCTTTGTGTTGGAATTGAAGAAACTCAAGAACTGAGAGATAAATTAAAAGCTCAAATTTTCCTTTCTTTAGAAGATATCAATGTTATAGCTCTACTTATATCAGCTATTAGATGTGAAGATGATTTTCAAAATAATAGAGTTAGAGAGGTTGATGTAGAAGATGATCCTGCATATTTATACACAGATGAAGTGTTAGGAATGGCAATAGCTAATCAGATAGCAGGAACCAAAGCTACATTTAACTTCAAAAGATATGATGAGGAAAAACCTGGAATACTCTCTGGATTAGGACCAATGGTTGATGATATTTTTGCAGGATTGATAGCAGGATGCATGTCTAAAATCTTTGAAGAACATTAAAATGAAATTCAGAAAAAAATACAAAATTAAAATCAAATTCAAAAATAAACATAATATTAAAACAAAAATAAAATCAAATTCAAAAATAAACATAATATTAAAACAAAAATCAAATCAAATTCAAAAATAAACATAATATTAAAACAAAAATAAAATCAAATTCAAAAATAAACATAATATTAAAACAAAAATAAAATCAAATTCAAAAATAAACATAATATTAAAACAAAAATAAAATCAAATTCAAAGACAATTACAACATTAAAACAAAATTAAAAAATTGGAATAATATTAAAAACTGAGTATTAAAAATAGCTAAAGGTATGAATTAATATGTCAAATCTGAATAAAGATAAAGATGACTATTTTGAAGAAAAATCGTCTATTTTAAATTCTATAGGAGGGCTCATTACATTTTCAACAATAATGCCATTGAATATATACACTAGAATTGAAGATATGGCAAAATTAACATGGTTTTGGCCATTTATTAGTTTTTTAGTGGGAATAATTGGAGCTATTATTAGTTATTTCCTTGTTAATGTTTTATTAATACCTCCCATAATATGTGCAGCTATTATTTATGGTTTTTTTTTAATGTTCAATGGTTATCATCATTTAGACGGATTGTTAGATTTTGGTGATGCTTTAATGGTTCATGGAACTCCTGAGAAGAAATTAGCTGTGATGCGAGATTCTATGGTGGGAACTGGAGGAATAGCTTTATTTTTCATAGTTGGAATTATCACCATAACTTCATTCAATTCTATTCTTGCATTTGGATTATTCGGTGCCATAATAGTGTCGGAAATGGCAGGCAAAATAGGATTAATTAGCTGTTGTATATCCTCAAAACCAGGTCAGGATGGTACAGGACGATTTTTCATTGAATTTATGACTATTCCGAAATATCTTCTTTCAGTTCTAATAGCTATAATTATATCTTATTCCTTAGTTAGCTATGTGGGAATCTTTGGAGTTATTGGAGGGATTTTTGGAGGAGCTTTAATATCTTATTTAGGGAAAAAACATTTCAAAATAGCTACTGGAGATGTTTTAGGAGCTTCTAATGAAGTAGGAAGATTATTTTCACTGCTTGTGATGGTAATAGCTTTTACTTGGATTTAAAGAAACTTTAATTATCTTAATAATCTAATGCTACATAAATATAAACTTAGTTAAGCCTGCTTTAGTATAGAACTAACTGCAAATTTTATTATAAAGATTTTATTTATGAATTTTATGAATACTAATTGTGATTATATGAATATTAACGTATTAAGACTTGATCATAGAGTAAAAAGAGATGTGAGAATAACTACACATGTTTGCTTAACAGCACGAGCTTTTGGAGCTTCAAAAATATATTTGAGTGGAGAAGAAGATGAAAAGCTTATGAAAAATGTTGAAGATGTTGTAACACGCTGGGGAGGTTCTTTTGAAATAGCTTATAAAAAAAATTACATGAATCTCATTGATGAATGGCAAAACAATGGTGGAGAAGTTATTCATCTAACCATGTATGGTTCTCAAGTCCAAAATGTTGTAGAAGAAATAAAAAGCTCTGAAAAAGATAAATTAATAGTAGTTGGAGGCTCAAGAGTCCCAACAAAAATCTATAAAAAATCAGACTGGAATGTTTCAGTTACAAATCAACCTCACTCTGAAGTCTCTTCCTTAGCTGTTTTTCAACATATGATAATGGATGGCGAAGAGTTCAATCTAGATTTCAATGATGCTATATTCGAAGTTGTGCCTGTAGCTGAAGGTAAACAAGTAAACATACATGAAAATAATGAAAAAATTAATGATTTTTAAAATAACTTAAATTTGGTTATTATGAAAAAAATAGAAACTCCAATAACAGATGATGATATTGAAAAATTAAAAGTTGGAGATAAAGTATCCATCACTGGGACAATTTACACTGGAAGAGATGCGGTTCTGCCAAAATTAGTAGATTTAATAAATAATAAGAAGACAGCTAAAATCCCTTTTGATATTCAAGGAATAGCTATTATGCATACCGCTGTTAGTGAGGCAGGAGTAGCCACTACTACTAGTAATAAAGATGAAATAGAATCTTCTATCCCAATATTAGCTAAAGCAGGTGTTAAGATTCATATAGGGAAAGGAAAACTTAGTAAAAAGACAGTGAATGATTTAAACGAATTAAATTCTATTTTTGTAATAACTCCCCCTATAGCAGCACTTATTACACACAATATTAAGGCAAAAAAAGTAATTATGTTTGAAGAAGAAGGAATAGAAGCTATTTATGAATTAAAAGTTGAAAATATCCCTGGAATTGTAGCTATTGCCAATGCAAAATCTATTTTTAGCTGACTTTTAATACAAGGTATTTAAAATGAAGAATTTCTAAGAAATAAATCATAAAAATAAAAATGATTCATAAAACACACACATGAAAACATTGATTAAATTAAAAGTACCATGGCTTATTTGCTATAGAAAACATTGCAAATAGCTAAATATTCAAGTTACTTTTAATTTTCCTTAAGGTAGATAAAAAATCCACTAAATGTATATGAGATATATGTCCCATTATAACAATTCTAATAGCTTTAGGATAATTTGAAGTTGAAACCATCCATCCCTCCTCTTCAAGAATATTGGCTAATTCATCTGTTGGAATTTTTGGATGATTAAAAGCAACAATATTAAGTTCTGGATTAACTACTACTTCAAAATCCTCTTTATGCAGAGCATCAGCTAAAAAGGATGTGTTTATCATACATTCATTAGCTAATGTTTCATAACCTTCACTACCAATATATTTCATTACAGCCCAAGTAGCTGCAGCTGGAGCTCCAAGACGTGTCCCTACTATTGTAGATTGTTCTTTTGATGTTAGATATGGTGCCTCCACAGACATGATATCTAAATACTTTTTTTCTCTAAATATTATACATCCTGAAGGTATAGGAGCTAGCCCCATTTTATGAGGATCTACTGTAATGGATGAAACTCCAGGTAATCTGAAATCAAATTGAGGTAATTTGTAACCAATATTATTCAAAAAAGGAATAGAAAAACCACCAAATGCTGCATCTACATGAAGATATAGATCATTCTCAATAGCTATTTCAGATAATTCTTCGATTGGATCGATAACTCCAAGCTCTGTTGTTCCAGCCACTCCCACAATAGCTATCGTGTTATTAGTTATATTCTCTTTAAGAGAATTAATACTCAGCTTATAATTTCCATCAAGATCCGCTTCAATTAATTTTAATCCCAAGATATCTGAAGCTTTCTCAAAAGAAAAATGAGCTGATTTCGGAACTATTATTTCAGGAGATTCTATCTTTTTATTTTTTTTAGCTGTGTTTCTAGCAGCTCTCATAGCCATTAAATTAGCTTCAGTTCCCCCAGTTACAATGTTTCCAAAAGGAGAATCAATGGAAAGAAATGATCCTATGTCTTTGATAACTTCTTCCTCAAGATATTGCGTCCCTTTAAAAAGTCCAGGATCTCCAAGATTAGCATCTAAAAAATCACAGAATACTTTTTTCGCTAAAGGATCTGCTTTTGTACACATAGACCCTAAAATTCTTCCAGTTGAATATTCAAAGTCTTTAGCTTTCAAGCTAGCTAATTCCTCCAATATCTCTTTCTCTTCTAATGGTTCTTTATTCATTTAAATTACCTTATTAAATAATAGCTAGATTAATATATTAATGGATAACTCTTAAAACAATAAATATTATTAATGGATAACTCTTAAAACAATAAATATTATTAATGGATAACTCTTAAAACAATAAATATTATTAATGGATAACTCTTAAAGCAATAAATATTATTAATGGATAACTCTTAAAGCAATAAATATTATTAATGGATAACTCTTAAAGTAATAAGTTTAATAATATTAATTAATTACTATATAACTTAATACTGTTATATTTAAAATTTTATATTTAATGATATAATAAACTATAATGTTTTATTAAAAATTATCATAAATTCAAACTTTAGGATTTTTATAAAAATCTTTTAGAAATTCTTTAATCAAATAATTTGTTATAAAATATGAAATAAATATATTAGAATTTTTATATTATTTCAATATATATTGAGGAAAACTCATGATTTTTTTATTAATATTTTATTATTATTATTATTATTATTTCATTGAGCATTTTATGTGTTTTCTTTCTGTCTCCTAGGATATTCTTTTTGAGTTGTATGTTATTGGCATTGATTTAGTAGTATTTTGTGAGAACAATGAATATCTGCATTTAAAGGATATCTGTCAATAATAATAATATCTGTCATTAATATTTTTAAAATAAACCTTTCCAACATGTTAAATTAAACAACAAAGAAATAATCCTTCTGGAATCAAGTTATAAAACTTCATAGGATCTAAAAGCTGTTGATTAATTGAATCATCTATAAAAAAATGAAAAACAACCAAATTGATATCCTAATAACTATAAATATAGATTATAGCTCATACTATAAATAATATATAGTGTGAGACATTTTTTGGAAAAATTTTAAAATATAATAAGTGTTATGATGATTTAAAACGTAATGATAAAAATGATAATAAAATAATGATAATAAAATAATAATAAAAATGAAAAAGTAGTAAATCAATTAAAAATAATAATAAAAATGAAATGAAAAAGTAGTAAATCAATTAAAAATATTTAATAATTGATTTGAATTTTGATTATTTTTGTTTTCTTGCAGCATCTAATATTAGTTTTTGTTCTGATCTAGCTACAGCACGTCTAACATCAGCTACAGCATCAGTATTAGCAGAAACACTAGATATTCCAATTTCAACTAGTTTTTCAACAATATGTGGTTTACTACCTGCTTGACCACAGATACTTGTATTGACTCCTGCCTCATTACATTTATTAATTACCATTTCAATTAATTTCAACACTGCAGGATGTTCTTCAGAATAATTACTAGCCACTAATTCATTATTTCTATCTACTGCAAGAGTGTATTGAGTTAAATCATTGGTTCCAAGACTTATGAAATCAAGTCCAACATCTATGAAATCATCTATCATAAGAGCTGCTGCAGGTGTTTCAACCATAATACCAAAATCAACATCAATATGAGGCCTAATTCCTACTTCTTCAGCTATTTCTTTAGCTTTTTTAAGTTCTTCTGGACTTTGCGATAATGGAATCATGATGCCTATGTTACTATATCCTTGTTCATATAACTTTTTAATAGCTTTAAATTCTGCTCTTAAAATTTCAGGTTCATCTAATTCCCTTCTTATTCCTCTCCAACCAAGCATTGGGTTGTGTTCATATGGTTCATTTTCTCCACCATCCAATGTTTTGAATTCATCAGTTGGTGCATCCAATGTCCTGTACCAAACTGGTTTTGGATAGAAAACATCTACAACTTTTAAAATGTTTTCTACAAGCATTTTTACAAGTTCATCCTCTTTACCATCGCTGATGTATTTTTTAGGGTGGACCCCAGAAGTTAACATCATATGTTCTGTTCTAAGAAGTCCTACTCCGTCTGCTCCAGTGGCTTCTGCTTTTTTAGCAGCTTCCGGCATACTTACATTAACTTTTACTTGTGTTACTGTAATTATTGGAGCTTCTACTGTTGCATTTGCTTTATCCTCTTGTTTGTTTTCTTTAATGTTGAAGATTCCTTCATAAATTAGGCCTTTTTTACCATCTAATGTTACTTTAGTATTTTCTGCAAGAGTTTCAGTAGCATCACCAGTACCTACAACACAAGGAATTCCTAACTCTCTTGAGATAATAGCTGCATGGCAGGTTACTCCCCCTTCATCAGTAATTATACCACTAGATCGTTTCATAGCTGGAACCATGTCTGGAGTTGTCATTGTTGTGACCATGACATCTCCTTTTTTAATTTTGTCTAATTCATCAATTTTATGGATGATTCTAACTTCACCAGAGGCTATACCTGGACTTGCACCAAGACCCTTTACAATAACTTTTCTACTCTCTAAACTTTCTCCACTTTCACTATCTTCTCCATTGGTACCATTTTCTCCTAGAGTAGTGATAGGTCTAGATTGTAACATGTATAATTTGTTATCATGAAATGCCCATTCTGTGTCTTGAGGAGCATCATAATGTTTTTGAATTCTTTTACCCATATTAGTTAATTCTAATAGCTCATTTTCAGATAAAACTCGTTTCTTTCGAAGATTTTCTGGAACATCAATTTTTACTGTTTCACCACTAGCTATTTTTTTAAACATTATCTTTTTATTGTTAACAATGACATTTTCTATCTTATCATTATTTTTATCAACATAATATGTATCTGGAGTAACAGAACCAGAAACAACGGCTTCTCCTAATCCCCAGGAAGCTTCAATTAATGCTACATTTTCACCAGTTGAAGGGTTAACAGTGAACATTACTCCTGCTTTTTCAGCTTCAACCATTTCTTGAACAACCACAGCTATATAAACTTTAGAATGTTCAAAATTATTTTCTTCCCTGTAGAAAATAGCTCTTGCTTCAAAAAGAGATGCCCAACATTTTTGAACATACTTTACAACATCTTCACTTCCTTTGATATTCAAAAAAGTGTCTTGTTGGCCAGCAAAGGAAGCTTCTGGTAAATCTTCAGCGGTTGCAGAAGATCTAACAGCTACTAGAGCGTCTTCTTCCCCAATTCTTTGACAAAGCTCATTGTAAGCTTCAATGATTAAAGCAGCAATGTCTTCAGGGATCTTAGTTTCTACAATAATCTTTTTAATTTTTTCAGCAGAATTTTGAAGTTCTTTACTTTTATTAATATCAATTTTATTTAGTATATTCATTATCTTATCAGATATTCCAGTATCATTCATGAACTTAATATAAGTTTCTGCAGTTACTATAAAACCAGGAGGGACAGGTATTCCTGCTTGAGTCAGTTCCCCTAGATTAGCTCCTTTTCCACCAGCAACTCCAACATCCTTTTTATTTATACTTTCAAACTTTGCAACATACATTGTTTCATCCTTAATATTATTTTGAATCTAAACATTGTCTAAATGTGATGAATATAAAATATGAATATAAACTATAAAATATTAACTATTATTAATACAATTATATAAATATATGAATAAAATATAAATTATTAACTATTATTAATATAATTATATAAATATATGAATAAAATATAAATTATTAACTATTATTAATATAATTATATAAATATAGGAGTAATATAATTATAAAATATAGGAATAAAATATAATTAAGCATATACTAAAAATAAGTATACACTAAAAATACTTTTTTACAATATTCATTATTTGAATAGATATAATAAATAATCTTCAAAACTCATGTTGTTATTAGTAATTAGCCAATTCTCTCAAATTAGCTATTTGACTAATTCTTCTCCTTTTTCAACTACTATTTTACAAGAAACTGGTAACTTCATTGCTGCTCTTCTTAAAGCTTCTTTAGAATCAAAGAAATATTTTTTAGTTGTATCAACGCTGATAACTTTTTGATTCCTTTTAACAACTGCTTCAGCACTAACTGCTTTACCAAAAGCTTTTCTCATACCATCTTGCACCCTATCAGCACCTGCACCAGTAGCCATTGGATTTTCTCTAACAATTTGATGAGGATAAACTCTTATTTTCAAGTGATATCCTAATCTACCTGCCTTTCTTTGCATATATCTGTTAGAAGCAATACGTGCAGCTTCTAAAGCATTGTGAGTTAAACGAGCAGGCTCTTTCACAGCTAAACTTACTTTAACAGGAAATTCATCTGTTAAATTTCCCATATCATATTGAACTATCCTTGAACCTGGGATTTTTCTTATATATTCTCTTCTTGTATAAGCACGAACCATTAGTAGTCCTCCAAATAATAATTTCTATCAAAATGATGTTTAATAAAATATTGGATTATTCTAATCCTAATATCATAAAATTAAATCTTTATAAGATCGATATTATAAAATTTAATATTAAAAATACATCTAATTTAATGATTAATGTAATTATAATTGTTATAATTTTATACTATTAATATAGATAGAATAAATATATTTATTTTTATAACCATTAATAAATGTTTTTATAACAGTCATCACAAGAATAATTCTTAAGATTAAAAAAATAAATTCAAAATCAAATAAGATATAAAATTAATGATGAACCTTTATATTAATAATATATTATTGTCTAAAATATATAATATTTTCTACCAATTAAATTCCATAAAATTAATAAGCTAATTTTTAAATGTCAAATAGTTTATTTGGTCTTTTTGTTAAATATCTATTAATTATATTATTATATTATTATATTTCTAATATTATAGCAGATTTTTAATATTATAACAATTTAGTAATTATAATATTTCTAGAAAAGTCACTAAATTTTGAAAATAAATTGACCATACTATATTTCCATTATTTTTTAAGAAATATTAAGATATTTAATAAACAATTAATTTTATATTAGTAATCTCTTATTTTAAGTTCAATTAACTAAATTTGAATAATATCTAACATTATTATACTAGTTAATACATAATTAATATCAAGTAACATTATTATTTCATTTAAATAGTTAATAAATTATGATAAAACTTTTAGAATATTTTAGTAATTTTATTAACTTTATTAGATGTGGTTTTAATCATTATCAAAATATTAAGAGGATTATTATGAAAAAAGAAAAAGAAAAAATGTTAAATGGAGAATCATACGATCCCAATGATGAAGAATTAATAACCCGTTGGCATTTAGCTAAAAAATTAATTAAACAATTTAATTCAACTGATACAAGTGAAGAAGATGAGATAGAGAAGATACTATATAAATTACTTGGATTCAAGGGGAAAAATACTCGTATTGTACCACCATTTTTTGTAGATTATGGTACTAACATTTATCTAGGAGATGATGTTGAAATAAACATGAACTGTGTGTTTTTAGATTGTAATAAGATTGTTATTGGAGATAAATCTGGAATAGGGCCCAATGTTCAAATTTATGCTGTAACTCATCCTATAAAACCTAAAGAGAGAATAATAAATGAAAAAAATGAAAATTTATTTGCATGGAAAACTTCATCGGCTCCAGTTAATATTGGCAAAAATGTATGGATTGGTGGTGGAGCTATAATACTTCAAGGTGTGACTATTGGAGATAATACCACCATTGGTGCAGGAAGTGTGGTTACCAAATCTATTCCCAAAAATTCTGTGGCTGTTGGGAATCCATGCAAAGTTATTCGTAAAATATAAACATTAAAATAAATACTACACTCAAAAAATAAGAAAAATAAAAACAACATAAGAAGAAAAATAAAAATACTACAATAAGAAGAAAAATACTACAATAAGAAGAAAAATAAAAACAAGAATAAGAAGAAAAACAAGAATAAGAAGAAAAATAAAAACACTACAATCAAAAAAAAATAGAATAATAATAGAAACAAGAACCAAACTAATAAAAAAAATAAAAGAAGGTAAAAAAAGTGAAAATAGCTATTACTGGAAAAGGAGGGGTTGGTAAAACAACATTAGCAAGTACATTAGCTTGTATCTATTCAAAAAATCATGCAGTATTTGCCATTGATGCTGATCCTGATATGAATTTAGCTTCAAGTTTAGGAATTCATGAAAAAATTACCCCTATTTCCAAAATGAAAGAGCTTATAAAAGAGAGGACTGGGGCAGATGCTGGAGCTTCCTTTGGAGAAGTTTTCAAAATGAACCCTAAAATAAGTGATCTTCCAGATACTCTTTCTTATGACTACAAAAAGGATGGCTCATTAAAACTTATGGTAATGGGAACTGTAGAAAAAGGAGGAGAAGGCTGTATTTGTCCTGCTGCTGTTTTATTAAAAGCATTGCTTCGTAATATAATTGTAAAAAAAGAAGAAATTGTTATCTTAGATATGGAAGCAGGTATTGAACATTTAGGTAGAAAAACGGCAGAATCAGTTGATACAATGGTGATTGTTGTTGAACCTGGACTTAAATCCATAGAAACAGCTGAAAGAATTAAAAAATTAAGTGAAGATATTGGAATCAAAAATATAGTAGCTGTTTTAAACAAATGTTCAGCTCTAGAAGAAAAAGCTTTTGTAGAAAAGAAACTATCAAATTTGAAAATATTATTAATCGGAAGTATTCCTATTGATAAAAAAGTTGTGCTATCTGATATGGAAGGAAAACCTTTGATGAAATACAAAGATTCAATAGCTCTTAAATCTATGGTAAAAATAGCTAAATATCTAAAAAAAGAGTGAATAAATACCTTAATTTTACTAAATTTTCATCAAATCTTTTTTTTATAATATCTTTATATTCTTAATATAAAAAATATGATAGATAAAAATATATGCTATTAAAAACATATAAATAATCATAATAATTAATTTAGATTTAGGCATATCTTTATATTAATATACTTAACTATATTTTTATAGTAATTTGAGTAAAGGTAGGAGTCTAATATTCAAATTAAATATAATTTTTCTTAAACTAATTTTAAAAATAGAAGATGTTTGATTAAAATGAAAATCGATGCTAAAATTCAAATTGAGTATGGAAACTCAAAAGATGCTGATATATCATTTCAATCATTAGAGGTTGAAAATAAAGGATTTATCAAATCTAATAAAGAAGAAAATATATTAAATTATAATTTAAGTGCTGAATCACTTTCTACATTCCTATCTACGGTAGATGATTTAATATTCTCTGAAATATTAGTTGAAAAAGTTTTAAAATCGACATCGACACCTAAACATCAATAAAACAATTACAGTTTTTATTTAGTAATTTTATAATAATTTTGTTAATTTTAGAACTTATTAAAACTGCTGAAGACATTGCGAATATTTATTAAATATTCTTATTCTTTGATCATAATAGCTGAAAATTTTATATGATGCTATTTATGATGTAGTATTTTAATAATATAATTTAATTTAAGAATATAGTACTAAATATTCTATTAATAAGGGTATTTATTAGAAATTATTAATTACTGAAATTATTAATTACTAAAAACCAATATTATTAATAATTTATTGAAAATAGAATAGATTTTATTTTGATAGAATGATATCTCTATGAATAACAATTAAATGCTGATTAGAAAATTAATTGTTTGATTTGCAAACATTATCTATTTAATTGGATAATTAATAGAAGATAATTAGTTAAAAAGATTAATTAAGATATAAATAATAAAAAATATACTAACAATTAAAAAATATAATAAAAATCTAATAACGATTTAAAAAAAATATACTAACAATTAAAAAATATAATAAAAATCTAATAACGATTTAAAAAAAATATACTAACAATTAAAATACTAACAATTAAAAAATATAATAAAAATCTAATAACGATTTAAAAAAAATATACTAACAATTAAAAAATATAATAAAAATCTAATAACGATTTAAAAAAAATATACTAACAATTAAAAAATATAATAAAAAATATAACTATAATGGTGAGATTATGAGATTTCTACTTAACGGGACAATAACATTTAGTAAAAATGTCGAAGAAGCAGAACAGGAAATAGCTAAATTTCTTGATGATGCTAACAAAGAGCTATTACTTCGAGGTGTGAAAGAAGGTGATGAAGAAACAGGAGCAAGAATAACCCAATGGGATATTAAAGACAATGTGTTGTATCTTCAGATAAGATCTGGTCATAAAGTAAGATCTCATGATGCATTACTTAGACTTAAAAATCCTTTAACCCAAATAATTGGAAAGAAATATCACATAGGAGTCAGAAGTTTACATGTTGACAACTATGAAATTACTATTCCAACAGGAGAAGGAGAATATGATATCGATTTTTCTGCAGCTGAAAGTGCAGCTCAAATATCAGACATTAAAATAGGAAACAAGAATGTAATAATCACAATTGATAATATAGATGAATCTGATATCAAAAAACAGTCCACAAATCGTTTAATAAAACATATAACTATTAAACACGGAAATAAAACTAAAGATAATGTGGATAATGAAATTCCAATGAGTGAAAAACAAGATTTGACTTTTACTATGACTAAATCCACTCCTGGAGAAATAATAGCTGAGAGTCCAGAGTTTGAAACATATTTTGAAGAAGACGTTACAGAAAAAGCAATTGAACTTGGCTGGATTAAAAAATTTCCAGGACGAGGACAGTGGTTTTATGGTCCTCAAATGACAGCTTTACAAAGAATATTTGAAGACATCTTAATTGAAAATATAGTAAACAGACTAGAATTTGATGAATGTCTGTTTCCAAAATTAATTCCTGTTCCAGTGATGGATAAAATGAGATATCTAGATGGCCTTCCTGAAGGAATGTATTATTGTAGTGCTCCAAAAAGAGATCCTGAATTATTTAATAAATTTAAGCAAGAACTAGCTATTACTCGAGAAGTTCCAATGAATTTATTGAAAGAAGGATTAAAAGATCCAAACTATGTACTATCTGCAGCACAGTGTGAACCATTCTACGAATTTTTAAGTCATGAGGTTTTAGATGAGAAAGACTTGCCTATGAAACTTTATGATAAGAGTGGTTGGACCTACAGATGGGAATCTGGAGGAGCCAAAGGGATAGATCGTGTCCATGAATTCCAAAGAATCGAGCTAGTTTGGGTGGGGACACCTGAACAAACAAATGCTATTAGAGACAATACATTAGAATTATCCCATGAAATAGCAAATGAACTAGAATTAGAATGGTATACTGAAATAGGAGATGATCCATTCTATCTTGAAGGTAGAAAAGTTGAAAGTAGAGGAATAGAGTTTCCAGACATCCCAAAATATGAAATGAGACTCAAAGTCCCAGGAAGAGAAAAGGGAGTGGCTATCGTTTCTGCAAATGTTCATGGAACTCATTTTGTCGAAGGATTTTCTATTAGAGAAGCACATCAACATAAAATTTGGACAGGGTGTACTGGTTTAGGTTTAACAAGATGGCTATTTGGATTTTTAGCTCAAAAAGGATTCAACAAAGAAAATTGGCCTAAACTCATTCAAGAAAGATATAACACTACCAAAACACCAAAGATGATAACTTGGCCTACTAAGTCTTAATCATGACGATAGTAAAATATTAAAAGTGGTAAATTAGAGAATAAATTTTAGATAAGAAATTCTATATTTTCCTATTTCTATTTTTTTACTCCCATTTTCTATTTTTTATTCCTATTTCTATTTTTTCACTCCCATTTTCTATTTTTTCACTCATTTAATAGCTATTATATTTTAATATGTAATTATATGCTAAATATTTACTTTTTACTAGTTTTCATTATATGTGGAACTCAATTTTTTGGCAAACGTCATTATTTCAAATACTCTTTATTAATCTTTAAATTGAGATTAAAGACATTTTATACAATGAAATCATGTTTTTACCAATAAATTCGTGTTTGACTATAATCAATACATTTAGATCAATTCTTGTATAATAAAATTTATTAATGTTTTAATCAGATGAAAATGAATAAATATTAATTAAATTATGAAATGAAGGAAAAAAAAGAATGTTTGGAAAGAATACTATATTAATTAACTTCTTTCCAAAAAAATATAATGCAAAAACAATTTATCTTTGTTAAGCTTTTCTGTATACTGTTATTTTGAGTTTAGCTATTTTGTTGTGTGCTAGGTTTTTGACTATTGTTTTTAGTATTTTGGATGCTTTGTTGTAGTTGTATTTGGTGTTTTTTGTTGTTTGTATTTTGTAGAGTTTGTGTTTTTTGAGTATGTTTTTGAGTGATTTTGTGAATGTCTTTGTGCCTGTTTTTTCTCCGTAGTTTTTGATTGAGTATGTTATGTAGTAGATTTTGTAGTTTTTGGTCTTTTTTGAAGTTGTTTTTTTGCTGTAAACTTTTATTTTTGCTGGTGTTAGTGGTTTGTTAACATTTAAAGATTTTGTTACACTTGTTGATTCTTTGAATGTGTAGTTTCCAGTTGAATTGGTTATTGTTGTTTGTTGATATTTTGCATATACATTGTAGTTAGCTGTTTTTGGTACTTTGTAAATGAATCTTGCTTCTCCGTCTTTATCGGTTGTTGCTGAACCTACTTGTTTACCATTAATATAGAAATAAACTTTTTCGCCTGATAGTTTTTCTCCAGTGTTTTTGTTTGTCAGTATTGCTGTTATTGTGATTTGTCCATTACTTGAAAAAATCACTAAATCGGTGTTAGTTTCATAAGTTACATCGACGGTTATATTACTGTTATTCTCTGATTCAGTGTTATTATTACCTGTATTAGATACTATATCACCAGTATTATTAGTTGAGTTAGTATTATCGATAGTTACATTGTTGTTGTCTCCATTGTTAGTGATTAATCCATCTTTTGCTGTGTTATTAGTTATAGTAGAGTTGTCGACTGTGATTTTGTTATTATCACCTTCACTTTTTAATATTCCGTCATTATTGCCTGATAATTCACTGTTACCTATTGCTATTTCGTTTTCATCACCAGTACTACTGATTGCTCCACCTTCTCGTGCGGAGTTGTTAGTTGCTGTTGAATTATCCAAAACAATAATACTATTATCACCATTGCTGTTGATTACTCCACCTTTATTTATAGCATTGTTGTTGTTGAAATCAGTATTATTAGCTATTATAATATTGTTTTCGCCGTTGCTGTTGATTACTCCACCATTTTTAGCGGAATTATTGTTGAATGTAGAGTTGTTAATATTAGTCTCATGGGATTCGCCATTGATATCTATTGCTCCACCATTAGAACTAGCAGAATTATTTTCAAACAATGAATTATCTATATTAACTTTACCTTCTTCACCATTAATATCTAATGCTCCACCAATCTTAGCACCATTATTCACTAAACTACTACCTTCAATATTGATAGTCTGATTTTCACCACTAGCATATAATGCTCCACCTTCTTTAACAGCACTATTATCACTTATAATACTATCTTTAATAGTAAGCACATTATTATCACCAGTGAAACCTATTCCACCACCATTAATACCGGCAGAATTATTAACTATAGTAACATTATCCAAAACAGTATTACTACCATCACCAGTAGCAATAATAGCACCGTAACTATTAGACGCAGTATTATTCTCAAACACAGAATCACGAACAGTATTATCACTACCATCACCGCCAATAGTTAAACCACCATAACTATTAGTTGCAGTGTTGTTTTCAAAAGTACAATTATCAACCAAATTAATACTATTACTTCCACTTAAAGTAGCACCAGCATAATTAGTTGCAGTATTGTTTTTGAATACTGAATTTTCGAGAGTATTATCAGAACCAGGTCCATTAATATTTAAAGCACCATAATTACTAGTTGCAGTGTTGTTTTCAAAAGTACAATTATCAACCAAATTAATACTATTACTTCCACTTAAAGTAGCACCAGCATAATTAGTTGCAGTATTGTTTTTGAATACTGAATTTCTTAAAATATTATCAGAACCATCTCCACCAATAGATAAAGTACCATAACTATTAGTTGCAGTGTTGTTTTCAAAAGTACAATTATCAACCAAATGAGCACTATTAGTTCCAACCATACATACAGCACCATCATTATTACTTGCTTTGTTGTTTTTGAATATTGAATTTTTGATAGTAGTATTGGAACTAACTCCATTTATATGAATAGCTCCACCATTATTTGCTGTGTTGTTTTCGAATGTGCAGTCGGTTATGGTTAATATGATGTTAGTTCCAGTTGATGCGATTACACCACCACTAACTGTGATGTTTCCGTTTATGAAGGTTATGTTTATCAGTGTTATGTTGATTCCTGCATTTATTGTGAATGCTCGTCCATTGTTTTCCATGTCGATTATTGCTCCACCTTTGGTTTTACCAGCTATTGTCATATTTTTGCTGATTGCAAGATTTTTGTTACCTGTTCCTGAGTATACACCATCTTCTAAGTACAATGTATCGCCATCATTAAAGCTACCATTGCCGATTGATGCATCTCGTATATTATCAGTAGTGTTATTAATAGTAACATCTGCTGCGTTTGTTGTGCCGATTAAAGAAAAAGCCCCAATAGCTATTATTGCGGAAATTATCAAAAAAATCGATAATTTCTTAAATTCATTTTTATACATAGTATAAATTCACCTCAATATTTTTTTATTTAATATATCGAACCGTGTTTTTACTTAAATATCTAATATTCAATATAATGCCAGCTATTAGTTAAAAACTAAAAAATGTTTAACAATCATCACCTACTAACTAACATCTCATCAATAATAAATGAAAAAAACTTGTTAGTTACTGAAAGAACAGTTAGTATCCTATTAAACTATTAACTTTTAATTACTGGACAAACATACTTATAGTAATTACCCATATATAAAGATATCACTTCTACACACTCCAATGACAAAACAAGAAGAAACCACAAACCAGAACTAATTCCATAGACTACCCCCCCCCCCCCCTAAACATATAAAGAACTTAAAACCATTCACACAAAAATTAAACACAAAAAATCATATTTTTCACAAAAATAAGACATCTAATCCATCAACGCATTTTCCACCTATTCTTCTATTATAAAGAATAATAATACAACACAATAACAAAATACTACGATTTAAAAATATGCAAAAATAAGAAGGCAAAGAAAAAAAGAGTATTCTACCAATATGTAAATGATTGTAACTATAATATCTAGTTTTTTATTAATTTCTTTAATATTATTTTAATTTTTTATAATCAAATTATAATCAACTAAATAATACTAAAAAATAGTTAAAAACCATTAAATTTAAATAATAACTAATCAAAATCATATAATAGAATAATTATATATTAAAATATAATGAATATTAAAAATATAAAATCATTAATCAAAAATATAATAGCTATTGAAACTATAAAATCATGATTTAATTAAAAACTAATCATCAAATTATAATATAATTAAATATGGAGTGAAGGATATGAACTGTCAAAATCATCCTGAGAAAGAAGCTGTTGCTAATTGTCAGTTTTGCGGAAAAAATCTGTGTGAAGACTGTAAAATAACTATTGCTGGAAGAAATTATTGCCAAGATTGTATGAGTGAACTTGTAGGACCTGAATTAACAGATCTTGCAATTAATAAAAGAGAAACCAGTGCTAGTGAAATTCCTGATCAAACAAATGAAACACTTAAAGAAACACCTGCAAAAGATGTACAAGATACTTTTAATGATGATTACGAGGACCTTTACTCTGATAATAGGATATATGATGATGCACATAATATAACTCCTGAAATAGCTAAAGAAAACATAGGAGGAACAGAGGAGCTTCCTAATGAAAGATCTGATATCACACCTAATAAAAATATTGAAGAAAAATATGAAAAATATTTAGATGACCTTTATTTTGATGAAAAAACTCCAAAAAATGTTAGAGATGAGAAAAATTTATCTTTAAGTGAGCAATTAGCTATTGACGAAGAAGAAAATGGCCCTATAACCAAAAATACTTACATCCCTCCTGAAACAACTGCACCAAGGGAAATTTATAATGAAACAGAAGATGATCAAATAAATAAACAAAAAGGAGTCCCTATTTTAGATAATTTAAGAAAAAGTCACGATAACGACAAAAAAAGTGAACAATACACTCCACATTCATTACATAGACGAATCCAATACAAGAATGACACACCAACTCCTTTCTCAAGTCTAGAAAAGATTCTAACAATTTTATTAATTGTTTTAATCATATTAGTTGTATCTTATATAATATTCTTAGTAACATTGAGTAGTAATTATCCTAGCTTTTTTGATGCTATTCAAGCTTTGTTTACTAATCCTGGGGAACTTATAAATAATATATTCAGTTAATATTGAAAACGATTATTATTATTATTATTATTATTATTAGGATAGATTAAATAAATAATAATTAAATAATTATAAATAATTAAAGATATAACAGTAAACAACTTAACAATTAAAATCTAGAAATATTAAAAATATATATTTTAGATAATTTATTTATATATTTATTATCTATTAAATACATTTTAGCTATCTATATTAAAATTACTATTTTCAAACTCAATGTCAAATATTATAAATAATTCAATATTTTTATAATTAAATTAGCTAGGAATAATTTTTTGAAAGTTTGTAGTTTTTTTATTCTGATTTTGTGAATTTTTGTTTTTTCTTAGTTTATTTTTGAACATTGTAGTGTTGTTTTCGGTGGTATAGTTGTATATTTTTTGTATGTTATGTGTTGTTGTTAGCAAGTCAATGCCATTTTGAATTCTGTAGTCCTCTGGTTTTGCCTTGTCTATAGTTCAAATTACGATATGGGAGAAGTGTCTTTCAACTATTATTTTTTGTTTATGGGTTTCATTATTTTGTTTTTTACCCATTTTTAAGCTATTCTATCTTGGTAACTTGTGGTATAGTGGCTTATTATTATGTAGTTAGATCCTTGTGAGCATTCTTTTAGATGTCCAATTTTACATATTGGTATAAATACATTTTTTATTTAATTTCCCCTAATTCATGGAAAATGAAAAAATAAAAATAATTATTCCACATCAAAGTAAATAAAGTAAAAAAAATAAGTAAAAAAATAAAATGATCTTAATAAATAAAAAAATAAAGTAAGAGAGAATAAGGAAAAAAATTAATTTATTCTCTACTTTTTTAAAATTTTTGGATTTTTTAGCTTTTATAAGCTAAAGGTTTTTATGCGATTCTTTTGTAGAATTTTATTTTGATTTTGGCTATTTTTGCATGTGCGAGGTTTTTTACACTGGTTTTTAGGATTTTTTTGGTTTTGTTGTAGTTTGTTTTTATGTTGCTTGTTTTGCTGATTTTGCTTAGTGTGAAACCTTTTAAAGATTTCTGGAATAGTTTAGAACCTGTTAAAATACCGTAATTTTTAATATAATAGGTTTTATAATAGACTCTGTATCTTTTTCCATGATATTTTACAGTTTTAGCACTCTTAGCAACATGATAGACTTTTATGTTTGTTTTTGTGATTGATATGCTGTTGGATTTTGCACTGGAAGAGCCATAGATGATGTTTTCGGTGTTTAGTCCGTTGTATGCTGCGTTTGCGTAGTATTTTCCTGCTTTAGTTGCAGTAAATGTGTACTGTGCAATTCCTTGACTATTTGTTCTAAGAGTTACAGTTTTACCTGCAATAGTTAAAGTGAGATTTTGGTTAGTTAATATGTTTCCTTGGTTGTCTTTTAGTGTGATTTTGTAGGTAATTTTATTGCCGTTTCTTGTTGAGGTTATTGTGATTTTAGTTCCAAGATTCTTTGGATTAACAGTATAGCTATTAGCTATTGTTGCATTGTTGTAGTTATTGTTTTCAGGGAAAAATATGTCTATATTAGCTATTCCTACATTTGTATTAGGTATTGTTAAACTCCAAACACCATCGATAACTGTTACATTGTATTCTACGCCATTTATAGTTACTGTGATGTTGTAAGTGCCTTCTAATAAGCTACCATTAGTGGTTAAGTTACCAGATATAGTACTGTTTCCACCATATGTAGCATTTGATGGTAAGTTAACACCAATATTCACATTAGCTTTAATAACATTTATTGTGATGTTAGTTTCTGATTCGATGTATTTATCAGTGCTATTGAAGATTATAGTGTAATTATATTCACCTGCATTAAGACCAGATAAAATAACCTGTCCTATACCATTAGTAAAAGTTACATTATACTCAACACCGTTGAGTATTACTGTGTAAGTTCCATCAGCTATAGATCGACCATTACTAGTTGCATTAATCACAATAATTGCGTTTTCACCATAAACAGTGTCATTCACACTAGCATTAATGTTTGTTTCTTCTTTGAAGAAAACGTTGTTAATAGCAGAGCTGTTATTGTAGTTAGGATTATCACTTAAAGTGATATTTAAACTATTAAGTCCTAAATTACCATACTGATAACCCACAAAAGTACCTGTACCATTAGTAAAAGCAACAGTTTGTGTTTGACCATTAATAGTAACATTAAAAGTCTGACCAGCTAAACCACCAACACTAGTAGGAATACTAATAACCAAATCAACACTAGTATTATTCACAATAATAATCTCAGGAACAGTGATATTATCAACACTACCTGGATAAATAGTACCAGTTAATGTAAAGTTTCCGATTACAGTACCATTAGCATTAGTGAAATTAAAAACATCACCAGCTATAGTTTGTACAGGAACCTGTATAATACCCGGAGCATTCAAACTGAAATAACCATATAAAAGATCATTATAGAAAATACTGTTAAGACTTGGTAAATTACTAGCATTAGTACTATCACTAGTACCATTTAAATACACAGTATAATTAAAGTTTAATAAATCACCAACAGTATAATTAGCACCAAGATCACTCATATTAGTAATACCAAGCACATAATAACTATTCACAACAACATTAGTCATACCAGTTGGGACACCATTAAAACCCCAATAATTATAATCAGCATCAACAACAACAGAAGAAGCACCATTCTTAAAAATAGCACCAGTAGACTGATTTAAAAACACATTATAATTCACAACAACACTAACATTACTATCAGGGCCACTAGTTACATAAATAGCCTTACCATTAGCTGCGGAGTTATTTATAAAACTAGAACTAAGAACATCGATAGTAAAATTACACCTATAATTAGTAGTTACGTAAATTGCTCCACCACTAGTAGTTGCAGTGTTGCTTTCAAAAGTGGAATTAACAATATCAACACTAACACTACCATCAGCACCAGCAGTTAGATAAATTGCTCCACCACTAGTAGTTGCAGTGTTGCTTTCAAAAGTGGAATTAACAATATCAACACTAACACTACTATTACTATTAGTAGTTACGTAAATTGCTCCACCACTAGTAGTTGCAGTGTTATTTACGAAACTAGAATCAAAAATACCAACACTATCATGAGTCCTGATCCAACTATATACATAAATTGCTCCACCACTAGTAGTTGCAGTGTTGCTTTCAAAAGTGGAATTAACAATATCAACACTAACACTACCATCAGCACCAGTAGTTAGATAAATTGCTCCACCATTAGTTGCGGTGTTATTTACGAAACTAGAATCAAGAATACCATCACTACCATTAATAGTGGTTACATAAATTCCTCCACCATTATTAGTAGCGGTGTTATTTACGAAAGTGGAATTAACTGTATAAATACTAGGAGTACCATTAGCACTAGTGCTTACAAAAATTGCTCCACCACTAGTAGTTGCAGTGTTGCTTTCAAAAGTGGAATTAACAATATAAGCACTACCCATATTAAGTACACTAACTCCTCCCCCCATACCAACATTATTGCCTGTGAAAGTGGAATTAGCAATATAAGCACTACCCATATTAAGTACACTAACTCCTCCCCCCATACCAGCATTATTGCCTGTGAAAGTGGAATTAGCAATATAAGCACTAGTAGTACCATTAGCACTATTAGTTATAACTATTCCTCCGCCATTATATCCTACGGTGTTGTTTTCAAAAGTGGAATTAACTATATAAGCACTAGTAGTACCATTAGCACTACTACCTACATCAATTGCTGCACCATTATCAGCCGCATTGTTATTAGTAAAAGTAGAATCAATAATATTCACATTAGGAGTACCATTTTCGTAATTATTTATAGCTATTGATCCACCATAGACCGCCTTGTTGTTTATAAAGTTAGATCTAGTGATATTCACATTAGAAATACCAATAGGACGTATATAAACTGATCCACCACCAGTAGCATTATTACCAGTAAAAGTAGAATCAATAATATTCACATTACTAAGGCCACTAGTAGCAGCACCTACATAAACGGCACCACCATTAGTAGTCGCATTGTTATTAGTAAAAGTAGAATTAACAATATCAACATTAGTTGTACTATTGTTACCAGCAGATACATAAATTGCACCGCCAGCAATACCACTATTATTAGTAAATGTAGAATCTATAACAGTTAGATGATTATCTGTATAAATAACATAACCAGCATCATTCTCAATTTCATTATTAATTATATTAACATTTTGCAGTGTTAAATAACCATTATTACTAATCAAGTAACTGTTATTGCCTATTTGTGCGTTTTTTATAGTCAAATTCGCCAATATTAAGCTTACACTAGAATTAATTGTGAATAACTTACTACCACCACTTAGATCAATTACCGTGTTGGCTTTATTAGAGCCTGTAATGGTTAAATTCTTATTTATTATTATGTCTTTGTTGTTGTTGCCTGAATAAATACCATCAGACAATATTATCTTATCGTTAGCTAGAGAGCTATTAACAGCACCACTAATACCACCATCAGTCGCATTAGTAATATTACGATCTGCTGCAAAACTAGTTGATAAACCAACCATTACCAACAAAGCAAAAAGCAACAATAAGACCATCACAAAAGACGTCTTTTTAAACTTATTCATAATATCTTTCACCTCATCATTAAAATACAATATATATCTCAACATACCATCCAGCTATTAAAAACTAAGAACACTTAACAATCAACTACTAACCATACCTTATTAATTAATAAATAAAAAAACTTGTTAGTCATCTAAAGAACAGTTAGTATCCTATTAAACTATTAACTTTTAACTACTGGACAAACATACTTATAGCAATTACCCATATATAAAGATATCACTTCTACACACCCCAAAACGAAAACAAAAAGAAATAACGAAGCAGGAACAAAACCATAGACTACCCCCCCCCCCCCTAAACATATAAAGAACACACAAACAAAAAAACAAAAAATAAACACAAAAAAAACAACCCAATAGAAAAACAACCTACCTAATTCCTCATTTAATTTTCAACCTATTCTTTTATTATAAATAATAAGAATACACCACAACAACAATACTACCATTAAAAAATATATACATAAAAAGAAGGCAAAAAGTATTCTACATCAATATGTAAAAATTGCAAAACCAAAAAAAAGAATGGTCATCCTGATCCAATTACAGAATAATAAACCACTATTCCAAAAAATACCAAGACACAATAGCTTAAAAATAGACAAAAAAGAAAATAAAGAAAATAATAAACAAAAAAATAATAGTCAAAAAACCCTTCATCCACATAAAATTGAATTAAACTACAGACAAGTCGAAACCAAAGGATTACCGAAAATTCAAAATGATATCAACTTAATAAGTACATGCGAAAAATATAGAACTACACTGCCTAAAACAGCATCACAGTATTCTAAAAACAAGAAAATGATAAATTTTCAAAAAATTATTTCCTAGCCAATAAAATATAGAAAAAATAAAAATAGAAAAGTGTATTAATAAAATTTATAAATGGTATTCATTTATAAATAAAAAAAAATAGTCTATTGAATTATTCTATAAATAAAAAAATAGATTATTGAATGATATTATTCTTTAGATTATATTCATTCATCGGAAGATTCACTAGTTTCTTCAACTTTGTTTTCAGAATCATTTACAGATTCATCAGAATTAGTATTTAAAGATTCATCGGAATTAGCAGCTACAGATTCATCAGAATCAAGATCTTCTTCAACTTTCTTTTCAAATTCATCTACGAATTCTACTTTTTCAAAGTCCATGTGGTCCCATATGTCTTTAGATATTCTAAATCTGGCGAATGTTACATCCATGTAAGATTTTTGATCGAATCGTGTGATTTCATCTAATTTGATACTAACTTTATCGCTGTCTATTTTAATTTCAGTTTTATCTAAATCCATGTTTGGATAGGAATAATGAAGTTGAATCATGCTTTTGATTTTTTCTTCGTCATCTTCGATTATATCAGTGATTACTACACTGTATTCCAAATTTTTACCAGCTAATTCATGGTTGAAATCTACTTTTACTCTTCCACCATTAATAGTCAGAACTCTTCCTTTGTTACCATCTGAATTTAGTTCCATTCCAACATATGGATTCATTCCTTGTTTTTTGAACTCTTTCATTGGAACTAACTGTATTAAACTAGTATCCCTCTTACCAAAACCATTTTCAGGAGTAACTTCAATTTCTTTAGTATCTCCCTTTTCTAATCCAATAACCGCTTCATCAATAGCTTTTAAAAGGTGATTTCCTCCTATGATAATAGGTATTGGACCATAATCTTTATTTTCTACAAAAATACCTGCTTCTAAAGCTACTTCTTCAGAAGTAGTATCAAAAATATCTCCAGTTTCCTTGATTTTTCCTGTAAATTCTAATCTAACAAAATCGCCATTTTTTATTGCCATAATTCTATTCTCCTGTTATTATTATTAATTTTATCTTTAAATTCTTCTAAAATATCCTTATTTTTATAATCTAAAACTCGTATAGTAAAAGGATAATTATCAATATAATTAGATATTACATCTTTATTTATTTTTGCTTCCAATACACTTAAAACCCTATGTTTAAAGTGAGTTGAAAACCCTTGTGAAATACAATCTTGGATTTCAAATAATGATTCAAAACTCTTTTTTTTTCGAATTTCTACAATTTTTTCAGCAGTGCTATCATTTATCAAATTTAATGCATTTAATTCTTCAAATGACAAATCATTAGCTGAATTTAAAATAGTGGCTTCATCACGAGACTTATGAAGAGGGGCCATCTTATTTTTAATCTCATCCTCTAAAATAGCTATTGATGCAGGAGGTAACATATCCACAACTTCGCTAAAGTTGCCAGTTTCAGTAGCCTTCCGAATTAAAGTTCCACTTACTCCTTTAATCCTCTTTACAAAGATAAATTTATTTTTAAAATCAAATCCTATTTTTTTTAACGATTTAGAAAAGGAAACAATAACATAATTATCTTCTTCAAGTTTATTTTTAGATAAAACCTCATTAGTATCCATATCAACTATTTTATAAGGTTTAGGTGCTATTCCATGCCCGTTAGCTATTCTCTCTAAGATTTCATCATAACCTTCAAAAGGACGATACCCTCTTGGAATAAAATCAGTGTTCAATGCTTTAAACATCTTAGCTAAGCATAAAGAATATTGACCAGACCCCATAATTCCCATAGGAGGGCCTTCTACAACAATATCAGCTCCAACTTCAATAGCTATTTTAGCCCTTGCTTGTCGAGTCATTATAAAAGGAACACCTCTCCCACTTCTCTCAAAAAGTCCAGGCACTATAGCTACAAACATTCCATTAGGAACTTTAGATTTAGCTACATTCATACAATGAAAATGACCTTTATGAAGAGGATTATATTCTGTGAAATCAGCGATTATAGGCTTTTCTGATGTTTTCTGATTTTTTGAATTACCATATTCATTTAGATAACTTGAAGTATTATCCTCTGCTATTTTACTATCCTCAGAAATAGAATTTTGAGAATCAGAATAATCTTTAAAAAATATCCTTCTGTCTCTTTCTATTATTTTTTTCACAAATTTTTCTGATGGAACTAATTCATCTGAAGGCATGATATTAATTTATAATGTTAATTATAATTAATTTATTGTTTATAAAAACAGAAAATTTATAATTTTAAAAATCTTTAATCCCATATTCTTTATTAATTATTATCTATTCTTTATTAATTATTATCTATTCTTTATTAATTATTATCTATTCTTTATTAATTATTATCTATTATTTAGTATTTATTTTTTATTAATTATTAATTACTTTCTATTATTTATTAATTATTATCTATTATTTAGTATTTATTTTTTATTAATTATTATTTATTATTTATTATTTATTTTATTGCTCACAAAAATAATATTATTCTAATATAAATAATAATGAAAAATAATAATGAAGATAATAATAAAAAATATAAAAATTTATCATATACAAAAAATAAATATTCTTATTATAAAGAGAAAAAATATAATGATTAATAATAAAGTCAATGATATTCACCTTATTAAAAGAATAATATTTATTATATAACAAAATCAATGAATATAATTTCTTATGAAAAAATTAAAATAAAAATGGAAGGAACAATGAATGATTTAGTTCTCAAAAATTCTAAACTTGTGAATAAGTCAGGAAGCTATTATGTTAGTGTGAATGATGGGAAAATAGCTAACATATCTAAACAACCATTAAAGGCAGATGTAGAAATTGATATTAATGAAAAATTTGTTTTACCCGGACTTATAGATCCACATGTCCATTTTAGAGACCCTGGATTAACTTATAAAGAGAGTTTTAAAAGTGGTAGCTTCGCTGCAGCAAATGGAGGATTTACAACAATTATAGATATGCCAAATACAGTTCCTCAAACCAACACAGCTGAAAATTTTAAGGAAAAAATGAAAATAGCTAAAAATAAGAGTATTGTTGACTTTGGTCTACACAGTGGAATAAATAATTTAGAAGAGATAAAAAAGATAGCTGAACTAAAACCAAGTTCATTTAAAATATTTATGGATTTAGAAGAAGATAATTCTTTGGACACCATATTTAGAAATATTTCAATAGCTGAAAGAGATTTAAATAGTGAAAATTCTAAATCACAAAAATTTAATCTTAAAATCACAGTTCATGGCGAAAATAAAGCTATTATAGAAGATAATACTGAAAGACTTAAAAAAATGGAATGTATTAGAGGTAATGCTCCTATAGACTACAGTTATGCTAGACCAAGTAAAGCAGAGGTCGTTTCAGTAAAATATGCAATATCATTGGCTAAAAAATATAATATTGACTTACATATATGTCATTTAAGCACCAAAGAAGCGTTAGATATTGCAAAATTAGAACAAAAAAGGCAATATGATATAGATAATACACTAAAATCCAAAACAAAACAAAACAAAACAGATAATACACTAAAATCCAAAACAACACAAAACAACACAAAAAATACACTAAAATCCAAAACAACACAAAACAACACAAAAAATACACTAAAATCCAAAAGAAAACAGGAAAATACAACAGAATCCTATAAGTCAAAAATCCATAATATAACCACAGAAATCACACCACATCATTTACTACTTGATAGTGATGTTTTCGACAAATATGGGACAATAGCTAAGACTAATCCTCCACTTCGCCTAAAAGGTGAAAATTTAGCAGTGACTGATTTGGGTGACATTGACATGATTGGAACAGATCATGCCCCCCATACCCTTGAAGAAAAAGAAAGAGGTGTGTGGAACTCTGCACCAGGAATCCCTAACTTAGAAACTGTTCTGTCTCTACTTTTAACTGAAGTGAATAAAGGAAGCATTGAACTTTCATCAATATCAAAATTATTATCAGAAAATCCTGCAAAGATATTTGGACTGAAAAATAAAGGAAATATTGAAGTAGGAAAAGATGCAGATTTTGTTGTAGTAGATCTTAAAAAAGAAGGAAAGTTCAACCTAGATAATTTTTATACTAAAGCAAAATATACTCCCTTTGAAAATTATGAATATAAAGGAATAGCTATTATGACCATCTCTAATGGAAATATTATAATGAATGATGGGGATGTGATTGGGAATAATGAAGGGAAATATGTTCACTATTAATTTAATAAAAAAGACGGTTAATAATTTAATAAGAAAATAATATAGCGAGGTTTTAATGATGTGTGAATCAAATATTTATAATACAAATGATGAGTTAATAATGGAAGATGTTATGAGTGTAAAAATTGATGGAGATAAAATATCTATGACAGACATATTGAACAATAAAAAATCAGTGAAAGGAAAATTTGTTCAATTAGAGCTTGAAGAACATAAACTATTCATCCAAGAACAATGAAATATATCTAAAAATAAATTTATCATATTAATTATTTAAATCAACTAATTTTTTCATATTTAAAAAAATTAATCGTGATTAGTGATTGTATTTAGATTTAACAATAGTAAAAAATGTTTAAATTTCACAATAATAAAAATATTATAGTACAAAACCAAATTTTTGACAATAAAAATATCAATTATTATATAAAGAATCAGAAAATATACTGCCAAAAATTAAGTATCTGACTATATTAAAAATAATTCCAAAAAATTAATTCTATTAAATAATCTTAAGAATATAATTATTTAAGAATATAATTATTATTAAAAATAATTTCAAAAAAAAATAATCTAATGGTATTTTAACCATGAAAAAGAAAATAAAAAAAGTATTAGATGGATAACCATCTAAATTGTTTTTGTTTATTTGAATTCCATTGCGTCTTTTGGACATGCCTCGATACATTGTTCACATAGAGTACAGAAACCAACAAGAGGTAAATTACCTTCTTCTTTAAGTTTTAACATATCATATGGACAAACATCAATACAATCCCCACATTTATTACATAATGATGGGTTAAACACAATTCTGTTTCTTTGAACTATTTCACCATCAGCTACTTTATCCATAGGTGATAATGTTAAAGCACCTTCAGGACATTTTGCAGCACATGCTCCACATCTTACACACATGTTAAATGATGGGTCATTGTCTGTTTGAATATCATCTGGCATTTGAGTACCGTCTTTTCTAACTACCCGAATAGCTTCAGATGGGCAGACAGATGCACATGCACCTAAGAAGTCACATTTTTCAGAATTATTAACTACTCCTTCTTCATTAGCAGGTTTTGCATCTCCCCATTCGATATCTAAACTAATAGCATCAACAGGACAAATTTTTTCACATAAACTGCATGCAGCACAAATAGTTGGAAGTTTTACTGTCATATCAGACTTAGATTCTTCTATAAAGTCACCTGGACAAGCATCTACACAGCTATTACAACCAATACAAGTTTCAGCATCTAATTCAAATGATTTTATTTCTTTTGAACGTTTTTCTGGTTTTATTTCAGATATGAAAACTGCATCCCATGGACAAGTTTGTGAGCAGACACCACATTTAATACATGTGTCTTCATCAATTTCTATTACTCCGCCAGTTTCAGCCAAAGTAATTGCATCGACAGGACATTCCGGAACACATGTTCCACATCCAACACAATCTTTTATGAAAATTGGACCTTCAAGATCTAATTCACGAGTTTTAGGTTCTTTAATACCAGGAATCCCAATGACTCCAACTGGGCAGATATTTACACATTTTTGACACATCACACAGAATCCTTGTAAAGGCATGGTTTTCTGATCATTGTCAAGTTTTAAGGTTTGAGGAGGGCAAACTGCTACGCAATCTCCACACTCATTACACTTAGCAGGATTATAAAGAATCCTTGCTTGAGTGTTCCCTTTCTCATCAATGAGTAACTCATCTACAGCAAGTGCATCTTGTGGGCAAATGTCAACACATTTAGGCTCTCCACCACAGATATCACAATAGACAACCTTTTGGTTCTCTAATTCAATAGCTGCTGATGGACAAGTTCCCTCACATGCTCCACATTTAATGCAGTCTTCTTGATTGACTACTATCATTTTTACACCCACTTATACTTTGTTTATTAAATTACCATTGCTGTCATAAACTTCTATGGTAGCTAATTTCATTTGACTATCCATTGAATGGGTAGCACAAGATAAACATGGATCGTATGCTCTAATAACCATTTCCATCAAATTGAAAATCTTATCATCTACTTCAACACCAGGTTTAATATAATCTTTAGCTACTTTCTGAATACCCATTTCCATAGCAGGATTATTTTGGATAGTTGCAACGACGATGTTAACGTTGGTCATTAAACCATCATCATCAGTTTTGTAATGGTGTATTAAAGTACCACGAGGTGCTTCTACAATACCTGCACCTTCACCAGCTACTCTTTCAATAGAATCTGGGAATTTTTGACCAGTTAAGTCTCCTTCTAAATGGCTAGCTGCACATTCAGCAGAAGCTAACAATTCTATTAATCTTGCCCAATGGAAAAGTAATGGTGCTTGTGCATAACCAAATTTGTCATGGAATTCTTTAAATCTATCTTGAGCTAAAGGAGCAGCATCAGGCATTTTATCAGCTACATTTATTCTTGATAATGGAGCTACTCTGTAAATACCCTCAGGATAACCTAACTCTTTGATATAAGGGAATTTTAACCATGAGTATGGTTTAACATGTTCGGCTACAACATCTAAGTATTCAAGATTGTTATATTCATATTCAACTTTAGAACCATCTTTACTTTTTATTCTTACATCACCATTGTAAACATCCCAAACTCCATCTTTAGTAAGACCACAGTGCCTTGTATCACCAAAGTTACCTAAAGTGGAAGCTAAATCAATTTTATCTTCAAAAATAGGAATAGCTAAATCCAAAGTAGCTTGAGCTAATTCAATGTTTTGTTGAGCTTTACCAAGCAAATCTTTTTGGGTTTCAGCGTCTAAATCAGTGGAAATACCACCAGGAGTTGAAGAAGTTGGGTGTATTGCTCTTCCACCAACAGCTTTAACAATATCTAAACCGTTTTTCCTTATTTGGATAGCCTGTAAAGCTACTTCTGGCATATCTTTAATAACTTGGAAAACATTTCTTGTTTTTCTAGTTCCATCAGGAACAACAAAATCAGGAGCTGATAAGAAATAGAAGCTAAGTGCATGGGAGTGCATATATGAACCCCAATTCATGAGCTCTCTCATTTTATAAGCAGCAGGCAAGATTTCATCATCTTTAAAACCATAACATTGATCAGCAGCTTTTGCAGCAGCTAAGTGGTGTTGTACATCACAAATTCCACAGATTCTAGGAACTATCCTTGGAGCTTCCTCCACAGGACGTCCTTGCATAAATTTTTCAAATCCTCTAAATTCCATAACATGTAATCTAGTATCTTGAACATTTCCTGCATCATCGAGATTTACAGTAATTTTTGCATGTCCTTCAATACGAGTTACAGGTTCCATAGTAAGTTTTACCATTTATTTGCCCCCGTTTTGCATTTTTAAAGGTATTAAAGCAGCTGGTAAAGTGTAAGTATAGAAAGTACCAACAATATCATCTATTTGATCAGCTACTTGTTCTGGGTCAATTGTTTTATCTTCTTCTACACCATAATCTGAAGCAATAGCACTTATCATTTTAGCACCTTGATCCATAACTTTAGAAGTAGGACCATAACATCCTCTACATTGGATAGCTATGCTTGGACATTCCGCACCACATAGTGAGATGGTAGCTGGTCCCATACATATTAATCCTTGAGGAATTAAACATAAATCATCTTCAGGTTTTCCAATTTCAAATTGTCTCTTAATGAATTCCATAGATAAACCTTCAGGTGGTTTTTCTCTTGGACAAACTTCACAAAGATTTGTAGTTGGTAATTCTACATTTTCTCCTTTAAGTAAAGCCACAACCGCTTCAGCTACAACGTCAGATCTTGGAGGACATCCTGGAACATTTAAATCCACATTTATTACATCTCCAAGAGGTCTAACTCTACTTTCTAATGAAGGAACATCTTCATTAGGGATTATTTCATCAGGATTGACAGTACTTGGAGAATTAATATAAGCTTCTTGTTCTAATTCTTCAACAGTGTTTAAGTTACCTAATCCTGGAACTCCACCATAACAAGAGCAGGTCCCATAATTAATAATAAAATTAGCTTTTTCTCTTAATTCTTCAGCTAGTTCTCTGTTTTCTTCGTTTCTGATTCCACCTTCAATGATTACTACATCCATTTCTGGAATTTCATCATATTTAGTATCCATTAAAACTGGAGAAAATTCAAAATCAGCGAGGTCTAAAACATCTAATAAAGATTCATGAAAATCAGCAATAGATAAGTGACATCCAGAACATCCGCCTAACCACATAGTTCCTATTTTAGCTTTTTGTGCCATTTTATTTCCTCCGCTTAAGCCTCAGCATCTAACTGCTCTTTCAAAGGTGCAGGGCCCAATTCTTTAATTCGATTAACCATCATTTTAACTGTTTCTGCAAATTTTTCACCTTCAGATGCAGAGATCCAGTCATGATAAATTCTTTCTTTTCCAATTCCTAAATCATCCGCTAATTTATAAATTATTCTCATTCTACGATCTAATTTATAATTACCTGCGTCATAGTGACAATCACCGTGGTGACACCCAGCTACAATTACGCCATCTGCACCTTCTTTGAATGCCTTCAATATAAATTGAGGTTCAATTCTTCCAGAACACATTACCCTAATAACCCTTATATTTGGGGGATATTGCATCCTAGCTGTACCTGCAGTATCTGCTCCACCATAGGAACACCAGTTGCAACAAAACATTACAATTTTTACATCATCATCAGCCATAGAGTTTCCTCCTCTATTAAATAAAATTTTATTCTATTTTATTTATTTTTATTTATCAATTATATAAACCTCAACTAAATCAGCTACTGATTAGCTATTAACTGGCATATGATTAGCTGTTAATAAACTGCTAATCAGCTGTTAACCAGCTGTTAATTTTTAGCTATAGTTTAAATTTATGCGTACCTCAATGAGCTAGCTCAGCTTTACATTAATGTACTGATAATACTTTGGAATGAAGTTAATATAAAGGTTACTTAGAAATTTATTTAGAAAGATTTATATAATAGATTAAGATTATGAAAACTAGTAATAAAAATGTTTAATTCTCAATGTATATGGCTTATTTTGAATAAAAACTAACATATCTAACTTCAATTTTAGCAAACATTTTAAAATCTTTTAAAATCCTTTTTAAGCTATTTAGAAGTATTTAAAAATATTTAAAAAGATTTTAAAAATAACTTTTATAATCTATAAAAAAATTAATGATTGTATAATTGATTATTATTATATTTCCATTAAATAAACACCTTAAAAAAGTTTTTAATAAGAGTTTTAAATTTCTTAGTACTATATTATAAATTTCTTAATACAATATTCATTTTATTATGACATTTTATTATGAAATATATGGTTAAAATTAAATTGCAAAAAATTTATTTTAGAAATTTCTGCTATCTAGTAATTTTATAAAAATAGTAAAATATTTATAATATTAAAAACATAATTAATTTTCAATATAAATATTAACTTCATTAATAATATTATTTTTTAAATTTATTTCAACTGATTATTAAATAAAGTGTAACTATAATCTAAAAATTTTTAATTCTCCTTGATTTTTGATAATTTCAATAGCTAATAAATATTTCAGAATATCTAAAAATTAATTTAGTAATTTTAAATAATTTTAAATATCTTAAAGGCCATATTAGAATAATTTACTAAATAGTTTTTCAATTATTATTTTATGATTTGGTGATATGAATCTTATTAAATCCTATTTAAATATTCGTGGATTATATTTATGTTACAATATCATTCAAATTAATATAATTGTAATATACTTATTAGATTATAATTGTAATATAGTTATTAAATAATTACTATAAACTTACAGAAGGTACTTATAGATGAAAAATATACCTGATAAAAATGTTATCCTCTTTAAAAGTTGTTTGGTGAGTGGAGAATATCCTGGAATCGAAACATCAACAAAATATATATTTGATAAAGTAGGCATAGATTATATAGTAAATGATAGACAATCTTGCTGTACTGGGCTGGGTCATTATTCCGATGTTTTTGATCAGTTTTCTACAACTATAGTGGGGGCTCGTAACTTCAATATAGCCAATAAAACTAATCATACAAATTTAGCTATGATGTGTGCAACATGCTATGCTATCAATAAAAAAGTAGCTAAATTACTAAATACTAATGATGAAATTAGAGATAAAGTTAATGACGTTTTTGAAGAAGTTAATTTTGATGAAATGAAATATGAGAAAGGAAGTATAGATTCAACAGAAAATATCTTTCATGTGGTTGAACTGTTGTTTAATAAAAAGGATGAAATAGCTAAAAATATTCAATTTGACTTATCAAAATTTAGAATAGCTACCCATCATGCTTGTCATTACTGTAAAGTACAATATGAAGATACTATTGAAGGTTTCAGAGATCCAAAAATTCTAGATGAACTTGTAAAATCATGTGGTGTTGAAACCATTGGTTGGTATGACCACAAAAGAAGTACCTGTGGAGCAGGATTTAGGCAAAGATTTGTTAATAAAGATTTATCTATGGAAGTTACTGGTGAAAAATTATTATCTCTTAAAAACGAAGATACGGATATATTGGTACATATGTGTCCTAATTGTCAGATGCAATTTGATAGATACCAGCCTTATATTTCAAAAGAACTAGATACTGAATTCAATATATTCCATTTAAACATAGTACAATTAATAGCTCTTGTGATGGGGGCTGATCCTTATAAAATAGTAGGAATACAAACACACACAGTTCCTTTAGAACCATTAATTGAAGAAATAGAAGCTATCTCTAATAAAAAAGATAAAGAATTAAAAAAATCGATAGGATAGAATAATTATAATATAATTAGTAATCCTATAATACATTATTAAACTATAGTAACTTGTTAAAAATCAAAAATATTATTAAAATTAATAAAGATAAAAAAATATTCATTAAAAAAATAATTATTAAAATTAATAAATTATTAAAAAATATGATAAACATTCTAAATATGATAAAGATTACGAATATTATTAATAGATTAAATAAAAGGAATATTACGGCTGATTAAAATGAATACTAGTGTAAAATCCCCAATTACTCCTAAAAACCTACGTGTAGGGGTTTTTATATGTGAGTGTGGGGGAAATATCTCAGATATAGTCGACATTGAAAAAGTTAAATCTTCAATTAATGCAGATGTTGTCGGAGAATTTGAAAATCTGTGTTCTTTAAATGGAAGAAAGATTATCAGAGATAATGTAATAAACAAAAATTTAGACAGAGTTGTTATAGCTGCCTGTTCACCAATTACCCATGAAAAAACATTTCAAGACTATGTAAAACCACTTAATCCTTATTTAATGGACATGGCTAATTTAAGAGAACACTGCTCATGGGTTCATGATGATAAGAAAAAAGCAACTGAAAAAGCAATAACTCTTATTAATGCTTCTATTGAAAAGGTAAAACAAGCTCAAGCTGTCGATCCAATATTATGTCAAACAACTGAGAGTGCAGCTGTTATAGGAGGAGGAATTTCAGGAATAAGTACTGCTATTTCACTTGCAAAACAAGGAGTGAAAACCTATTTAATTGAGCAAAATCCTTCAATTGGAGGAAAAATGGTTAAAATAGGTAAAGTATTTTCACCAGTTAAACTTGCAGAAGAATGTGGAATGTGTTTACTTAATCCAGTTATCAATGAAGCTATTTGGAATGAAAATATTGAAATCATGACAAACACTAAAGCAATAAGTGCTGAAAGAAGAGCTGGAAACTTTAATATCCTTCTTGAAAGTAAACCTCGATATGTTGATGAAAAAAAATGTATTTCTTGTGGTAAATGTATAGAAGTTTGTCCTGTAGAGGTTCCAGATTCATGGAATGATGGTCTTTCAATGCGTAAAGCTATTTACAAACCATTTTCGCAAAGTTATCCTGATGCTTATACTATAGATATTGAAAACTGTGAAAAATGTGGAAAATGTAAAAAAGTGTGTACCATGGATGCAATATATTTAAAGGGAGAAAATGAAATGATTCCTTTAAATGTAGGATCTCTTATAATAGCTACTGGTCATAAAACATTTGATCCTAATCTTAGACCAGAATATGGTTATGATAGGTATGAAGATGTTATAACGCAAAGTGAACTTGGACGCATCATGGGAGTTAATGGACCTACCAAAGGTAAGTTAAAAATGTTATCTAATGGAAAAGTCCCAAGGCGAATAGTTATGATACAGTGTGTGGGATCTCGTGATGAAAAGCCAGATGGTCATAGATATTGTTCACAAGTGTGTTGTATGGTTGCTTTGAAAAATGCAAATATCATAAAACATAAATATCCTGATACTGATATCATTATATGTTATACAGATATCAGAACCCCAGGGATGTATGAAAAATATTATAAACATGGCCAAGAAAGTGGAATAAGACTAATTAGAGGAAGACCTGGAGAAGTAAGTAAGAAGGGAGATTCTTTAGTTGTCAGAGTTGAAGATACTATACAAAAAGAATTTACAGAAATTGAAACAGATATGGTCGTTTTATCAACAGCTATTGAACCTTCTGAAGGTACAAAGGAAATAGCTGAGATAATGAATATTGGATTAACTGAGGATATGTTCATTAAAGAAACACATCCAAAAATAAAACCAGTTACAACTGATGTTAAAGGAGCATTTGTTTGTGGTACAGCACAAGGTCCAAAAGATATCACCAATAGTATAATTCAAGCAAATGCAGCCTCATCTAAAGTAGCTGAAATAATGAATAACGGGCTTGAAATAGAACCATTTATAGCTGAAATCGATCCAGAAATATGTAATCTTTGTGAAAAATGTATAGATATATGTAAATATAAAGCTATGTCTATTAAGGATGATAAAATTTACATTGATCCATTGTCTTGTTCAGGGTGTGGGAAGTGTTTAACTGTTTGTGAACCTAATGCCATTAATATTCATGGAAACATTGATGAAAAAATATTTGCAACCATTGATGGTATGTTAAAAGATAAAAAAGAAGAAGAAACCAGAATTTTAGTCTTTTTAGATCAGGTTGGTTATACTGCTGCAGACAACATTGGAGTTAATAGAGTTAATTACCCTGAATCCATCTATATCATAAAAATTCATTCAGTCAACAGAGTGATGCTAAAACACATTATATACGCACTTCAAAGAGGTGCAGATGGAATCTTTATAGGAGAATACCCTGGAGATTTAATGTACCATGAAGTTGAGAAAAAAATGGACCAAATAAGAAAAGAAATAGAAGCTAACGGTATGAATCCAGAAAGACTCGAGTTTTCAAATGTATACATACCTTACTTCAAAGGACTAGCAGAAAAATTCCAGAAATTTGACAATAAGCTAAAATCATTAAGCTAATAAGCTATTTAACTATATAATATTACTAATATAAACTATCTAACTATATAATATTACTAATATAAACTATCTAACTATATAATATTATTAATTAATAAATACGATATAATTAAAGAAATTAATATTATTAATTGAGATATAAAAACTTTTTACGTTTCTTATTTTTCTTATTTTTATTTTATTAAAAAATTTAAATTATAATATTTCTGGAAAAATTCTTAAATTTTGAAAATAAATTAAACTCTTAATATCATTTATTTTCAATTATGATATCTTAAAATTGATTATTATTAAAAATATATTATTTAAATATACTTAATAATTTAATAAATTGATTAAAATTATGAACTAAAGATATTTAAAAAGAAAAATAAATACGTGAATAAATAATTAAAGAATAATTAAAGAATAATTAAATAAATAAGAAATAATTGCTAATTATTCAGTAACTATAATAAATTCTCCAACTTTTTCAACTTTCGCAAATGGGACTAAAAGTAAGTCACCTTTTCTTTTAGATCCTTTAACATGAACATTTCGTCCACTTTCAACTTTAATAGCTATATCAACAATTTTACCTGTTTTTTCATTGATAACTAGTTCATCAAGCTCTCCAAGAATACGTGCATTATTAGTAGCTACTTGGTAGCCTTTAACTTCACTCCACAATTTTTCTTCCTTTTTAGGCATACTTTTATTATCCATTGTTTCACCACTATAGATGAGTTATGTATTAAGTAGTTTATATACTTATAGCTTTTATAAGGGTTAAATTGGTTTATTTTAATAATTAAATTTAATATAATAATATGATTTAAATTAATCAACTCTAATTTAAAATTAAATTAAAAATTATTCATTCATCTTTTGAATTTATCATACAATTTAATAGCTAAATTAAGATCATCAACAGTGTTAATATTTAAAGCTAATTCTACTTTAGGAATTATTAATTTAGATTCATTTTGTATGATATTTTGACTAATTAATATATTTACCCCTGATGGGACAAGATCTTCAAATATATATGATGGTTCGATCCCATATTCTTTAAAAATAGCTATTGGTACTAAAACAGACAATGCAGGGTTATCATTATTCAAATATTTCTCTATAATAGAATCCAAAATATCTGAAGATACAAAAGGTAAATCTGAATTTACAAATAATAAAATGTCGGTATTTGACCTTTTTTCAAATTTAGAAAGTAAAAATGAGAGATCTTCTAAATACCCATCCCCTGAAGTTTCAATACACTCAATTCTATTCTCCTTTTGTGGATTTAAAATTATTTGATCTACATATTTTTTAGTTTTAGGAGTATGGGGACTTGTAGCTACAACAATGTTTTCAATATATTTAGAATCTTTTAGGTTTCCTAAGACATGATCAATTAATGGCTTAGATTTTAATCTTAAAAGTGGTTTTTCAAGATCACTTTTCATTCTTTTACCTTGTCCACCTGCCATCAAAACAGCTGTTATCATTCTATATTTACTCCAGAGAAAATAGCTATTTTTTTTGTAACTTTCGTCTAGATCCTAAAATACATTTTCCACCTTGTCTTCCTCCAACAGGAGCCTTTATTGTTCCCATTGAGTTCATACAACGGGCCATAATTGCAGAACCTAAGGCTAATCCGTCAGAAACGAAAACACAATCTTTAAAATTATCTTTAGTATATTCCAAAATTAATGATGGTTTTTTACCTGTAATTCCTGCTCTTCCAGTGATTCCTAGTGCAGAACCTTGAGTTATGATGTTTTCATCAAATGCAACATCCAATAATCTCTTAACGATTAAAGCAGTTACATAATCCAATGTACCAAATAAAGTATTTAGTCCATCATTTTCAAAAAGTTCCTGACCTAAATCTATAAGATCCGGTATTTTATCACCATTTTCTCCAACATCACATCCAATTAGAGTTGTTCCTGCTTTAGCAGCTGCTTGTGGATTAAGAGGGACTGTTCCAAATCTTGTATAATCCATTGGAACTTTTCTAATGTCAATTAACTTATGAACTTTTTCTGCATTTATTTTAGCTTTTTTCCAATCGGCTTTTTTTAAAATATCTTCTGAATAGATATCAATAGCAGCCCCACCTTTTTTATCTACCTTAGAAGTTCCTCTTACTAAAGAATCAGCTATTACACCAGCCAATCCTAAAAAATTACCTACTGTGTGAGCATAAGGTTGATCATCATTAACAACACGGCCTGCTAATGTTGAACCAAAATCTATAGAAACACAGGGGTTTCTGTAATCAACAGTAGTCCATTTAGCTCCTAATTTAATCCCAGCAGTGACAAGTTCTCCTTCCATCTCATTAGCTACTACTTCTTCCCCAGGAGGTGGCAAAACACTCACAACTGCCCCATCAAACATTACACTCTCAATTAAAGTGTAGCCCTTTAACCTATCTGGAAGATTATCCAATCCCATAGCAGGAGCCATTTTTTTTGGAGGTACTCCTGCATCTAAACAACCATTAGCTAAAGCAATTACAAGCTTTCCAATTTCATCAGTGGTTGCAAATCCTGCAGTAACTCCTGTTGAACGAACCACAAAATCTAAATCCTTTTCAATGTCAATGTGAGCTTCAGAAGTGGATTCTAAAACTGTATCTCTAACCATTTCAGCTACTGATTCTTTAGAAAGAGGTATTCCCCACACAGTTTCTCCAAATACTTCTTCTCCTTCTTTAGGAGGGCGGATATCCCGTGTCATTTTAACAGTTTTATTCACTAAATAACTTTCACTTGTATTGAGATTGGTAGCAACTATAATACATTTAGTAGTAGTATTACCTAACTCCACAGAAGCAGTTATATAGTATATATCTGGCTTCATAGAATAACCAGAGCCGGCTGTTTTAGCTGCAAATGGAGATGATTGCAATGATTCAAAAGTTTTAAATTTACTTTCAGCTATTACAGGTTTTGGACCTAAACCAAAAATTTTTTTTATAAAAGACATACAATTTCCTTCTTATACTTATTATAAATATAAATTATCATGACTTAATTAATTATAATTATAATAAATAGAGCATATAAACCTTATTAAAAAAATAATAAATAGAGCATATAAACCTTATTAAAAAACAACAAAGAAAATTTTTAAAATGTTGGAAATGATAAAACTAATCTTATTATATAAGTTTGTCTTAGTATTTGTGATTATATCCAAAATCTAATTCTTAAAAATAATGATTATGATAGTAAAAAATTTAAAATAAAATGCAAGGATGATTTAAAAAAGAATATCAATTAAAATAATATTAATAGATTATTCAAAAATTGCAACATGTACTCATTTTTGAATTTTTATAAAACCTCTTAAAAATCCCTTAAATAAAATTTAAATAATTTCTAGAGTGCATTGAAAGATATTCAAATTATGTTATCTTTGCAAAAGTTTAGCAATATACTATAGATTAATGTACTATAGATTAAAATAATTTATAAAAAATAAAAAAGATTAGATGAAATACATCTAATCAATTGGTTTAATCCAATGAAACAATATAATTAAAGCATATTGTTAATTGGATGATTTTCAACAGGTTCAGTTCCCATATCTTTAGCAGCTTCAGCTATGAATATATCAGCCATAGCACAAGCAGGGAATGCTAATGGAGCATTTTCAATAGGACCAAAGAGAACGAAGTCTCCTCCAGTCATCTGTTGAACAATGTTTGAACCAATATCACAAACAGGCCATGCTTCTTTGTGATCTTTCTTATAAGTTCTTAACCAATCCCATGCAGAAGGTACATTATGTATACCAGAACCTACAGGCAATCCCCATTTACTTTTAACAGCAAATGAAGTTCTTGCAGCTACTCCTGCACCTTGACCAAGAGGAGTTACAGCTGTATCCATTAATGGTTTATCAATACCACATTCTTCAGACATTTGTAATAAACCTTGGTCTATAGTACCATCTCCATCTTCCCACATACCTATTTTACCTTCAACGGTTGGGTTCATTGGGTTGAAACCTAATACAATAGAAGCAGTTAGATCAGATTCTTTAACTGCTGCAATTTCTTCTGCTTCTGCAGCCATGTTTATTGAGTTATAAATAGCTCTGTCAGCTAAACCAGCTTCAGTAGCATATTTAGCTCCGGCCATCCTTGCTTCTCCAGAGGTAGAATCTATAAGGAAAGGGGAATCAGAAATATCACCGACAAACTCTAAATATTTAACTAGGGCTTCTTCAGTTTGTCCGAAAACCTGTACTAAACAAGGGTTTCCAGTTGTGTCCATCATCTCTTCCATTGTTTTAATTCTTTCTTCTGCAGCATCTTTATTAAATGTACCTGCTTTTTCATCTTCAATAATATTATGTCCACCATAAAAGATGGTACCTGCTAAAACAGTAGGATATTCTCCTGGCTGGCCCCCAATTTGAACACCAGCTATATCCAATACTTGTTGTTCTTTATCAAACCTAAACATTTATAAACCTCCATCCTAGAGCAAGCCTAATAATAATAATGGTATATTTAGTTTAATAACTACAACCATTATAATAAGACCTATTATTATACCATATAAAATACCAACATCTCTACCTGATTGTTGACCTAGCCTTTGGTAATATTCACCAACAGTAAATTCAACTTTTTCTTCAATATCATCTAATCTTTCATTAGTTTTATTGTATTCATCAGCAGAGACAAGTATTCGAGGTATTGTATTTTCATCAGACATCAATAACACCTCTTAGAATAAATTCGCCAAAAATGGTATTAAAACAACTAACACGAAAGCAATAGCTAGTCCTAATCCAATTCCAGTGATTCTTGTTGAAATTAATCCTGCGAACAATCTTCCTTCTCTTCCAATTAATTGAGATCTGTATTTTACATCTCCAGAGACATTTTTAATGCCTCGGATGTTTGGTTTATTAGATAACTTAACCATAATAAAACCTCCTTAAAGAAATATGAATAAAGTTCCTATTACCAAAGTGAAAATTAATCCTATCATAATACCTTGGACTTTACCAGCATAATTACCAGCAAGGTTTCTTTGTACTGCAGCAACCATTTTCACTTGTGTTTGAATATTTCTCATCCTAGCCTCAATTAAAGCAGTTTCAGGAGCGACAGGGCGAATTTCTTCACCTTCGTCTTCTTCTTCATCTTTATCATCAACAGAGATTACTAAAGCTTCTTCCTCAAAAGCACCAGGATCTTTTTCAATACATTCTTTAACTTTGGATTCAATTGCACCAGCATCTTCTACATCAATCATGTTGATAATTTCAAGCTGTTGTTGGAATCTTTCAATTCCAGCATCAGGAATATTTTCAACATATGGAATAGCTCCAGTAGCACCAACGATACTTCTTTTTTCTGGATCCACACCATTTTGATGCAATGCTTCGAAACTTTGACCTGTAATATGTCCCTGCACTTCAGATCCACATAATATTAGGAACCTGATGTTAGGATTTGATATTATATTAGCTACAACTTTTTCAATACCAAGATTTTCAGTTTTACATGGTCCAGCAATGGCTGCACCTGCATTAGCAGGAACATCTTCATTGTGAGAACCTAAAGTTGTAACAGCAACAGGACTTTCTGGATCTCCAGCAATATAATCTCCATTGATTATAGGCCATCCTTCAGCAGGTGATTTTTTATCTACCATCTATAAAACCCCCAAACTAGCTAATAGAGGAATAGCTGCAATTAAAACAAATAATCCTATTACGAATCCATATACCATATTTGTTAACATACCTGCAGTAGCATAAACACCTTCTCTTCCAGGATAAGCTCCTTCAGAAACGGTATTTGGATTTAAAGAATCCAATAAATCATCAGCTGCAGACTCTAATACATCTATTTCCTTAATTACATCGTCCATTGTTAGGACTAAAACTTCTCTTCCAAGAGCTGCCCCAATAATTCCTGTAGAAGGATCTAAAGTTAAATTGTACTCAGGAACTATTTTTATTAACGGTAACATTTCCATTTTTATTCCTCCTATTGTTCTTCAACTTTAGGCCATAATCCTGACCATTTAACAGAAGCAGCTTCTTCATAAGATGCATTAATATAAGCCCTAATGGAAATTATCCATCCAATCATAGCAACTACAATCATAGCAACCCATACTGGTATTCCTAACCAAACATTAGGCACTGGATTAATTATAGTTAATATTCCAGTTATGACCATAGCTAAAAATGCAGTAGAAGCACCTAATTTAAGAGTTCTAACTTGGTTTTCATTAGGTCCCAAACATGCATTAAATGGATGTTGAATAGCCATTGTATTCATTATAAAGAATAAAGCTATAAAACCAGGAGCTACAACAGAAGCAAGAATTCCATCAATCGTATAAGTTCCTGCAAGAGCCGCAGAAAATCCAAGAACTGATAATGCAGCAGCTCCAGATATTTCAGCAGTACATCTTACAAGAACTGGTATTTTCATTCCAACAATTTTCTTAGCAACTAAAGCAACTAAAAGTCCTAAAATTACAGCGAATATTAAGGCTAAGATCGGTCCTAAAAAGCCTAAACCTGCAAGTATCGGAGTTGAAACAAGAGCTATACCTGCTAAAGCACCTATGATTCCTATAGAAAGTGACATATAACCAATAGAAGGTACACCAGTACCTAAACCATAACTTGCCACTCTACGAATTGCATCCACACCCCATACTATAGCACAGACTGCTCCAAGACCAGCTAAAACTGGTCCTATTACGGGATTAAAGGATACTAAGTATATACCAATGAGTCCTCCAATTATACCTAAAGCTAATACTTTTTCAGGGCTTATTGCACTTTCAGATGAGCCACCACCAGCGACTGACATTATAAAACACCTCCAGTCAAAATAATTGCGAATATTCCGCAAAAGAGGGAAACAAGTGCACAAGAAAGTACTCCAGTACCAATTCTTTTGAATTTAGGATCATGGAAACCTTCAATAGTACCTCCAATATTATATGAAGCAACTACTGAATTGATGAAAAATATACCAACAGCTAAAATAGCACCTAAACCTGCAGTGATAGCAGGATCAGTTACAAAAGAACTTTCAAGCATTGCTACATTAATACCATAGTAAACTAATCCACCACCAGCACCACCGAGTAAACCTCCAATGATACCACTTACATAACAAACGGTTGGAAGACCATGACCTTCAGTACCTTGAGTTACATATTTTTCCTGATTACGTCCAGTTATTGGATCTACTTCTACTTTAGCAGAAGAAGGTACAACACCAACACCATAAACATAAATTATATTTGCAATAAACATGGTGATTCCCATCATCAACATTGCACCAACTGCTCCAGCTAATGCAATAATATACCATGGTTCACCAGTCATAGCTGCTGCAGTAATTAAACCAGTTAATCCAGCACCTGCTGCAAGCATTGCTGTACCAGTTCCTACCCCAGTAGCTGTAGCCATAGCTGCAGGAGCTCCCCCTACTGGTATGAAGTGTACTCCTCCACCAATAAGAACTCCTCCAAGAATGATTAAAATTAATAAAGTTATCGGATCCATAAATGAAACCTCCTTATTCCTTATATGGTCCAAATTTATTTCGGGCAAAGCTTTCAAGTCTTTCATTCATTATTATTAATAAAATAACAATAATAAGACCTGCAATTAATCCACCAATCAATCCGAATACAACAGTGATCCAGAAGCTTAGGAATACAACAGCACCAAAACAAAAACCAGTCAAAGGTCCACCAAATTTAGCACAGAAATTAACAATATCTATTGAATTTCTTGCACCTATCTCAGCTTTAGTTACTATATCACCATGATTAGCAACAGGAATACCACCACCAAATGGATATTGTTGATATTCTCTTTCAGCCCCATAATGAACATCTCCAGTTGAAGAACCAATAGCTCCTAAAGTTATTCCCCATAAAACAGCTAAAAGCGGAAGTGGGAATACATGTAAAGCAATATTTCCTCCAAGAGGTATAGTCATCAAGTAAGATAAACTTACAATACAAAAAGTAGTTATAAAACCATGTCCAGCAATAGGTCCTAAAGCCTGTGTCAAAGCATCCATAAATAGAGGTTGCTCAAACTGAGATTGACTTACGATCCGTCCCATGTGCGCTGTTACTGAATAAGCAGTATGTATTAAAGCAGCGACAGCAGCACCAATAGCTATGCCTATTATAGGCATTACATGAAAATTAAACATTGGTGAAATCAAAACAAATGCAATAGATCCTGCGATACCACACCATGTACCATAAGCAACTGGTTCACCAGAAATAGCTTTATTTATCATTCGGTGTAAATGTCCCATTTGAGGAGCTAGCTGAACTTGTGAGTTAGGATTACTCATGGAACCAACATCAGACTCTAAGTCCTCTGCAGTACCAGCTATAGTCGCAGCTGCACCCATTAATGCAACAACACCTAATGTTATAGGGTCCATATTTTCTTTTCCTCCTTAGTTTTTATTAAACTGATCATTTAATAAATATTAATTAATTTTTTTTTAAATTAATAAATTAATTTATTTATAATATATCTAATAAATCTAATTAAGTTTCATCTCTAATAATTTATCTAAATTATTTTTATTTAGTCAATTAATAAGTCAATTAATAATTCTACTTAAATCTAATCATCTCAATTTCTCTATTTATTAATTAGCCACATTTCTAATTAACCTACATATTCTAATTAACCTACATTTAATTCAATCTATATCATATAATTCTTTAATTAAATTAATATTATTAAATATTGTGAATTGATATCCATCTATTATCTAATGATACTTAATATATTCTAATATCTGATTCTATAATCCAATGATACTTAATATATAATATCTGATTCTATAATCTAACTTATAATAACTAATTATTATGATATATGTTTTGATAGTAGTTTAAATAATTATTTTAATTGGATAATGATTAAGTTAATTCAAATTAATATTAATCTAGCTTAATTTATCATATCAATTAACTATAAGTAATATTATTTTCGCTAATCAAATATAACGAAAAAATGAAAATAATAGGTGTTTTAACACCTATTTAGCTGGTATAATTAGAGATCTTTCACCATCAGGCATAAATTCTCTTAATGCACCTTTTGCAATTTCAGCACGAGGTTGGCTGAAGTCGAAACTTAGGTTTTTATCAGCAAATGCAATTTTAATTAATGGGTTAAATGCAAATGCATCTTTCCTAGCTGCATGAGGAGCTTGGGAAATACCTGCATATTCACCTTGGTGTCCCACATTCATTGCATAATTAGGATAATTTGGTCCTCTCATCTCAACAGGTAATCCTTCGTCTGCTCTTATAGAGAATACATTGGATGCACCACATTGATCTTGTAAGTCGTAACCATAGAATCCTAATCTGGAATGTTGTTCTTTGTGTAAGTACATGGATAAATACCAAGCACTTAAACCAGTTTGTGCATTTCCAGTAGCAAAAGCAGTTGAACAACCAGCTGCTGCAGAAACAACAGAAGCTCTTTGAGAACCTCCAAATTGAGTTTCAAGTAAGGCAGGATATTCTTCATATTGTTCTAATCCATAGAAGGTTACTTCAGACCCTACATCAAGGACAGTGTCCATGTTGTTAGGAGCTTCACATAAACCACCATATTTGTCTTCAACATATTCTTTACCATAGTAAGTAAAGTCATCAAGTACATTGTCAGTGTATGCAGCGGACGCATATTGAGTGAATCCAACACCACCAGACATGTAAGAACCTAACCAAATTTGATCGTAAAGTGCAGCAGACATAGCTACTACATCTAAAGTAGTTCTAACTGGATCATCTTCATTTACTCTTGAGGATTGACAAATATCTGCCATGTAACCGAATGGAATTCCACCAGGCTCATTTTCTGCTCTTGCTCTTCTTACAGGTAAGTAAGTACCCATGTGAATAACTTCTGCATGTTTAGATGCATAAGCGAAATCACCAGTAGCTCCTTCACCAGCACATTGATTGTATGCAGAAATCATGGACATACCAATTTGCATAGCAGACCATCGAGAGGTAGTACCTCCATCACAAACTCTTCCAACAATACTAGGAATTCTGACTACTTGCCAGATTTTGTCACCAACTTCAGCTTTTAAAGCTTCAGCTTGTTCTTTTGAAAATTCTTTGTTAATATCTAAAACAAATGCAGAATCAATCTCATCAGCTACTTCATCATCACCAGTGAATATTTTTACATAACTGTCAGCAACAAGCGCAGGGTTGGTTTCAACCATGTGCTCTTGTACAACAGCTGCACCAGGCATTGCGTGGTTAACAGTTTCTAAATATTCTGTGATTGTTTCAGGAGTAACTTCAATTCCTAATCTTTTTTCAAGAACAGTGTGTGCAGTGTTTAATCCTACAATAACAGTTCTTCTAATATCATCCCACATCTGTTGGATAGCAGCATTGTTTACAAAGTGGAAATCATCACCTTCAACAAAAGTTTCAGTTGTAGAAACTTGATAAGGCATTAATGCTCTTTGTCCCAATGGAGACCCAACATCTGGATTATATTGAGGAATTCCTCTTTTTGTAGCTATTTCTTTACCTTCTTTAGCAAATTCAGATTTCCTTTCAGATTGTTTCCATCCACCTAAATTATAAAAAGTGGTGGTTTTTTCTTCAGGAGACTCTTTGAATTTTTTATTTAACGCTTCAATAAACTTTTTATTAGCCATATTAATCTACCTCCCTATTCAGGGCAGAATCCTCCTTCGGATCTAGAGACGTGTATTCTGTGTAAAATTTCTACAGCATCTTTATCGTTTTTGTATGCTTCACCATCTATTCTATAAATAGTGGTTTTCTTCTTCAAAGTTTCTTCATCTAATGGTTCACCAAGAACAACTGGTTCATCAAGTTCTTTACCAATTTGATCTTTTACCATTTCAACTTTACCAGTTGCTTTGTTGAAGATTTGTCTTCTGAGCATATCAAACATAACACCATCTTCATCAAGTCTTAATGAATGACCGTGTACAGATTTACCTCTTATACCAGTTCTTGCTGTATCAAAGTATTCAGTTTCTAATAATTCCTTAGAAATCTTTTCGAGGTCTCTTTCTCTTGCTTCAATGATTTGTCTTCCAGATAAAGTACCTGCATCGACTCCTCTATATCTGTTTAAGTATGACCTAGACCTTAAATAAGGTTGAGCTGGAGCAAAGTACATAGAGTCAACAAATTGAATATATCTTACTCTGTCACCTGCTTTTGCACCGTCAATAGGCTCTACTAATTCTCTTACTATATCATCAGGCTCATCCATTTCATCTAATGGTGGGTGAACACTTTTATATTCTTCACCTGGAGCTCTGTGACCTAATATTTTTACTACGCCTTCATCAGATATGTCTCTTAATTTTTCTAACTCATAATCTGGATCAGAAAAATTTCTTCTGTTTTGAGCAATCTGAGAAGTTCCTGGATAATATTGTGCCATAAATCATGCACCTCCTAATGCTAACTTAACTTTTCTAATAATCTCATCTAATTTTTCTTGGGGACATGTTTCGCCCCTAATAACACCGGTAACGATATTAACTACTTTACCTTGGGTTTTAATTTCATCATGAATCGGCATGACTCTTAAAGTTTTAACACCAATCTTAGCAAAATCTTCAAAATCAACAGGGTATTCACAAATAATAACAGCAGAACTATTCACATGTCGTAAAATTAATCTTGCTTTGTAGATAATGTGATTTCTAACTCCTCCTAAATGCACAACAAGAAGTTTAAATTGTTTCATTTGTTCAATTTCTTTATCGTTTAAACCAAACAAACTTCCACTTGCTCCTGGAGCATCAGAAGGAACACCACCTCCAGCGTCTAAAATAATTGTGCTAGTTAAAACATTGGCTTCGCGAAGAGCAAAAGTTATCTCACAAACAGGTTTTGTGATATGCCTTCTCCCAGGAGACATAGCTACTGCCAAGACATCGCTTCCACACTCTGCAAAAGTGCCTCTTTGAGCAATTCCTCCTCCTTCACCAAGTCCCATTGTTTCACGACAATCAACAACGTGGGTACATCTACCTATCATAAATTATTCCTTTTCATTATCTTTTTTGATAAAAGTTAGTCTATCTTTAAGCTTAGCTGATTGATCTGTCATTCCAATTAATTCATCGGGAATATCTGCATCACCGTATTTTATATTATCAGTTACGGTCTTTTGATCCCTGATATATTTTCCAATATTTATATCGAATCCAAAAGGAAGATGTTGTTCACATATTACCTTAATTTCATCAATAGTTTCTTCAGTGGATAATTCAACAAAAATACGACCAGTTTTTACTTTAAGCTCGATTTCTTTCCCATTGACTGTAATTCTTCGTCTATCAAAATAACGAGGATCTTCATTAGGGTCTTCAGGTGGGAGTCTTGGTCCTTGAAGAACTGTTCGTTTAACATCAACAAGACTTTCAATTCCATTTAACAACTTTTCAGTTGTATCTGCTCCTAAAACTCTGTGTGGAAATATTTCAATGTCCATTTATAGTAAACCCCATTTATTTTAATCAATGAATTTTAATGTAATTCAAAGTTGTTAATTCAAAATTGTTATTTCAAAATTATATTTTAAATTAGATAAATTAGATGTTATTTGAGATTATTTAGATATCGCCTTTTATATCGGCAGCTGCCTCTACGACATATTTTAATGGTTCTCGGAATTCATCTACACTACTGAATACTTCTTTAATTAATCCAGAAGTTGATTCTGGTGAGAAAAGTTGAGTACCAGCATCTAAACACATTGCAGCAACAACACAAGGAATACAGAATCCCTTACTATGTCTTGTAACTACATGGTTACCATTAAAGAGACCTGGGCCTCCTCCACCATAAATTGAGTGACTAAAGAATGAAAATCCAACAGCTACACCTTCAGCTCTACCGAAATCTACACCAGGTAATCCAGTTGCAAATTCAATTGAGTCATTGAAGTATAATAATGTGGATGGTACACCTTGAGCAGCTCTTGCAGCACCTGTATTAACCATAGTTGCAGCAGTAGCTCCAGCAGCAGCATAAGCATTCCATTTAGCTAAATCATTAGTTCCGTAAACATCAAATCCATTGAGATCCTTTTCTACGCTAATAATTGCATCTGTTTTAGCTTTAGCAATAGTATCATTCATTATGGTTCCAACAGTTCCATTTTTAGCGTTATCTTTTACTAAACCTAAAACCATATTGTCTGCATTCATTCCTTGATAAGCTAAACCTAATAAGTGCATTCTTTCAAATGCCCCAACAGCATCTCCCATTTCAAACATTGCAGTTTGTTCTAAAATACTTGAAAGTGCAGTTCCTTGTAGACTGTTTTTTAATGTAGCAGCAGCTACGTGATTAGCCATGATATTTCTTAGAGCATATCCCGGTCCTTCAAGTTTTTGAGGAATATCTAACATGGTTGCAATATTTCCTCCCATGTATTCAACGGATTGTGGGTATCTTCCAAGTATTGCAGCTTTTACCATATTAGCATCATACATATTTATATCAAATTCTTTGATTAATGCTTGTACTAAGGCAGTTGCAGTAGACAATGTAGCTACAGAATATTCAGCAGCAGAATCTAATCTTGCAGTTGGTATTTGAACCAATATTCTTTTTCCACCTGAAAGAAGTTCTACTTTAGTGTCATCTCCTTCAGTTACTTGAATCATCTCTTTTAATGAGGATGCAATTGAATCAGCACTTCCTGTAATATTTAAGTCTAATTCTCTTCCTAAAATCTTACAAGCAGGTCCTCCGACAGTTGCACCTCTTAAGGCATTTTCTATACCTTCTAAGTTTACAGCTACGGTCCTTTTTACACCACTAACGATGCTTTTAATAGCAGGATTCCGTAGTGGGCTTAAGGCTTCGATAGGTACATTAGATTCTACTAATGACCCTCTATCGTCGTATAAATCGACTTTATCATCAAACTTCGCCATTTTTTCCCTCCTAACTAAATATAGTTACTAATATACCATCCGAGCACAAGCGGTCATTTTTAAGCTTGCACCAGGTAAGCTACATTGCAATTTTTCACAATAATTAGCTATTTGGTATACAGATTTTAATTTGATAAATATATATTATAAAGCTTCCTTTTGGACTCAATTAGTAAAGCTTATAAAGGAGAAGCTAACCTGAAAATAATAGGATTCGAGACAAAAAAAGTAATACTTTTTAAATTTCAATAAATGAATTAGTTTAAAGAATAAAGAATATTTTATGATTAAAACTAGATTCATAGTTAATACTATTGGTAATTTCATATCATACATTACAAAAGTAAATATCATTAATAAAAACATCTAGAAAAAGAAATTTGTAAAATCCTAAAAAGGATAGAAAATATCGAAATAATACATTGAACAAAGATTCTAAATGAGAGAAAAATAGTAAAAATAAATAGAATTAAATAGAAAAAAATATAATGAGAGTGTCCCATAATTACTTTTTCACTAAACAAATCTACAAACATTTGAAGAAATTATTAAGATAAATTGAACAAAAAAAGAAAATCTTGGTGATTTTTACAAATTTGTTCATACAAAACTTAATTATGGGACACTCTCATAATAATATTTAAACATTTCTAAAAAAAAATAGTCAATAATATAATAATCATAAATAATAATTGATAAATCAAGATAATTCTTAAAATTAAATATTTTCAAATCAACTTGAACATTTTATAGATAAAAAATATAATAAAAAATATAATAAAAAATATGATAAAAAATATAATATTTCAAATCAAATTGAATTTTATAAATTTAAAATAATTTTATAAATTTAAAATAATATTTTAATAATATTTTATTAAAAAAGTTTAAATCATTAAAAATGCTTCAAATCAAGTCATGATAAAAATTTTTAAGAGAAATTCAATTTTCTTTATTTTAAAAATAATGAGATTATGAAATAATACTATAATTATTCTATGGTTCTTCTAAGTAGACCATTAAATCTACCTAATACCCTTCATTCCAAAGAAATTAATAGCTTCTACTAAATCTCTGAAAAATTCGATTTCTTTTTCTATAACATTTTCTTCAGTAAGAGTACCACTCATTTCACCATCTAAACTTAGTTTTTCAGGACCTCTCCCAACAACTCTATCTTTTCCATCAAGATTAAGTATTCTTTCTGCATCATCTTGATGAATAAAAGACCTTCCAGGAATTATGGCTGTTTCTTTCACATCTCCAAGATCTAATGCTTCTAAATCCTCTTTTGTAATTAGACAAGCTATATCTTTACCAGTAGCTACTACATTAACATCATCTGCCCCAATTTTCTTGAAGATTTTGCTTATATAAGGAGCAGCTATTTTTGAAGTAATAATAGTGGCTTCTCCAGTAACTTCTTGAATAAATTGCAAATAAATATCGTTTTCATCTTTAGCTAATGCAAAAGGAGCACCTGTTTCAGGATCACAAACAGGTGTTCCAGTAACTCGTATATTAAATTCTTTGTTAATTTCTTTTACTAATTTCTCAAACTCATCTATTGGATGAGGAGTTATTCCTTTAATAACTGGTTCATTACCTAATATAAGACCTTGGTTTGTAGTATTCGCAAATCTCATTAAAATTAAAGCTTTAGTTCCCCAATTTTCTAAAGTAGTGCAGGTTTGTCTTAGTACATCCCCATCATTTATACCAGGGATTAGAACTGTGGCTGCATGTAGTTCTGTACTTTCTGCAAAAATACGAGCTGCTTTTAAAGATTCTTCCGGTTCAGGATCCCCCATCCATTCTTTTCTAAGAATAGGATCATCAGCAAATAGAGTAAAAGTCACTTCATCAACACCAGAGTTTATTAGCCTTGTAGCTATTCCACTATCATCAATACCCTTTCCACTTGTATATCCTAAATGTATAGGAAGCTGAAACTGGTTTAATGTATTACTTAACTCTTCTAAATGAGGATAACAGCTAACATCCCCTCCTCCACTAATATTAACTTTAAGATCCTTATCTCGAATATTGCCCACCATCAATGTATTTTGAACTTCACTCATAACAAAAAAAGGCATTTTAAATTCATTTTTCGTTTCAGTAACCCCTTCACTACACTGAGAACATCCAATTTTTCCAGGAGAACAATTTTTACAGCCTAAAGGATCAACTTCTTTGACTTTTCTAAAATAACAATACTTACAAAATCCTCGACAATCTTTACCTGGGATTCCGCCAACATCAGCCACTATTTGCATAGATGTTTATTTCTCATAATCCATATATAAAAATTGTTAATTGATTTCTGTTAATATTTTTTATTGACATTTAAATATTATTTATTTAGTTTTGACTTCGTCGTTATTCTTTTTATTTCGTGTACTTTTTAATCTGAAAAGAACCATTTCAGCAGTTGTTCCTAACCTCATAGGAGGATTGAGTGTTCCGATACCCTCTGAAACATACAAATATTTATCTTTTTCATTATAAAGTCCTTTAAAATAGGGATAAACTTTTTTTACAAAGAAATTAAATGGGAAGAACTGACCAGCATGAGTATGACCTGAAAGAAGTAAGTCAACCCCATAATCCCTAAATAAATCCCATCCAATGGGAACATGATTTAATGCAATTAATAGCTTGTTTGGATCTATTTTTTCACCATCAATGCCAGTAATTTCTACCAATTGTCGATGTCCATAGGGAATACCCATAATCTGGACTCCTTTAACCACTACCATATCATTTGATAAAATTCTAACATCCGCATTAGTGGCTGCATTTAATACATTAGATATCCCTGGATAAAAATCATGATTCCCTGGAGTAAAGTAAATTGGAATTTCAGATTTTTTAAACGCTGCAAATGAATTTTGATCTATGTTAGAACTTCCATCTGCTAAATCTCCAGTTATGAGCAAGAAATCTAGACTTAAATCTTTATTAATTTGTTTTATTTCATTGATTATATTATTTAATAATCCTTTATTTCTAATTGAACCAAAATGAATATCAGAAATCTGGATAAAATTAATATCTTCTTCTAGTTTTTCAAAATCAATTTTAACCTCTTTAATTCTTATATTTAGTGCAGTATATATTGAATATATGACTATTAGTGGAACAAATAAGAATATTAAAAGCTCAATAAGAATTATAGGGACATGTATAAAGAAATTCACTATATAAATAGCTATTGTGGTCCATAAAAGGAATAATGAAGTTCCTTTCCAAATTTCAGAAATAGTAGAAAGTATTCTTGTTATTGGATTCGATTTTTTATACTCAATTATAGTGCCTAATAAGTAACTAACACAAACGACTAATGTCAATCTCAATATGATTTCACTATTAGTCACTCCAAATAGACCGAATACTATACTAAATAAGAAATAATTGTATATCCCATATATTACAGTAAATATAGGTCCAGTAAGAAGTAATCGTCTTGTTCGAATCTCCAAATAATCACCAATTCTCAACCATCAAATTAAAAATAAAATTTTAAAAATTTAATATAAAAACATCAAATTACGTCTAAATAAAGATAATTGCAAATTAAAAATAAAATAAATAATTTATTGAATAGTTTCTATTAAAATAATAAATTATTAAAATTAAATTATTTAAAATAATAAATTATTAAATTAAAATTATTAATATAAATAATTAATATAAAAATAATTTATTAAAATAAATGAATATTCAATATTTTTTTAGTTCTAATTCTAACTAATCCACGTTAACAAAGTAATTATTCAAAATTTTTTGATTCATTATAAATTAAACCAACAGCCCTTGAAGTAAATAGTAATAAAAATGGAATTACTATTAATGAATAAATAACAAAGCCCAATATTGGAATAATGAGTAGTAAACCTGCTATAAATGATATTACAACTGTAATAATCATGAGCAAAATATACCAAACTATATAATTTCCCCATTTAATTTTACCAATGGTATCTAGAATTTCACTAAATTGAATAATTGAAGCTAATTTACCAGTTTCAGCTAATCTTGCTCTAGCTATTATCGCAAATAAAGTAAATATTACAGATAAAATCCCATATACAAGTTGAACTAAAACATAATTGGTTTGTAATCCAACTAGATCCCCTCCAGTCATTGAAGTATAGTTAGAAGAATTAACAATTTGATTAAATGTCACCATATCTGAAAATAATCCTAAAGCATAAGCAAGAATAATGCCAATAGCTATTGGTATTATCATATAAACAACATGTAAAACAAACACTTTTAATCCATCAACTATATTCTTCAACCACTTAAAATACGGAAGATTCTCTACATTAGCACCTCTGTCAATTATAGTCTCTCTTGTAATACTCAGTCCATACCCATTATAAATTAGTCCTACAATAATTCCAAATACTAGTGTAATTATTCCCAAGATAATTGTAGTTAAGTATTGAGTTTGACTTAAAATTGCAGCAACGAATGTTAATGCAAATAAAATGAAACAACCCAGTAATAGTAATCCTAATGTTAAAACTTTACCCCAATCTTTAGTAGGATAAGTCAATGAATCTTTAAAAATTGATGTAATATCCATTTTTTCACCTCATATATAAAATAATTTAAAAGACATTTAACTGCTTTATAATTATTATATAATATAAACTTATTAATAACTGTTATTCATTTAAATTTTATAAGTTAAACAGAAGTAACTATAAAATCTAAATAAAACACTTTAACTAAAAATTATGTGGTGAACAAAATTCATTAATACAATCACATTGAATAAAAAGAAAAAATAACATGAAAAATTCTCTAATATGTTAAATTAATACCAATTTGATATTATATTATATTAAATATTATGTACTGAATATTTAATATTATATATTAACTATTATATATTAAATATTAGATATTAAGTATTATATTATATATTAAATATTATATAGTATATATCATATTAATTAAAAATAAAAACAAGACATTAAGACTTAAACAAATCCAAAAAGAATTATAATAGATAAAAAAATAAAAAAGATAGGAATATTTAAATTAATCTAAAGATAAAAAATAGAATAATTGTTTTAATCTTAAATTATTCTTTAGATTCATTGTAAATTAAACCAATAGCTCTTGAAGAGAAAATGATTGTATATGGTACGAAGAATAAGTAAGCTATTATAACTCCCACTATTGGAATAATCATAATAAAGCTCATAATAATCCCTATAACTATAGATATCAGTATAAGTCCTATTAACCATACTATGAAGTTTCCCCATCCAATTTGACTTATTTTCTTAAATACTTCTATAAAATTACTAGCTTTTCCTAAGCTATTGGTTTCAGCTAATCGTGCAATTGCAACAATCAGCAATATGGAAAATATTATAAATAAAATAATAGCAACAATAAGTATTCCCAAAATACTAGCTCCAAATGATGCTAAAAAGGCATCAGATAAAGTTATAATCCCATTATTTTCTATAATATTAGCAGATATGATAGCTAGGCTACCAAAAATATTCAATACAAATGCTAAAACCAAAATTACTGCAACTGGAATTATATAATACACAATATGTAAAATTAGAACTTTGATTCCATCTACAATATTATTAACCCATTCAAACGCAGGTATTTCACTTACAGAATTTTCTATTGTTTTTCTAATAATACTAACCTCATATCCAGAAATAATAAACCCTAATACTAATGCCAAAATAGCGGATATTATTATTACTATATTCAAACCTATAGATTGAATTACTGATAGACCAGCAGTATTAAGGACTGCTTCTAAAACATAAAAGATAGCTGATAGTATAACCAGTACACCCAAAATCAATAACCTATTCCAATTTTTAGTAGGATAAGTTAAAGAATCTTTAAAAAGTTCTACAATGTTCATTTTTTTCACCTCATATACCAAGAAAATATTTCTATTAAAATATTTTTCGGTAATTTTAAAATTTAATCGATGTTATTAATATACTTAACCTTTAATATTAATTATTGATGTTATGATTTACGAATCATGGATAAAAGTCAAATTTTAAAAAATTTAGCCATTGAAATTTGTTTTCTAAATCTTTCATTTATTAATACTTTTTTTTGTTATACTTTAAATTGTGTTTGTAGTTTTAATAGCTATAAAATTAGGTTACAGTTCCCTATTATAAATAATTTAGGATAAAACTAAAGAAAAAGTAATAATTATGACAACTCATTAAACAAAAAGGGAAAAGGAATATTATAGTGTTGGACCAATGCTGTCAACTTAAAGAATTATTACTTTAATATTTTAATGAATGCAATATTCCATTTAAATATAAATTATAAAAAAATTAATTAAAAAATACTAATTTTTTATTTTTATTTTATGTTCTTCTATTTCTTCTTTTGTTAGTTCCCTAATTAGATGGTTTTCATTGTTGAATCCGTTTTTTTCAATACTAAAAATATTTTCAATAGTACTGAAGTCGACACTGTGGATGTATAATGATTCTTTAATGATTTTATTGTTTTCATCTCTTTTTAGTTTGAAAATCCCATAAACTTTATCTTTCATTTTATGAACATCTCCTTTTATCATTTTATAATTATATACAACTGTTAAAATAATAATTAAAATAAATAATATGAGAGAATGGAAAAAATTAAGTTATTCTCTCTTTTTAAAAGTTTTTTTTTAGATTTTTATAATACACATATTTTTAACTATTATACTAGTTTTATGCTATTCTTTTGTAGAATTTTATTTTGATTTTAGCTATTTTTGCATATGCGAGGTTTTTTACACTGGTTTTTAGGATTTTTTTGGTTTTGTTGTAGTTTGTTTTTATGTTGCTTGTTTTGCTGATTTTGCTTAGTGTGAAACCTTTTAAAGATTTTTGGAATAGTTTAGAGCCTGTTAAAATACCGTAATTTTTAATATAATATGTTTTATAATAGACTCTGTATCTTTTTCCATGATATTTTACAGTTTTAGCACTCTTAGCAACATGATAGACTTTTATGTTTGTTTTTGTGATTGATATAGTGTTGGATTTTGCACTGGAATGGCCATAGATGATGTTTTCGGTGTTTAGTCCGTTGTATGCTGCGTTTGCGTAGTATTTTCCTGCTTTAGTTGCTGTGTATGTGTACTGTGCAATCCCTTGACCATTTATTCTAAGACTCACAATTTTACCTGCGATAGTTAAACTGATGTTCTGGTTAGCTAATGTGTTTCCTTGGTTGTCTTTGAGTGTGATTTTGTAGGTAATTTTATTGCCGTTTCTTGTTGAGGTTATTGTGATTTTAGTTCCAAGATTCTTTGGAGCAACAGTATAGTTAGTAGTTATTGTTGCATTGTTGTAGTTATTGTTTCCAGGGAAAGATATGTCTACATTAGCTATTCCTACATTTGTATTAGGTATTGTTAAACTCCAAAGACCATCGATAACAGTTACATTGTATTCTACACCATTTATAGTTACTATTATGTTATAAGTACCATTTATTAAGTTACCATTAGCATCAGTGATATTACCATTGATTGTGGAGTTTCCTCCGTAAGTAGCATTATTTGGTAAGTTAATGTTTATAGTTGTATTAGCTTTTGTAACGTTAAAATCAATGTTTAAATCAGAGTTTTCGTAGTTATTAGTTCCTGAGTAATTAACTGTTATAGTATTTAAGCCAACAATAGTATTAGGTATTGTTAAATTCCATGATCCATCGATAACAGTTACATTGTATTCTATGCCGTTGATGGTTATTGTGATGTTGTATGTTCCGTTTATTAGGTTACCATTAGCATCAGTGATATTACCAGCAATAGTGGAGTTTTCACCATAAACAGCATCAGTAGGTAAGTCAACATTAATTATAGTTCCTGATTTACTGACAATGAAATTCACATTATCATCGGATTCTGTGTAATT
>NZ_LWMW01000053.1 GCF_001639285.1 Methanobrevibacter cuticularis | reverse complement strand
ATTGTTTTTAGTATTTTTGATTTTTTGTTGTAGCTGTATTTGATGTTTTTTGTTTTTTGTATTTTGTAGAGTTTGTATTTTTTGAGTATTTTTTTGAGTGATTTTTTGAGGGTTTTTGATCCTGTGGTTTGTCCGTAGTTTTTGATTGAGTAGGTTATGTAGTAGATTTTGTATTTTTTTGTGGTTTTAGATTTTGTGTCTTTTTTGTATACTTTTATTTTAGCTGGTGTTGGTTTAGGAGTTGGTGTTGGTGTTGGTGTTGGTTCATTGATAGTTATATTTTTGGTATTGTTGGATTCTTCTATAGTGTAGTTTCCAGTAGTGTTGGTAGTGTTGTATTCTTCTAGTTTGGTTAGTATGTTGTATTTTCCGTTGTTGGGTGCTGTGTATGTGAATGTTGCAGTGCCGTTTTCATTAGTTTTTGCGGATCCGATTAAATTGCCGTTAGCATAGAATTTAATAGTTGCATTAACAATTTTCTCACCAGTGAGTTTATTAGTAGCAATTACAGTGATAGTCACTTTGTTTTTAGAAATACTTATGGATAGAGCAAGATCGGATTGATAATAAATCACACCACCGATGATAGCATTACCATTATTAGTGACATTGTCAACATTGTTGTTAGTGCCTAAGTCTGCATTTCCATTGTTAGTTAAATTACCAAGGTTGTTATTTTCACCAGTAACAGATAAATCGCCGTTATTGGTAACATTACCTAATGCATT
>NZ_LWMW01000052.1 GCF_001639285.1 Methanobrevibacter cuticularis | reverse complement strand
TCTTGAATAGTTTAGAACCTGTTAAAATACCATAATTTTTAATATAATAAGTTTTATAATAAACTCTGTATCTTTTACCATGATATTTTACAGTTTTAGCACTCTTAGCAACATGATAGACTTTTATACTTGTTTTTGTGATTGATATAGTGTTGGATTTTGCACTGGAAGAGCCGTAGATGATGTTTTCAGTGTTTAGTCCGTTGTATGCTGCGTTTGCGTAGTATTTTCCTGCTTTAGTTGCTGTATATGTGTACTGTGCAATCCCTTGACCATTTGTCCTAAGACTCACATTTTTACCTGCAATAGTTAAACTAAGATTTTGGTTAGCTAGTATGTTTCCTTGGTTGTCTTTTAGTGTGATTTTGTAGGTAATTTTATTACCGTTTCTTGTTGATGTTATTGTGATTTTAGTTCCAAGATTCTTTGGATTAACAGTATAGCTATTAGCTATTGTTGCATTGTTGTAGTTATTGTTTCCAGAGAAAAATATATCTACATTAGCTATTCCTACATTTGTATTAGGTATTGTTAAACTCCAAAGACCATTGATAACAGTTACATTGTGATCTACACCATTGATAGTTACTGTGATGTTGTATGTTCCGTTTATTAGATTACCATTAACATCAGTGATATTACCAGCAATAGTGGAGTTTTCACCATAAACAGCATCAGTAGGTAAGTCAACATTAATTATAGTTCCTGATTTACTGACAATGAAATTCACATTATCATCGGATT
>NZ_LWMW01000051.1 GCF_001639285.1 Methanobrevibacter cuticularis | reverse complement strand
ACAAGGTGATAAAAATGAACAAAACCATAGAAAAAGCACAAAAAAAACTAGACCTCATATCCATGAATGATGAAGACTACAGAATGTATGAAATGCGAGAAATGGCACACTACGACGAAATAACCCTCAAACACACAGCAACACAAAAAGGAATAAAAATAGGGAGAAAAGAAGGAATTGAAAAAGGAATAATTTCAGTTGCACATAATATGAAAAAGGCAAATATTCCAATAAAAGACATAAGTAAATTCACAAAACTCTCAATAGAAAAAATAGAGAAACTATAACACCATCAATTAAACTATAAATCTTAACTATTACTTAAAACTTTTTTATTAAAAAATTATAGAAATAAAATCATAACTAGTCACCTCTCATTTCTCTTATCAATTCCAAACCACTAAAAGGTTAACAATTTAATTATATCAAATCTTTTTAGGATTCTTTCAGAGTCTAGGTCATAATTATCCTTATTAGCTATTAAATAGGCTGGTATCTTATTATTCTTTTTAGATTCTATTCATTTCTCTATCGTATCATTAATAAATTTATTTTCTTTCTTATTCTATCCAATCATGATTAGATTTTTATATTATTAAATATATCTCACTATAAACATGAATAATCTTTTATCCCAATTATGGAATAATAATAAGTAATATAGTCCTGAAAGGAAAGTTTATAAGTAATGATTTTCATATATTAATATGATATATGGGGTTGTTACTCATGGTTAATATGGTTCAAAAAAGGGTTAAAAATCATTTATCTAAAAATGAATTAAAA
>NZ_LWMW01000050.1 GCF_001639285.1 Methanobrevibacter cuticularis | reverse complement strand
ATAATTCTTAGTTTTTTAGCTTTAGGAAACACATTATCCACCAAATGTTTAATATATAATGCGAAATCTTTTTTAGTTCTTCTATCTGTAACAGTTATGTCCCTTTTACCTCCTTTAAAGTCAACAGCGACAAAAATATTGGCGGATCCTCTTATTTTATATGTATAATCATGTTTTTCGGGGCTGCCTGGTTTCATGGGAATTTTAGTTTTTAAATCATGTATAAAATACTTATGTTTCTCATCAAAGCAAATAATAGGATATTGTGGATCATATTCCTCAGAATATAATTTTAAAATCCTATACATTCTTTTTCGATATTCTGTATCAATTTTTGCTATGTACCACATTTTTTTAATCCATGGTCTTGTTGAGTCTTTTTTAAAATAATACGAACCGATTGATGAGTTATGGATTCAAAGCCTTTTTCTTCACGAAGTTTTTCAGCAAGAAGCCTAACTGTCCATCTTTTATGTCCTTCTGGAGGATCGGTGCAAGCAAAAGCAGCGATTAAAGTTTCTTCTTCAATTCCATATTTCTTAGGTTGACCAGAACGAGGTTTATCGTACAAAGCATGTTCATAACCTCCTTCTAAATATCTTTTTTTAATTCTACCTACCGTATTATGACTAATATCTAATATGTTGGCAATTTCAATATTTTTAAATCCTTTATCAAGTAATAAAAGTATATTAGCTCTTAATATTTCTTTGGACTTTCTAACAAATTTTTTCATAGCTTTTTTATCATTTTCTGGAAGTTCAAATTTTTTTCTTGACATACTAATATATTAAACTTAATACCATATAAATATATCACTAAAATTAATTTT
>NZ_LWMW01000049.1 GCF_001639285.1 Methanobrevibacter cuticularis | reverse complement strand
TTTTAATTCATTTTTAGATAAATGATTTTTAACCCTTTTTTGAACCATATTAACCATGAGTAACAACCCCATATATCATATTAATATATGAAAATCATTACTTATAAACTTTCCTTTCAGGACTATATAAATACGAACATTAAAAACATAATAGCTAGTTACAAAAAGAAAGGAGGTAAAATAAACAGAAATGATAGAAAAGTTATTAAAGAGCAGAAGCAGAAAATCATAGACATGATTTTAAATGAGGATTTAGAAGAAATTGATTTAATATTTAAAGATATGGTGGATAATTTAGAACTTTCACATCCTTGTATTCAGCAATTGATGAATAAATTTATAATACCTAATTTTAATGATTTCTTTTGCTATTTAAAGGTTGATGGTGTTCCAAAAACTTCAAACGCCCCCGAACTCAATTTCCAAATAACTCTTCCTAAACATGTAAAGAGAAGAATGCACATTATGAAAGGATCGGAAAAAAGAATATACCTTAACTATGAATATAGAAAGAAAAAATCAGATGAAAAATTTGAAGAATCAATGAATAAATGGACTAATGAACTATTAACAAATGATTATCATATATAAATCGCATTCAACCTAAAATAAGGCCATAGAAAATAAATACCAAAATCAGTAACCTACTTGACTGTGCCATTAATTTTCAAAAATCCTTTTCAAAATGACAAACAATAGTATTATTAATATAAAACACTGAAAAACAATATTAGTAATCTCATAATGATAAAATTATTAATAGAAATATAAAAATTCCAACTTATAAAATTTTAAAAAAAGAAATAAATAGAAAAAGAATTAATAATAAGTTATTTCAAAA
>NZ_LWMW01000048.1 GCF_001639285.1 Methanobrevibacter cuticularis | reverse complement strand
CTATTCTTAGCTACAGTAAAAGTTGTAGAATTAATAAAGCTTGTGTAATTATCATTACCAGCAAAACCAACAACAACACTAACAGAACCAGTACGAACAGTAGTATAATTCAAACTCCAACCACCAGAACCATCAACAGCTACAATAAACTGTATACCATCAACAGTAACAGTAACACTAGATATCCCAGAATAATTAGCCAAAACACCACTAACAGTGACATTATTACCAATACTAACAGAATTAGGACTAACAACAATAGTAGAATTAGTACTATTCTTAGCTACAGTAAAAGTTGTAGAATTAATAAAGCTTGTGTAATTATCATTACCAGCAAAACCAACAACAACACTAACAGAACCAGTACGAACAGTAGTATAATTCAAACTCCAACCACCAGTACTATTAACAGCTACATTAAACTGTATACCATCAACAGTAACAGTAACACTAGATATCCCAGAATAATTAGCCAAAACACCACTAACAGTGACATTATTGCCAATACTAACAGAATTAGGACTAACAACAACAGTTGAATTAGTACTATTCTTAGCTACAGTAAAAGTTGTAGAATTAATAAAGCTTGTGTAATTATCATTACCAGAAAGACCAACAACAACATTAATAGAACCAGTACGAACAGTAGTATAATTCAAACTCCAACCACCAGAACCATCAACAGCTACAATAAACTGTATACCATCAACAGTAACAATGACACTAGATATCCCAGAATAATTAGCCAAAACACCACTAACAGTGACATTATTACCAATACTAACAGGATTAGGACTAACAACAACAGTTGAATTAGTACTATTCTTAGCTACAGTAAAAGTTGTAGAATTACT
>NZ_LWMW01000047.1 GCF_001639285.1 Methanobrevibacter cuticularis | reverse complement strand
TGTAAGTATGGGTATTTAAGTTGTCCATGATAATTCTTAGCTTTTTTGCATCAGAAAATACATTATCAACTAAATGTTTAATATAATGGGCAAAATCTACTTTTGTTCGTCTGTCTGTAACCATTATATCTCTTTTACCTCCATTAAAGTCAACAGCAACGAAAATATTGGTTGTTCCGTTTCTTTTATATTGATAATCATATTTTTCAGCACTTCCAGGCTTCATTGGAATTCTATCTACAATATCTCCTATTAAAGGTTTATGCTTTTCATCGAAACAAATTATAGGATATTTAGGATTATAATCTTCATGATATAAGTTTAAAATGGTGTACATCCTTTTACGGTATTCAGGATCGATTTCTTTTATGCACCACATTTTTTTAGTCCATGGTTTTGTTGAGCTTTTTTTAAAGTAATGCGAACAGTTTCACGAGTTATAGTTTCAAAACCAGGGTTTTCCTTCAGTTTTTCAGCAATCAATCTCACAGTCCATCTCTTTTTTCCTTTAGGTGGATTAGTACACGCTAATGCGATTATTTCTGCTTCTTTTTCATCATCATATTTCTTCGGCTGACCAGGACGTGGCTTATCATTCAAGGCCGATTCCAATCCTTCTTCTAAATACCTTTTTTTAATTTTATTAACTGTTTTAGGAGTTATATCCAATATTTCAGCAATTTTCTTCTGAGTCAAATCTGTATTATTTAGTAATAGAAGCATTACTAATCTAAACATCTCTTTTGATTCTTTTAAGAGATTATTAACATATACTTCATCTTCTTCTTTCAAATTAAATTTCATAATAATATATATGAACATGCCACCATATAAACTTAACTTAAATAAATTGTCTTAACACTAT
>NZ_LWMW01000046.1 GCF_001639285.1 Methanobrevibacter cuticularis | reverse complement strand
TGTTGGTGATTTATTAAGCTTCAACTACACTGTGTATTTGAATGGTTCTAGTGATAGTTCTGGTTCTGATTTATTGCCTTCTATGAATGGTGTTTATTGGAATGGTACCTTTTTCAAAGAGTTTGGTTTAAGCAATAATGGTATAATTGAAGTACCAATTCAAACTATTGCTGATCCGAATGTTGTCTTTAAAAATTTAAACGGCACTATCATTGGTAGTGGTATCTTCACACTAACTGGAACTATTAGTAAAGGTAATATTACTAATATTACTGTTGATCAACTAACTATTGTAAATAATAGTTTAGCTGATATAACTTTACATATTAATCCAAATATTTGGGGTCTAGCACCTACCATATTCGAAGTTACTATTAATGGTCAAAAGAAGAATGTTACATTTGTTAATGGAACTGGAGTATTCACTGACTATGATTATGGTCAGCTTGGAAATCAAAACTTATCAATAAGCTTTGCAAGTACAGATGATTATAATCCTGCAAGTACTAATCTTAGTACTAGTTTTAAAGATAATGTAAACTTAGATATTACAGTTGATGATGTTAGCTATGGTGATAATGTTACTGTGGTGATTAATGCAACTACACCTAATGGCACAGCTATCTTAGATGGAGTTTATGAAGTAATCATAAACAACATAACTTACAATGTAACATTTGTTAATGGTATAGGTAGAGTAAATATCACTGGCTTAGATGCAAATGAATACACATACACTATAGTATTTAAAGAAAACAACAATTACACAGAATCCGATGATAATGTGAATTTCATTGTCAGTAAATCAGGAACTATAATTAATGTTGACTTACCTACTGATGCTGTTTATGGTGAAAACTCCACTA
>NZ_LWMW01000045.1 GCF_001639285.1 Methanobrevibacter cuticularis | reverse complement strand
TTCACTAACAACACATGTGGTGGAGTTACCTATGGTAGTGGAGCTATCTACAATACTGGTGCTAATTTCAAAATAACCAACAGTAACTTCAACAACAACACAGTTAATGCATCTGGTGGTCTATCTAGTTACAGTGGTGGTGGAGCTATCTACAATGCTGGTGCTAATTTCGAAGTAACCAACAGTAACTTCAACAACAACAGAGTTAATGTTGCGCGTGTGGCTTACGGTGGTGGAGCTATCCACAATGCTGGTTCTAATGCTACTGTAGCTGATTGTAATTTCACTAATAACAGTGCTACTAATGGTGGTGCTGTGTATAATACTGGTGCTAATGCTACTGTAGCTGATTGTAATTTCACTAATAACAGTGCTACTAATGGTGGTGTTGTGTATAATACTGGTGATAATGCTACTGTAGCTGATTGTAATTTCACTAATAACAGTGCTACTAATGGTGGTGCTGTGTATAATACTGGTGCTAATACTACTGTAACTGATTGTAATTTCACTAACAACATAGCGACTGATGATGGTGGTGCCATTTACAATACTCGTTATGATGTTATTGTAAGTGATTCTAATTTCACTGTTAACAAAGCTACTATTGGCGGTGCTATCTACAATTATGGTACTAGGATGAATGTTAGTGATTCTAATTTCATTAACAACACTGCTAGTGCTGCTGCTGGTGGTGTTTTTACTAATGGTACTAATAGTATGATTATGGATTCTAATTTCACTGGTAATAGTCATGCTGTTGGTTTAGCTACTACTAATTTCACATTATCTGGTAATCGCATTGTTAATAATACTGTAGGTGTTCAGTTTATTCTTTATAATTTGAATTATACTATTGTTGGTTTAAACAATTCTA
>NZ_LWMW01000044.1 GCF_001639285.1 Methanobrevibacter cuticularis | reverse complement strand
AAACAAAAACAAAGCTAAACCACAAAGCAAGAACAAACCCATAGACTACCCCCCCCCCCCTAAACATACAAAGAACACACAAACAACAAAACAAAAAAATAAACACAAAAAATACGCCAATACAAAAATAACCTACCTAAACCCCACAACCAATTCCCACACACCATTTTCATTTATAATAAACATCACGAAAACCTTTTATGAAAAAAAATGAGCTACAATCCTCTAAGTTATCCTAGTTTTCACAATATTTTACCCAAAATGCAAAAAATAAAAAATAAAATCTCGCTTAGAATAACAACATCAACACAATCCCAAAAAAAGATTATGATAAAAAATAACCCATGACACTTAACAAAAAAAAGGATTAGAAAAAAAGTACTAACAAGCACGCACAAAAAATCAATGTTATATTATTGGACAAAACTTTTCAAAATTATAATATTTTTAATAATATTAATTATAATCGTTATTTTTATATATAATATGATTTTAACGATTTAAATTTAATATTATTTTTAAATCAAATGTCGAGTACTATAAAATGAAAAAAATAGTGAGTTACTTAAAAATTATGAGTTTCCTATTATTTATAACAAATTTTTTAAGAATTTCTAAAAGATTTTTATAAAAATCCTAAAGATTAAATTTAGTAGAATTTTAAAGTAATAAAATATAATGAATTAGTGAATTAATAAAAAGAAATCCACAATCTAAGTCGTGGTCAAAAGTCTCTTTGCACAAATTGAATTTCTTTATTTTGAATTTCAATGATTATTTTTCATTTAAAACCGTGCTAAAATAAATATAAGAATTGTTTTTAATTGTCTTTCTAGAAATTTGACTTTTGACCATGATTAATTTAAAGAAAAAAAATAAAGAGATTAAGAAATATTATGCATTAATTTTTATTCAATACCTTTTAATCTTAAAGCGTCATGTAAAAGGGAATTTCCATCACATAGATAACAATGATTTTCAGTTCCCCATGGTACTTTATGTTTATATACAATTTCTGCAGCTTCTAAAATTGTATCCACGTACCATTGTGCTGATGGTGCTCTATGACCCTCTAATTTAGAACCTGGATTTGGAGCCCAAACAAATGGAATGACATTAACACCCATGGAAGACAATGTCTCAATACCTTCTAAAAACGTTTCTCTAGGTTCTAAGCCCATTACAAGTGATACATATACATTTCCTCTACCATAAATATCAATAGCTTGAGTAATTGATGTTATGAATTCATCATGACTTGTAGTTGCAGATTTTCCAGGGCATATTGCTTTGTAATATCCTTCATCCCATACTTCCATATTGAAACTAAGTGATTGGATTCCTGTGTCAAAATATCCTTGAATATTATCTCCTTTTGCAGGAGCTGGAGCAACCAATCCTGAAATCTTTGTTTTACCAGTGTGTTTTTTAATAGCTGAAGCTATTGCATCAACAACTTCCAATTCTTTTCCACTTATATAACATCCTCCAGTCATGTTTATATGATTAACTTTTCCTTCAGCCCACGCAGCAGCTGCAACTTCTCCTATATCTTCCGCCTCTTTTTTACGAATTACAGAGTTATATGTTTTAGAGGTTGAAACGAGATTACAAAATGAACATTGATTATTCTCTTGAAAATTAGAACAATAATTCTGAAAACAGAAAAATAAGCAGTCATCACCACCAATTTGTCCAATTTTAATCATGTCTTTACCAGAAGATGTTTTTTTATTGTAATATTCTGGTCTTTCCATCCATTTTACTTCACAAATTTTTCCATTGTTTTTATATACATAAAGTTTATCTTCTTCTTTTCTTATGTTGTATTGTGAAGAAGAGTTTAAACGAAATTGAACAACAGTTCCATCTGGAAGATAAAAATCATCTGGAAGTTTAACATCAGGATGACTTTCAAAATCCCATCCAAACAATCCATGATTTTGTTCCTTGTATTTCGTTCCTACTCCTTCTAAACTCTCTTTATCAGACTGAACTCCTTCTGTAAGAAGATCTGCCTTCAAAAAAAGATAATTTTCATCATATTCCATCTTATTCCCTCAATTTTTGATAATTATATATAATTCCATTAAACAATAATCAAACTCTTAATTTCTTCCATAAACTACTAAAACCAATAATCAAACTCTTAATTTCTTCCATAAACTACTAAAACCAATAATCAAACTCTTAATTTCTTCCATAAACTACTAAAACCAATAATCAAACTCTTAATTTCTTCCATAAACTACTAAAACCAATAATCAAACTCTTAATTTCTTCCATAAACTACTAAAACCAATAATCAAACTCTTAATTTCTTCCATAAACTACTAAAACCAATAATCAAACTCTTAATTTCTTCCATAAACTACTAAAACCAATAATCAAACTCTTAATTTCTTCCATAAACTACTAAAACAATAATCAAACTCTTAATTTCTTCCATAAACTACTAAAACCAATAATCAAATCTTTTATTTAATCTTTAAATTTTTTTAATGAGATTAACTCTTTCAAAGCATCATCTATATTCATAGACGTCATATAAGGAACAATATTATTAGCTATTAGCGTTTCTATAGGTTGTGGACCTATATTACTTACTAAAACTGCTTTTACATCAGAAATTAACTTCATAGTTTGTTCTCTTGTATGATCTATAGTTTCTTCTCCACCACATGATGGAACAATACTTCTTGACTCTAAGAATTTATAGTTACCATCATCTATTTCAAAAATTAGGAAATGATCTGCTTTTCCAAAGTGTTGATTAACATTTTCTCCATCACTACTAGCTATTGCAACTTTAAAAGACATTATACTCACTTGTTATTTATTTTAATTAATAATTAGCTATTTAATTTAAAAGTAATTTATAATAATTTAATAATTTAGTAATTATAATTTCATAATGCTAAAACATATTATAAATAATCTAATATCATATTAACAATAAGATATTATATAAACTTAACGATTGTTATAATTATCCTAATACACAATATCATTCATGATAAAAAAAAATAATTAATGAGAGTGTCTCATAAGCAAGATTTTTAAAAAATTTAATAAAAATATTCCTCATTTAAAATCTTTAAATATTATATAAATACCTATATTATTTTATTTCTTAAAAATAATACTTAAAAAATCTATAAATTAAACTTAAAATAACATAAATTCTTTAAAAATCGAACTAAATAAAACAATTAATTTATTATAGCTATTAATACATATTTTATTAACTATTTAATATTTAAATGATTTTTATGGAAACTAATTTCATGAAAATTTCTAAAAAACTGACTTATGAAACACTCCCCTTTTCTATTTTTTTTATTGATTTGGTGTTTTTTTATTGAATTTTATGTTTTTCTATTTTTTATTTATTTGTTGTTTTTTTATAGAATTTCTCATGGAATTTTCATTATATCACAAACTAATCTTATACTTGAGTTTATAATAAGCTCTTGTGCTTGGGTGAAATATACTAATACTATAAATACTATTAAATTATATAATTAAATAATATTAAGATGGCATGTTAAGGGATTTTATAAACAATATGAATATCATGAAAATACTTAGGGATATATATGGCGTTAGTAAAAGATAATGAGAAAGAAAGACTACAAAACCTTGTTAAATCTTGTTTGTTAGAAATTAATCAGCTTAAAATGGATTTAGTGGAGTCTGAAAAAGAAAAATCATCTTTAAAAAATGATGAAGAAGTTGAAAAATTAAAAACTTTAGTTAGTGAAAAACAAGAAGAAATTAACTCTTTAAAAACTGATTTAAATAATTTACAAGTAATTCTTACTAAGAAAGAGTCTTTACTTGAAGGACAGAATAAAAAGATAGAAGAATTTACTAATATTAAAGAGTCTTTTGATGATATTAAGAATTCATTAGAACAAGATCTTATTAATTTCAAAACACAAGAACTTACTGAACATAATGAAGAATTAAAATCTACATTAAATACAATAACTGAAAAAGATGAAGAAATTAAATCTCTTTTAGATAATATTAAAAACCTTAAAGAAAGAATATATGATCTTGAGAATAATATAGCTAGTAAAGATAGCCTTTTAGAACTTCAAAAAGAAATCGACTCAAAAGATTCTGAAATTAAAATATTAAAATCTTCTGTGGCTGATGATTCTACTATCAAGTCTCTTGAAATAGAACTAAGTAATAAAGATAAAAGGATTAATGAATTAGAACAAATCCAATCTTCTTTTAATGAGATTAAAACTTCACTTGAAAAAGATATTAAACAATATAAGAATAAAGAGCTTGAAGAAACTAATTTGAAGTTACAATCTTCTCTTGATAAAATTAGGAATAAAGATGATAAGATTAAAGATTTAATGGATCAAGTACAATCTTCTCTTGATAAAATTAGAGATAAGGATGATAAGATTAAAGATTTAATGGATCAAGTGGAATCTTCTCTTGATAAGATTAGGGATAAAGATGATAAGATTAAAGATTTAATGGATCAGGTACAATCTTCTCTTGATAAGATTAGGGATAAAGATGATAAGATTAAAGATTTGATGGATCAAATAGATCAAAAGAAAACTGCAATTCAGTTAGTTAAAGATCAACACATCCCTAAAAAAGAGTATGATCAATTAAAAGATGAATTAAAATCAAAAGATTCTAAAATCAAACGTTTAGAAGAAATTAAAGGATTATTTTCAGATTTAAACAAAGATAATCTAGATTCAGTACAAAAAGCTCGAGAAAGTCAGGATTGGGAGAGTATTGATCCAAAAATTAATAATAAAGTTAATAATAATGCTAATTATAATGCTAATAACAACTCTAATAATAGTATTAATAATAAAAATGGATCTAATGCTAAGGTTGTTGATGAGGACAATAACATTAACAGTAATGAAAATCTTGAAAACCTCAAAAAGGAGATTAAATCATGTAAAGATGCTGTAAATGAACTTGAGAAAATTAAAAAATATTATACTCAAATAACTTCTCCTCCTAAAGCAGATTTAACTTCTTTCCAATCTCAAATTTACTATTTAATACCTGATACTAAAATGAGTTCTCAAGATATTCATAGCTATATTCGTAAAATATCCTTTAAGAATATTTCCTATGGAAACATAAACAATATTCTAAGGAATCTTGAAAGAAAAGGATATTTAGAATGTAAAGAAAGAAATGGTGATGAATCTATGTGGGTTAAAACAAACAAAAAATAAATATTTTTTCACTGATTTAGTTATTTTAGGATAAATCGTGCTTTAGAGATATTTAACTAGTTTAAGATACTAAAATTAACTGATCTGTCTGTTTAATAGCTATTTAACGAAAGCTCTAACATAAGACGCTTCTGCATTTATATTCAATGGAATAAAGTAAGCTTGATAAGTATCTTTAATTAATTTATCAACATTTGTTATATTTTCAACAATCCATATATTATTTTTAAGAAGTATTTTGTGAATTCTACTTTTGTCTTGTTTATCTACATTTGGTATGTCTATAGCTATCCCCGAAATTCCATTTTCAACAAGTAACTTAGCCAGTTCTTTGGATAGGTAAGGATTATCAGTAAAGTAATCATCACTACCCCAATTATTGAACCACCCTGTCTTTAAAATGATTATTCTTTCTAATTGATCAGGAAGTTTTTCTATGGTGTCAATCATTATCTCTTTATTCTTTATCATTTGAGCATTTTCATGATGTAAATCATTGGTATGGTAATCAACGTATCCTATTTCTAGGATATTAGCTTTTCCAATTAAGCTATTGAGATTTAACTCATTAACTTTCTTACCATTTTCCATATAGTGATATGGAGCATCTAAATGTGTTCCAGTATGCAATCCGCCTTCCATTTTGAACATAGAATAATTATCTTTTTTAAGAGTAATATTTTTTAATATAAAATCAGGATCTCTAGGATAAACAGGGATTTTATCTCTTAATTCATGACTTAAATCTATGTAATTCATAACAACACCTTTTTTTCTTTTTAGTTACATCTATCATAATATTAACTTTAATAATTAACCCTTTCATTAAAATAAATTGAGTCTAATTAAATCAAGATTAGTAGAATAAATTTATTTTTAATAGTTAATTAAGTTTAGTAAACTAAATTGACCCTAATATTAAATTAAGGATAGTAGAATAATTAGTAAAATCATTTTTTTAATCTTAATATAATATCATTTATTTTATAGTGTTATTTCAATAAATTTAAAATTAAATAAGTTCTTAATTGAAATCATTACTAAATACTTAATATTAAATATTAAATTATTTTTAAAGATATTTTGATTATTAAGAATAATAAAATAGAAATAAAATAAATAAAGCTTAAATAAGAAAAGTTACTTAAGCTTTTTTAGCTAAATCATAAATATTATTGATTATTATTTCAAATAAATCATCGTGTTTTATTTTAGTGTGTTTAGGTGGATTCACGAGAAAACTTAAGGCTTTATTTATAATTTCTTCAGTGCTATTGGAACGGAACATTAAACCTTTATCAATATAATATTGATCCACTGATAATGGAACTCCAGGATAACAGGATATAACAGGAGTTTGCAAAATAGCTGATTCCCTATTCATGGTTCCACCTGCACCGACAACTAGATCACATTTTTTAATTATACTTGATGTATCAACAGGAGGTTTCAAAATGGTTACATTTTCAATACCTTCAAAAATAGCTGCTTGTTTTTTAAACCTTGGCAAAATCAAAATGTTTGAATATTCCTTTAATACATCTACAATAGGTGAAAGAACAGATTCATTGCAATCAGTATCTAAATATGATGCTAATGATGGTTCAGGTCTCATTAATATATTTTTAGGAAGGCTATTTTCTAATTCTAACTTTTTTAAAATATCATCATCATATTCAAAGCTTTTAAAATGAAGAATTTCAGAAGTTCCATCATAGCGAATCATTTTATTAGGATCTGCACCATAGCTTAATAACTTCCAAACATCAATTATTTTAGGAGCTATTATTTTATCACAAAGGGGTAATGTTAATTTATTTGCAGCTACAGCATGTTCATTATCTAAAACATATAAGCTAGGTATTCCAAGACCAAATGAAATTCTAGGAAGTTCAATGGAATGTTTTGATAAAGCTACATCAATTTTTTCACTTGAAACAACATCTACTAATTCATTGACTCTATTTGTACTTTCTTTGAGTTTTTCATCTAATGTAACTCCGTGTTTACCTAATGAGATAAAATCGATCCCATACATATCCATGAGCTTATGAATATCTCCAAATTTACGGCTTGTTATTATTAAATCTTCACCTTCTTCTTGTAAATGGTGAATTATGTCTTTAAAGAATCTAACATGAGGAGCATTAGTTATATCAATCCATATTTTCAATAAAATTCACCTTCATTTGATTTTCTTCATTTGATTTTAATTCCTATTTCAATGTCTATAATTCTTTAGTTTATATTTCAGCTTCTATAATTCTTTAGTTTATATTTCAGCTTCTATAATTCTTTAGTTTATATTTCAGCTTCTATAATTCTTTAGTTTATATTTTAATATTAATAACATCAATTTGACGATTTCATCATCAAGAATATCACTTTGAATATTTTAATTAAAGTGAATTAATTGTGTCTTAACTATTTTTAAATTTTTCAATAGCTGAAATAACTTCATTTAATCCTTTATTTTTTTTAAGACTAGTTGTTATAATTTTAACATCAGGATTTATAGTTTCAACATCAGATACCATTTTTTCAGTATCAGCTCCAACAGCATCAGCTATATCTATTTTATTAATAATGACTAAGTCTGAATCTTGGAATATAAGTGGATGCTTTTCTACAGTATCATCTCCTTCACTAACACTAATAACTACAACCCTCATATGAGATCCTAGATCAAAATCAACTGGACAAATTAGATTACCTACGTTTTCAATAAATAAATAATCAATCCTATCAAAAGGAATATCATCTAAAACATGTTCTACTAGATGAGCATCCAAATGGCATTCTTTTCCAGTATTCAATCCTACTACTGGAATGTTATGTTTTTCAAATCTTCCAGCATCAAATTTACTTATAACATCTCCAGCAATTACAGCTATTGAACCCTCCATGTTTTCAATCAAATCTTCAATTAATGATGTTTTTCCAGAACCAATAGCTCCTACAAAATCAACACCAAAAACATTATTGTCATCTAATCTTTTCTGAATTCTATCAGCTATTTTCTTATTAGCTTTCATTATATTATGTTGAACTTCAACTTCAGCTATTTTATGCATAACAAATCCTCTCTTACAAATAAAAATCTTGTATAATTAAAATTTCGTATAATTACATATAGTTAATAATATTGATTAAAGCCTAGTGTTAATAATATTGATTAAAATCTAGTGTTAATAATATTGATTAAAAGATATTGAATTATTCACCTAGTTTTTTATTTATTAAAAACAATGGAATTATTCGTCTGGTTTTTCGATTATTATATTTCTCACTATGCAATCTTTTCCATTGGTTATATTCAATCTTTTGTTTCCACATTCTGGACATTCTACCAGGGGAGTATAATGATCTAAATCGTCATCATTTGCTAATCCGGAATAATTGCATTCTGAGCATTCAATTTCAATAGGGATATCTTCAATTACAAATTTAGCTCCTTTAGCTATAGTATCTTCACTTAAAACATCCAACATAAATTTCACTTGTTCTGGATTAAGCAAAGCCAAACGTCCAAGTTCAATAATTACTTCAATAACCTCAGTAGCGTTATTTTCTTCAGCATTTGAAATTACAGCTTTTAAAATTCCATCAGCCATTGATAATTCATGCATGAACACACCTCTATTTAAAATTTTTTCAATAATTTAATTTCTGTAATATTTATATGGTAGCTTTAATATGATATTATTTTCTATTTATTCTGTAATTCATTCTATAAAAATTAGTGTATCTTTAATATATTAATTATTATAATCCTAATAATTATTATTGATTTCTTAATTCTCCTTAGTTATTTATTGATGATTGGAAAACTTATAATCCTAATAATTATTATTCATTTCTTAATTATTATTAGTTATTTATTGATGATTGGAAAACACTTTAGGATACACTTGGCTATTTAAAAATGGATTTAATAATAAATTAGAATGCTAATTTATAATATATAATTTGGAGAAAATTTAGAATCCATAATCTCGAAACTATCGCTATTGGAATTATTAAATAGCTACTATAAGTTAAATTATTATTATACCTTATTAAATCAAATTGAATGCCTAAGTTGATTTAAGCTAAGTATGATATTAAATTAAATACTAAAAGCGAAATTTACTTAATATATAATATTGCAATATAATACTATAATTAAATAGCTAATATTAATTACTAAGAATTACTATTAAACTAAAATTATAAATAATAATTAATACAGATAAAATTATTATATAAACTAATAATTTTCTAAGATAATATACTCATATGTATTTTATTACATCCTACTAAATAGCTTTTGATTTAGTATATTTATCACATTTTCTTATTATTTAATATATTCAGATATTATATTAAGGGTGATATTATTGATAATTGGTGGTTCAGCATCCCAAAAATTGGCAGCTAATGTTGCAGAAGAGCTTGGAGATTGGCTTTGTCCAATTGAAACTAAGAAATTTCCTGATGGAGAAAGATATATTAGAATAAATGGAAAATCAGAAAATGGAGAGTTGGATAAAGAGGCCGTGATAGTTCAATCAACAGGTTATCCTCAGGATGAAAACTTAATTGAGCTTTTATTCTTGATTAAGAACTTAAAAAGCTTGAATGTTGAAACAATAAAAGTAGTGATTCCATATTTTGGTTATGGGAGACAAGAAAAACGATTTAAAGATGGGGAAGCTATTTCTGCACAAATTGTAGCTAATTTACTAGAAAATGCTGGAGTAAATCAAGTTTTATCTATTAATCTTCATGAAGATAGTGTAAGAGACTTTTTTAGTATTCCTAGTACAAATATATGTGCAATGGGGACAATAGCTGAGTATATAGATAACTTATCTAATGATCCAATAATAATAGCTCCAGATAAAGGAGCACTTGGTTTTGCAGAGAAAATAGCTAAAGCTTTAGATTGCACTTGTACATATATGGATAAGGTTAGATTAGGCCCAGATAAAGTTGAAACAAAAATAGCTGATATTAGATGTGATTTCTCTTCGAATGATCCTGATTTTGTTAACAATGAGAAAAAAGTAGATATGAAGTCAGTGAAAGGGAAAGAAGCTATAATTATTGACGATATAATAGCTACAGGTGGAACGATTGTCAATGCTATTAAAATATTAAAAGATCATGGAGCAAAGAATGTTCGTGTTTGTTGTGTTCATCCAATTTTGGTCAATGATGCAATATTGAAAATTTATGCTGCAGGTGCTAAATCAATAGCTGGAACAGATTCCTTAAAATCAGAAGTTAGTTGTATTTCAATTGCTAGAATCATTGCTGATGCATTGAGATAAATATACTAATATTGATAGCTATTAAAACATATAAATCATATTATATAAAATTTAAATTATTAAAATTACTAATTCAGTAAAATACAATTATAATGGATGTTTATTAAAATAATGCAAATATTTATTAAAGTAATAAAAAATAATAGAAAAACAATAAAATCATTTAAATTTATTATAAAAATTTAATAATAAAATTATTTAAAATTAGATTATTTAAGATTATTATAAAAATTTAATAATAAAATTATTTAAAATTAGATTATTTAAGATTATTATAGAAATTTAATAATAAAATTATTTAAAATTAGATTATTTAAAATAATAAAAAATATAATAGAAAAAATAAGTTAATTAAAATTAACTTAGCTATGATTTATTAGGAGTATTGTAGCTATTATTAACTCCTTCAGGAACTTTTGTAACTGCAGTGCCTATTGCTTTCATTTTCTCTACTAATTTGCTTTTTTTACTACCTTCAATTAATATGTTTTCTAAGACATCACTTAAGGTATCAACAGGAATAATCTCAACTTCTTCCTCATATTTCTTTTCAATCATAACATCTTTCATGTTGGATCTTGGAATTATGACTTTTTTAATTCCTGCTTCAGCTGCAGCTTCTATTTTACTAGTAGCTCCACCAATAGGTAGAACGTCTCCTCTTACACTTAGTGATCCTGTTAAAGCAACGGTTTGATCTGCTGGAATTTCTTCAATAGCTGAAATAACAGCTGCTGCTATTGAAACACTCGCACTGTCACCTTCAACTCCATCGTAAGTTTGTAAAAATTGAACATGAATATCATATTGCGAAATATCAGTTCCAGTATGCTTTTTAATTAATGCACTCACATTTTGGACAGATTCTTTAGCTATTTCACCTAATTTACCAGTGGCTATAATTTTACCTTCCCTTGTACTTTGAGCAGGAGCTGCTTCAGCAGCTATAGGTAACATAAGACCACTTCTATCTCCAATAACAGATAAACCATTGACCATACCAATTTTACCACCTGTTGGATGGAATACTGCGTACTCTTTCCTTTGGACTATGGACCTATCAGCTATTTGTTGTTCAAGTGTTCTTGAATATTTTTTAGCAGTAACAACATGTTCTGATGTAACATATTTGGCTCCTTCTTCTTTAGCTACATCTCCTGCAGCTCGAACAAGACCGCCTAAATCTCTGAGCTTTAAAGTAAGGGCATCTTTTTTACCAGCTCTTCGTTTAGCTTCTTTTATTATTTCATCTAACGCTTCTGGATTGAAATGAGGGATTCTACCATCATTTTTAATCTCTTGAGCTACAAATTGGATGAGTTTTTTCCTATTTTCTTCTGTATCATCCATACTATCTTTCATGAAGACTTCATAACCATAACCTCTGATTCTAGATCTCATAGCTATGTGCATACCTTCAAGGACTTGAATATTTCCAGAAGCAACAAGGACAAAATCACATGGAACTGCTTGAGTGTGAACCATTGCTCCACTACTATTTTCACTTTGACCTGTAATTGAATATTTTTTCTCTTGCATTGCAGATAATAATTCTTGTTGGGTTTTCATAGACATTGTACCTATTTCATCAATGTATAAAACGCCCCTGTTAGCTTTGTGGATCATACCAGATTCTACACGCTCATGAGCAGGAGTTCCTAATCCTCCAGATTGATAAGGGTCATGTCTAACATCTCCAAGTAAAGCCCCGGCATGAGCTCCAGTACCATCTACAAATGGAGCAAATCTTTTTTCACCATTGCTAACTAGTAACTTTGGACCCATGGATATATTTTGAGGTTTTATTTGCATGGATATGAAGAATATAAAAAGACATGCTAATAAAGCTATTAATATTTGGTTATAGACAAACCCTAAAGCCATTACTCCAATTATTAAGAATACTGTGATTAAAGTTTTCTTTTCACCATATCCTTTTTCATTGTGTTTACTAGCCATTACAATTTTTTTCCCATCTCCTGCAGGAACTGGGCGTATTAGAGGGTTATTATTATCTTCAGCATTAGGATAAACTAATATATCTTGTAAAACTTCAGGAGGTAGTAATTCAGCCATTCCTTTAGCTATCATAGATTTTCCAACACCAGGATCACCAATAAGAAGAACATTTCTTCTTTGTTTGGCAGCCTTTTTAATAGTTTCCACAGACTCTTCATGTCCAATAACTTGATCAATGAGAAGCGGAGGAACTTCAATATCTTCAGAACTTCCAATATTACCATAATCTAGCATTGGATTTTCTTCTTCAAGGTTATATCTCTCAGAATTCTTTTCAACTAATTCTTCTTCAGAGATATTTTCATCATTTTCTTCGTCTTTATTGATTTTGACATTATATTTGTCAGAATCAATCTTGTCAATTTTCATTTAAGGACCTCGATTAAACTTGATTTGAGTTAATTTTATAAAAATAATTTTAACATTTTTGAAAAATGAACATTAATAAACATTAGAAACAAAGATGGTTTTTAGATATGTAGTTTTACTATTTAAATTGATTTTTTATTAATTAAATAACTTTTTATCAACTTAACAGCTTTCTACTAGTTAAACAACTCCAATAACAATATTGGGAGTATAAGTGTTTTTTATATTGTAATTATCAGTATGTCTTTATTTTCTATTTTATTCTGAAATTTTTCATTTATATTAATTATAAAAATTTTAAAATTTAATGTAGATATAGTTTATAAATATCTATATATAAAAACTTTTGTATTTTAGTTAATAAAAGTAATTAAAATATTTTAATATATTTCAAATATTAAACCCAAACATTATTTATCATTTTAATATATTTTTTATTTTCTTTCAATTTTTTTATTTATTTTAGATTATTATTTTTTATTTTCTTTCAATTTTTTTATTTTCATCTAAACTTTTTTATCTATTTTTAATATTCTTATTTTTATTTAATTATTCTAAAACATTTCTTTCTATTATATTTATAATCGATATTAATGTAATATAAGTTTCTATAAGATGTGATAATTGTATATACAGAAATCTATAATTTAAAATAGAATTAATTATAATTATTTTATTGAATTATTCATAGTTATTCTTTAATTATTTAAGTATAATTAAGTGAATCTTAATTAACCAATAGCTAATTAGATTTTTAGAAAATTAGCTAATTTATAAAGAGAAATTTATAAAAATGTACTTAAAATTCAAATTATTGTAAATTAGATTGGTTCTATAAAATTTTTATTGTAAATTAGATTAGTTCTATAAAATTTTTATTGTAAATTAGATTAGTTCTATAAAATTTTTATTGTAAATATTGATTGATAAAATTTTTTATTATTCTTTATAGGGATTAATTAAACTTATAGGGACTAATTAAGATGTTATATGAAATAATTAAGAATCTTCTAGAAAGTTAAAATGATTTTAATCGTTTATTAATAAATATTTTATAATAAAATATAAGAAAGATTATTATAATTGATTATCAATATAACTTTAAATAATATTTAAAATAATATTTAAAATTTGTAAACCTAACTTAAATTAAAATTTTTGTAACTAAATGATATGATCTTAATTGCAATAATCTTCGAAATTTTATAATTAATTTCTATCAAACTTACGAAAATAGATTGAATATAAAAATATAAAGTTATGAAGGAATGAATTCAATGGCTAAATGTATCATGGTTCAAGGAACATCTTCTAATGCAGGAAAAAGTGTTATGGTAGCTGCTCTTTGCAGAATATACTCAAGAAGAGGGTATAAAGTAGCTCCATTCAAATCACAAAATATGTCTTTAAACTCATACACTACAAAAGAAAATGGAGAAATAGCTATTGCTCAAGTATTGCAAGCAGAAGCAGCTGATATAGAACCAAGTATACACATGAATCCTATTCTCTTAAAACCAAAGGGAAATTTCAAATCACAGGTTATTATTCAAGGAAAAGCAATATGTGATATGAATTTTTATGATTATCAACATGATTTTAGACAAACAGCGCTTGAAGCTATTAAAGAATCATTAGCTATTTTAAATGAAGAATATGATTTGATTTTTATTGAAGGGGCGGGATCACCTGCTGAGATAAACATGAGGGAAGAAGATTTAGCTAACATGGAGATAGCTCATTTGGCTGATGCGGATGTATTGTTAGTAGCAGATATAGATAAAGGGGGAGTTTTTGCATCAATAGCTGGAACATTCTTACTTTTAGATGATTATGATAGAAAACGTTTAAAAGCAGTAATCATCAACAAATTCAGTGGAAATTTAGATATTCTCATGCCAGGAATAGAAAAAATAGAAAAAATAATTGAAGCTCCAGTTTTAGGAGTTTTACCCTATGATCATAGCCTTCACTTACCAGAAGAAGATTCAGCTTCTCTTTTTGAACACAAATTTGAAAAAAATAGAGACATAACCATTGGAGTGATTAGACTTCCAAAAATAGCTAACTTCACAGATATAGACCCATTTGAGTTTGAAGATGATGTAGGTTTAAAACTGATAGATATAAATGAAAACATTAAAGATGATGAATTAGATGCTATAATAATTCCAGGAACAAGGAACACAGTGGAAGATATGATAGCTATTAAAGAATCTGGAATTGGAGATGGAATTAAAGAATTAGCTAAAAAAATCCCAGTAGTTGGTCTTTGTGGGGGATATCAAATATTGGGGAAAAAAATATTTGATGAATCTAACAGAGAATCTCCATTGGGGACAATAGAAGGATTAGGATTATTGGAAATAGAATCATATTTCTCCTTAGATGAGGAAAAGATTGTACAACAAAGTGAAGGAATTTTAGTTGTAAATTATGAAATTGGAAATGATGGGCTTGAAAATAATGAAAATGGTATTATAAGAGGATATGAAATTCATGAGGGGACAACAGAGCTTAAAGGATCAAAACCTCTACTAAAACTCATAAAAGGTATTGGTAATTCAAAAAATAGTGAATTTGATGGAGCTATTGAAGGAAATGTCTTTGGTACATATTTACATGGTATATTTCACAACTATAATTTTAGAAGATCCTTTTTAAACTATATTAGAAAACAAAAAGGTTTAACACAGAAATTTGGTGATGATCCATATGAAACTAAAAAAGATTATTCCATTGATAAGTTAGCTCAGTTAGTGGAAAATAATTTGAATATGGACTTTATTGATGATTTAATTGAAAAATAATCTCTATGAATATCTAATTTAACAGATATTCTAAATATAGCTATTATAGATAATGATTTAAAGTAATAAGACTTTTTTTATTTTTGATAACTGCTTAAAACCTTTTTAAATTAATAATTTTCATTAGATTTATTAATTCTTTGCTATTAGTATATATAGAACAATAATTCCCATTAATTCAATTATATTTTCAATTAATGGCATTAATAAATCGATGGATAGAAGAATAGTTGCCAGTGTAAACACATTTTCAATTATTATAAGGGAAGTAAATGTTAATAATCCAATAGTAAATCTTGCTTTAAATTTGAAATAATTTTGTAAAAATATACTAAATAATCTACCTAAAATTATAAGTTTTATAAGTACTATTATTGTAGTAAGTGTTATTTGTATTGACTCAAAAATCACTATAGTATTTTTCCAAACTTTTTTGACATGGACAAAACAATAATGGAAAATATTTTTTTCCAGTTTGTAAGTATTTATTCATGTTTTTAAAGGTTTTTAGAGCTTTTTTCCAAACTCAATTGTTAATGATCGAATGTTAGATAAGTCACGAGAAGTACTATATGATCACCTGACTATTGTAAATAATTCTAATTATCTTTTATTTAGACCCATATATTATTTAAGCTATCGTAATTTTTTTCTGCTTCGTCTGAAAGTAGATATATTACGCCATAGTTTTCTCCAGCTGAAGGTACTATATTATTTTTTTCTAAAATATTTAAATGGTGAGAAATAGTTCTATAATTGAGATGTAATTTTTTACTAAGTTGATTTGCATTATAGGGTCTTGAATGCAATTTTTTCATTATTCTTGCACGATTATTACCTCCCTTAGTACCAAGAACTAGCCATAACATAATATTTTTCATAATATCTCACTTAAATATTTTTATTTATTAATTTCTATGTTACTATATTAAGAAAACAAAAAATATTCAATTTTTTCTATTATTTAAAAATACTAAATAATTTCTATTATTTAAAAATACTAAATATTTTCTATTATTTGTTTAATGATTAAGTGATAAAAAATAAATAAACATAGCTTTTAAACTATTTTACTATATTTTTTTATATTCTATATTTTGATTTGATAGTCTTCTTAATCTTGTTTAGATTCTTAATAAAATGAATAATAAGCTAATTTTTTGTTATAATATTTTCTCAAATTATTTTTATTTGTTATCAATCTAACAGTAAAATAATTATTATATAATTATCTATGGTTGCTTCAATATGTTTCTATTTAATAGCATATGTTTATTAAATTTAATAATATATAAAATTAATTGTAAATAATAAATGTGATGTATAAAACTTATAATTCTTAGTTTTTATAGAATAATGCATATTGTTCAGTATTCCTAATTTTAATTAATTATTATGGGAAAGACATATTTACACATGGTTTTATGAATATATACATCAACAATACATATTCCTTTATTTTTCTTCTAAATCGTTCATTACTATTCTTCTGAATTAAAGAAAAGGATACAATATAATATATAATTCAGTTTGTGTCAATGAGCAAAGTAAAATAATAGTAAATCAAAAAGTTAAAACACAAAACAATATTACAGTTCGTGAAGGAGTAATTGAGTATGTTGTTGAAAATTGGAATAATGATTTGCTAAATAGTACTGCAGGATTCAATAAATTCCAAGAAGGTGTGTGGGAATATAAGTAAAAACAAAGATTTAGCTTTTGTTCCATATGAAGATTATCATAATGTTTTGAAAAGTTTAGACAGTAATAAAATAATCACTAATAAAGAAATTAATTGTAGTAATTATACAGTTAGCAGATGGAGCAGTATAGTAAATGAATTTATTTTTAGAATGACTGGAGATGGGCATGGAACTGACCAACAAGATTTATTTATTTGGCTATTTAATAGTTATACTTATGAACATGAAAATTTGTACTAATACTATCCCCCGTAGATCCAACAGATCCGATTGATCCTGTTGATCCAACAATTAATCCAACAGAAAACAATACAAGTGACCCAATAGAAAATAATACAATTGATTCTAAAGAGAATAATACAATTGATTCTAAAGAGAATAATACAATTGATTCTAAAGAGAATAATACAATTGATTCTAAAGAGAATAATACAATTGATTCTAAAGAAAAAATTGACATTCCTGAGGAAATATCAAATATGACAAAAATGAATGCAGGTATGAAAAATGCAGGAGTTCCAATTGTAGCTATTGTTATTAACTTTACTAATCACAATATCTACAATAGAATCAAAAAGAAATAATTAAGGGAGTGTCTCATAAGTCACTTTTTTTAGAAATTTTCATGAAATTAGTTTCCATAGAAATCATTTAAATATTAAATAGTTGATAAAATGTGTATTAATAGCTATAATAAATTAATTGTTTTATTTAATTCAATTTTTAAAGAATCTATATTATTTTAAGTTTAATTTATAGATTTTTTAAATATTATTTTTAATAAATAAAATAATATATGTAGTTATACAATATTTAAAGATTTTAAATGATGAATACTTTTATTAAATTTTTTAAAAATCTTACTTATGAGACACTCTCAAAAACATAAAATTCAATAAAAAAATAGAAAAACATAAAATTCAATAAAAAAAACACCAGATTAACAAAAAATAGAAAATGTGAGGATTTTTGAAAATAATCAATTTAATCCTCTAAAAAAGTTCGTTTGAATTATTTTTTCCTATAACCTACAAGACCTAATAAGCTCATTAAAACTACAATTAATGGACCTATAGGGGCACCAGTAGATTCCATCTTTGCTAGAGCAGGATTAAATCCTGAACTTGAAGCATTAGAAGGGCCTGATGGGCTTGGTGGGCTTGGTGGAACTGGTGGGACTGGAGTTTCACCAGAACTATTAATGACTAAAAGTAAATCCTCATTATCTGAAATAGACTCTAATCTATAAGTCTGATTATCAGTTACAGTTAAAGGATAAAGAATACTAGTAGTCCGAATATCTTTAACAACAATAGTTCCATTAGGTAAAATCACTTCCACTAAGAAATAAGGCAGCCTACTCTTATCATTAGCAACTGGTTTATTAGTAGTTAACATATACTTCAAGAGAACCTTACTACCCTCAGCAAAAGATCTTGTAGCATTTTTAGTAGTATTAAAGCTATTAGCTGAAAGTTGTAACACATACCAATATTTTAAGTTAATACCTGAGACCCGGGGAGAATTACTACCCCACCAATTCAAATCAGCATTAGTATTAACACCATGGTTTTCAAGATTATAACCAGTAGCATTCGTATCATTAAGAATACGATTATAATTAATAACAGTGTTTTTAGCATCAGCTCTTACAACAATCCCCCTACCATTATTTAAAATAGTAGAACTTAATATCTTATTACCAATACCAGAAATAGCAATCGCATAAGAATCACCACTTATAGTAGAGTTATAAAGAGTATTATTTACAGAAACAGGATCGAAAGTCACAGCAACACCAGAAATACCACTCACCGAAGTATTATGAACAGTGTTATTCACACCAGTGAAAAGAATACCATTATAATTACCAACTAAACTGTCCTCAATAACATAACTAGAACTCAACCCAGCAATAGAAACCGCGTAAGTGTTATTAACAACAGTGTTATTTTTCAGCCAATCCACAGTATAATTTTTATTATTCAATAAAAATTGAACACCAATACCATTATGAAGTATATTATTATTGTTCACACTAAGATTAGTTGTATTGACACCAATAGCTTGGCTATTATTGGTAAAATTAGACCTAGAAATATTCATACTACCTGCAGCATAAATACCACCACCATAAACAGCATTATTACCTACAAAACTGGAATCAATAACAGTAGCATTCAAACCATTATTATATAAAGCTCCGCCGCTATGAACAGCAGAATCATTAACAAAAGTAGAATTACTAACAGTGAAATTGTTACCAGTGTTAAATATGGCACCACCATCATGACCCGCGGAATCATTAATGAAACTAGAGTTATTCACAACAAAATCATTAGCATTATTAAAGATGGCACCGCCATCATGACTAGCAGAATCATTAATGAAATTAACGTTATTCAAAGTAAGACTACTCTGGTTATTGTAAATAGCACCACCATCATGACTAGCAGAATCATTAATGAAGTTAACGTTATTCAGAATAAAGCTACCGTGATTACTGTAAATAGCACCACCATCATGACTAGCAGAATCATTAGTAAAGTTAGAATTACTAACAGTGAAATTATTACCATAATTATTGTAAATAGCACCACCATCATGACCATCATAATCATTAATGAAGTTAACATTACTTACAGCAAAATTATCACCACGATTGTTGTAAATAGCACCACCATCATGACCAGCAGAATCAGCAGTGAAAGTAGAATTAGTTACAGTAAAATTATCACCATAAGAATTATAAATAGCACCACCATCATGACCAGCAGAATCAGCAGTGAAAGTACAGTTACTCACAGCGAAATTATTACCGTTAACATTGCCGATATCACCACCATCAACCATCGCAGTATTTTCATTGAAATTAGAGTTGGTCACAGTGAACTTATCACTATAAGAATTGAATACCGCGCCACCATCATAACCTGCAGTGTTGTTAGTAAAATTAGAGTTATTTACAGTGAAGTTGTCACCGAAATAGCTTCGAATAGCACCACCATTACTACTTGCATAATTATCAGCAAAATTAGAATCATTTATATTAAAATTAGCACCATAAGAGTTGTAGATGGCACCACCATCAGCATTTGCAGAATTATTAATGAAGTTAGAACGCATAAGTGTGAAATTATCACCATTCTGATTCCTAATAGCACCACCACCAGCATTTGCAGAATTATTAATGAAGTTAGAATCAAAAACAATAATAGTGTTACCATTAGTGTAGAAACCACCACCAGTATAACCTGCAGAGTTATTAATAAAATTACAAGAATTAAGTACGAAATAATAACCATTATAATTTCTAATAGCTCCTCCATCAATTTTTGCAGAATTATTAGTGAAGTTAGAAGTCCATACATAAAAACCATAGCCATCTTCATTATAGATAGCACCACCATCATAATCTGCAGAGTTATTAGTGAAGTTAGAATCTGCAACTAAGACTAAATCACCACGATTATTATAAATAGCACCACCATCACTGCTAGCACTATTATTAACAAAAGTAGAGTTTGTTACAAACCAATTAGATGCATTAAAAGTATATATGGCACCACCATCAGCATTTGCAGTGTTATTGAAAAAACTAGAACTATTCACATTCAAACCACCATCATTACAATAGATAGCACCACCATGATATGCAGTGTTGTTCAAAAATTGACATGATTGAATACGAACAGTACTTCCATCAACATATATGGCCGCACCATTACCAGTAGTCAACCCATTCCTAAATGTTATGTTTTGAAATGTTACTACAATTCCAGGCAGGATATTAAATATCGGCCCTGTACCATTTGCATCAATTATGACATTGTTATTGATACCTATATAATGTAAATCCTTTGAAACTGATATGTTATAGTTCCCATTACCAGTGAATGTCCCATTGCTTAAAATCACATTATCAAGTGAATTTGCAGAATCTGTTGCATTTTTAATAGTAGCTTTAGGATCAAGACCACTACCAGAACCAGAATCGTTTCCAGTTGGTGAAACATGAATATCAGCAGCCGAAACTGAAGAAGTAATTACTACTAGTAAAAACCCTAAAATCATCAGCATTGCCAAAACTTTAGCATCAATTCTATTATTTGAAATACTTTCCATTTTTCTCATTTATTGATCACCCCTATTTAAATTTAGTAAAAGTATGACATATTTTAGTGAAATTATAACAATAGTAGTAACTACAAGTAGCAGAAAATAATGGTAAAATTTCCAAAAATGTGTTATATCCATAATTATTTTGTTGCTAATAGCCATTGCACTGAACAAATATTACATTAACTAGTCAGTACAATGATAATAGCTTTTCTATCGTATAATGAACACTAATCTTGTATATATATGAACTTAATCGTATATATAATTTTCTATAAAAAAAATTAAAATATATAACGTTATATTAAGGATAAATATGATGCTTATACCTTTTTTAACAGAAATTATAGCTATTTGATTGAGTATATAATAATATAACGAAATTAATAACAAATTTAATAAAAATATAAGAAAAAAAACAAAATTATTAATAATACGTTAATACTAGTTTCTAAAGATTATAATATGAATAAAATCTAATTAACAAAAACTATTATAAGCATGAATTTTTTCATACACTCATCAGATATTTTTATCGAAAAAATTAAAAACAAAAATTATAGAATAATAAGAAAAAAAACAAAATTATTAATAATCCATCATCACTCTTCCTTTAATTTTACAAAGAGTATCTAGTTACTATATAAATTATATTATTTCATGAAAAAAGATAATAATAATGTTTAAAGGCTAATCATAATACTCAAAACCATTTATAATAAAAATAAAAAAATTATATTATCAAAAAAGAAACAAAATGTAAATTTTAACATTAAGTAAATTTTAACATTTTAAGCTAATTAATAATTTAAATTAATTTTAATATTTAGGTAGATTTTAATATTAGGTAGATATTTAATATTTTGAATTAATTTTAATATTTTAAACTAATTTAATAATATAAATTAATTTTAACATTTAAAACTAATTTAATATTTTGAATTAATTTTAATATTTTAAACTAATTTAATAATATAAATTAATTTTAACATTTAAAACTAATTTAATATTTTGAATTAATTTTAACATTTAAAACTAATTAATAATTTAAATTAAGAGAAAAAATAGAAGAATTTTAAAGAATTGTTTTATTGATTAATTCTGCATTTAAAATAGATGCTCCTGCGGCTCCTCTGACAGTGTTATGTCCTACTAAAATATATTTAAAACTATTTTCAAATGCGGGATCTTTTCTAAGCCTTCCTGCAGTTACAGACATTCCATTGTTCGTATTTCTATCCATTCTAGGCTGAGGTCTGTCATTTTCTTCTCTAATTAATACAGGATTTTTTGGAGCAGAATGCAAATTAAGGTCTTGAGGAATACTTTTAAAATTTTTCATTGTATTTTTAATATCCTCAATATCAACATCATTATCTAATTCTACAAAAACAGCCTCAGTATGACCATCTACAACAGCTACCCTATGACAAGATGCAGATAAACCAAAATTAGCATTTGTAACATCTGAACCATCAAGAGTTCCAAGTAAATGAAGTGTTTCACTTTCCATTTTTTCCTCTTCTCCACCAATGTATGGAACTAAATTATCGACAATAGCCATAGAAGGGACACCATTGTAACCTGCACCAGAAACTGCTTGCATAGTGGAGACATATACTCTATTTATATCATAGCTATCATATATAGGTTTCAATGTTAATGTCAAAGCTATGGTTGAACAATTAGGGTTTGTTACAATAAATCCATCCCATCCCCTATTTCTTTGTTGTATTTCAATGAGATCTAAGAATTCAGGATTAACTTCAGGAATAACAAGAGGAACATCTTTTTTCATTCTCATAGCACTAGCATTGGAAGCCACAATATAGTTTTTTGCAAACTTTGGTTCTACAATAGCTGCATTTTCAGTAGGTAGTGAAGAAAATACTATTTCAACATTATTAGATACTTCAGTTGGATCAGTATCAGTCACTATAATATCCTTAACAGAATCAGGCATTGCATCATCAAGATACCAAGTTGTAGCATCTTCGTATCTTTTACCAGCTGAGCGAGAAGAAGCTGTTAAAGCAGTTATTTCAAAATCAGGATGTTTATCCAGAATTTGGATAAATCTTTGTCCTACCATTCCAGTTGCACCAAGTATTCCTACATTTACCATTTTATCATCCTTTTCATATTATTATATTAATTGAATCAGTGGATTAAAATTTTTAATATATAATTAGTATTCTATAATTATAATTTAATTATTAACTTATTAAATATTATTATAAGAGACTTTCAGATTATTTAATACCTAAAACGTCAGCCATGTCATGAACTTTTCCAGGTTCACCACTACTAACAAATTTTAAGGCCCTCATCACTCCAGCTATGAAAACTTCTCTAGTGTGGGCTCTATGAGTGATTTCTAATCTTTCTCCTTCACCTACAAACATTACTGTGTGATCTCCAACTATATCTCCTCCACGAATAGCATGCAAACCAATTTCTTTCTTTGTTCGTTCCCCTACAATTCCTTCTCTTCCAAAAATACCTACTTCTTCAGTATTTCTATCTAATTCTTTAGCTATTACTTCAAAAGCGGTCATAGCTGTTCCAGAAGGAGCATCCTTCTTTTTATTGTGATGAGCTTCAATGATTTCAATGTCAAAATCATCTAAAACTGGTGCTAAATCTTTCAAAATTTTAAAAAATACATTGACACCAATTGCCATGTTTGAAGAAATAACAGATTTGACATTAGTTTTTCTGATTATATCGTTTATTTCATTTGATTGTTCTTCTGTAAATCCAGTCGTTCCTACAACTAAATTAACACCCATATTTGCTGCTGTTTTAATTGATTCAAATGCTGCACTAGCTATTGTAAAATCAACTAAAACATCCGGTTTAGCTGATTTTAAGATATCTTCAAGTTTTTCAGCACCATTAACATCAACACCAATACTTCCAATACCAATTACTTCCCCAATATCTTTTCCCTGAAGTTGAGTGTTTGGTATTTCAATAGCAGCTACCAGTTTCATATCTTCTTGTTCAACAATCTTTTTAATGATTCCAGAGCCCATTCTTCCCCCAGCTCCAGTTACAGCAACTTTTAACATTTTTAAAACTCCAAATTACTTGATATTTACTTAAACTAAATCTAAATCTTGTAATGTTTTTTCAATTAAATTCCTATTTTTCTCTTTTAAAGAAGAAAGAGGTAACCTTACATGACCTGCAGGCCTATTTAAAATTTTCAAAGCTTCTTTTGTTGGAACAGGATTACTTTCTATAAATAACACTTTCATTAAATTGTATAATTCATAATGTAAATCCATAGCCTTTTCATAGTTACTGTCAAGAGCATTATTAACCATTTGGGTCATCCTTACTGGATCAACATTAGCCACTACACTAATAACACCTTTAGCTCCGAGAGACATCATAGGGACAGTGAGATCATCGTTTCCTGATAGAATAGAAAATTTGTCATCTAATTCGTTTTCTAATAAGATTTTCTGGATTTTGGAAACTTTGTTTAAATCTGGATTTGCTTCTTTAATAGCTATAATATTATCCATTTCAGCTACTGCACCTATAGTTTCAACATCTATATCAGTACCAGTACGAGACGGAACATTATATACAATAATTGGAATATCTGAATTGTTATTCATAGTTTTATAATGTTCTATCAATCCATGAGCTTGTGGTTTATTGTAATATGGAGTTATCACAAGTGCATAATCTGCCCCAATATTTTCACTGTATTGAACTAAATCTAAAGCTTCTTTTGTAGAATTACTTCCTGCTCCAGCTATTGTAGCTATTCTGCCATCAACCTCATCAACTAAGATTTCAATTAATTTTTTTTGCTCCTCATGTGTAATAGTAGCTGATTCCCCTGTTGTTCCAGCAGCGAGTAATCCATCAACACCATTTTTAATCAAGAAGTTTATGTTTTCCCTGTATCCTTGTTCATCAATTTCATCATTTGAGGTAAATGGTGTGACCATAGCTACTGCCGTGCCTTCAAAACTCATATATCTATCCTCCATTTAAACATTTATATTTAAATATTTTCTAGTTTTACAATATTATAATATATTAATTTTATAATATAATATTTTAATGAAACAATTTTAGATTTTAATAATATTTAATGATAAAAATATAATTATAAAATATAATATTTTAATAAAACAATTTTATGATTTTAATAATATTTAATGATAAAAATATAATTATAAAATATAATATTTTAATAAAACAATTTTATGATTTTAATAATATTTAATGATAAAAATATAATTATAAAATATAATATTTTAATGAAACAATTTTAATGATATAAGATATAATTACAGATATACTATTTACTAAGAATTCTTAATCAGCATAATAACCTTATATCACTTATACTATGATTATAAAATTTCTTTTAGAAGTTCATAAGCTTTTTTACCATCTTCCCATTCTACAAAAACAACAACGGCTGTTTGGGAAGAAGATATTTCCACGATATTTATATTATTATCTCTAAGTGGATCTGTAATATCAGATATGATTCCAGGAGTTTCAATGAAGTCTGGACTCTCTAAAGTCAGCATAGCTATTTCTTTTCCTAAAGAAAGGGAACTAAGTTCACCACAATCAACAACCATGTCATGTAATAGATGATAGGCTTCCATAGAATATTTTTTATTAACAAAAGTTGTTACTGAATTTTGACCTGCTGAAATACCAAATATATTTATATCATTTTCTGCAAGAGTTGTTGTTAGCCTAGATAAAATTCCTGTTTTTTTAAGCATTCCTTTCCCAACAATAGCTACTACAGATATTGGTTCTGGATATAAAATTGTAGTTTTCATCATTTCTCCCTCAAAAGGTCCTACTATTTCAGTTCCATCTTCTGACAGATCTCCATTTTTATAATTAATTATTTTTGCATTTATTAAGGGATCTTTGTATTTTAATGCATGAGGATGTAATACTTGAGCTCCATGAGTAGCTAGATCCCTCATCTCTTCCACTGAAATCTTATCAAGTTTTTTAGCATCTTGAATCTTATTAGGATCAGTTGACATTACCCCATTAACATCAGTGACTATTATTACTTCATCAGCATTTAAACAATGCCCTAAGAAAAAAGCAGTGATATCGCTTCCACCTCTACCTAAAGTAGTGATTTCACCATCAGAATCTTTTCCTAAAAATCCACAGAGGACGGGAATTACACCCTGATGTAAAAGTTTTAATATCTCTTGAGATTTAGTTTCACTTTCTTCAATATCTAATTCAGCATCTAAAATGTTATTATTGGTTTGAACCGGCCACAGTTCATTGTAGGGATCAATATATTCTGATTTTACTCCTAATGACTCAATAACAGAAGACATTACTCTCACACTTGTCATTTCTCCCATAGATAATATCTCTGCCATTTGTTTATCAGACACATTAGAACCTAAAGAATCTTCAATAATCTTTAAAAATTCATCAGTTGTTTTATTAATAGCGGAAACCACAACTACAATTTTTTTCCCCTTCATATACTCATTAACAACTGATTGGGCTGCTTTTTTAATTTTTTTTCCATCTCCTATGGAAGTTCCTCCGAACTTTGCTATTATCAGTTCCATTTCATTTCACAACCTTTAATACACTCACTAGAATCTTTTTGATATAAATTCAATCTTAATTATTAAAGTATATAATTTATAAGTTTACTACATAATTTTGCTACATATCCATAAATAATGATGATAACAATAATGATACATATCAATAAATAATTAATAATGATACATATCAATGAATAATTAATAATGATACATATCAATAAATAATTAATAATGATACATATCAATGAATAATTAATAATGATACATATCAATGAATAATTAATAATGATAATAATGATACACATCAATAAATAATTATTACAAAATTTAAGAATTTATTCTGAATTCTTATATAATATAATTTATCATTTAGTAGATTATGAATAATGCAATTATTAATAATTTTTTATATTATTCATAAATATTGCATTTAACATTAATATAATTAGCTATTACATAATTAAAATATCTTTTTAAAAAATGACACACACCTAGTTATTAAGTAATTGTTAATTTTAAAATCAAAAACTCTTAAATTATTTTAATAAGATATTATATTTTTTTATTAAAATTAATTCTAATAATGATATTGTGTTTTTTATTAAAATTAATTCTAATAAGGATATTATATTTCTTTATTAAAAATAATTCTAATAAGGATATTATATTTCTTTATTAAAAATAATTCTAATAATGATATTATATTTTTTTATTAAAATTAATTCTAATAATGATATTGTGTTTTTTATTAAAAATAATTCTTATTATTTATTATAAAAATAAAAAATCATTATGAAATTAAACGTAGTCTAATTAATGATCTAAAATAGAATGTAATGACTTTTATTCAAAAAATAAGAAAATAATAATAAATAATAAGAAGATTATTAGTAAAAAATAGTAACTATAATTAAAAGTAATATGACTAAGGGAAGATGAATTAACTTAAACTTGAGTTAATTCTTGTCTAACTAATCTAGTAACATATCCTGCTATTTTATTTCTTAAATGTTTTGTACTTACAGTAGAATATTCAGCTACTAATCTTTTATTTTCATCAAAGTCTGTAGTAAATGTTCCTTTATGAGTCTCAATAAGTTCTTTGGATATACGTTTAACAAATGAAGTTCTAATATTTCCCATTCTATTTCCTCCTTAAAATTTCTTCTTTGTATTTATTTTGTTCAACTTTACTTAAATCACGTAATGTATTCATAATTCTACTTAGAATATTTTCATCAATATTTTTTTCCTTAGCTATTTTTAAGATTTTATCATGGATAATCTTTTCTCTTTTTTCATCAAATATATCCATACCTAAAAATATTTTAGATGATACAATATCACCTGCTAAAGAAGTTCTTTCATGAATTAAATCAATTAATTCATTATCAATTTCATCTATCCTAGTTCTAGATTTTTTTAGAAGTTTTTTTGCTTCCTTTTCATTAGTAAATGATATTAATTCCATTATTATTCACATCAACTACCATTATTAGACTATCTGGATTCCATCAGTTACCAATAATTAAATTATCTTGGTTCCATCATTATTCACACTGGTTTCAATGATTTTACCAGAATAAGAATTCCAAACATCCTTAACTTCGTCCTTAGAAGTTTCATCTACAATAGCTACATATGCAGACCCTGTTCCAGATAATCCTGAAGCAATAGCTCCTGCATCTAAAGCATCAATAGCTATGTTAGTATCAAAACCTAAAGAACTAGAATATAATATTCCATTTAAGTTTAAAGCATTGAAATACTGCTTTTGACATGCTTTTTCAAATGCAATATCCACAAGTGGAGCTAATAATTTCATTCTACTCACATCTGACTTTGCAGTCATTGACTCTATGTTCGGAATGTATATTAATAGTTTGTGTTTTTCCATCTCTTCTTGGATTATAATTTTCCGAAGAAGATTATTCGTAACAGTTATTCCACCAAAATATGAGGCTGTAGCATCATCAAAAGCTCCAGTGATTGTTACTCCTGCTTGTAGTGATGAATCAATAGCCATATTTATTATTTCCATATCATTCATATAATTTAAATCAAATTCATCAGCTATTAATTGTGATGTTGCTAATGTAACAGCATTAGAAAGTGCGCTACTGCTTGAAAGTCCTGAAGCAGGAGGTAACTCTGATATTGTAGTAAGTACCACTCCTGTTTCAACACCATAATGTTTTAAAACATTCTTAATACATAAATCCATGAGTGAAGTATCCACATCTAAATCAGGGACACATTTAACTCCTTGGGATGAAAGTTCAGCTTCAGCTATTATTCCTATATCTATACCAAATGCAGAACCACATCCAGTAGCTATTGCATTAACAACAGTAGCTGAACCTGGAGAATACACTTTTTTTTTCATCTAAAAACACCTTACAAAAACCAATACCAACATTTCTAACAAAATTCTAAAATAACACATGATAAAGAAGAATATATCATTTAAAATCTTATGATTAAGTTAATAGATTAGTTTAATTATATTTTAATATTGATCATTTATTCTTATTAAAATTATCATTTAAATTATTCATATCATTATATAAATCTATTGAGTATTTATTATATATTATTGTTGAGTATTTTATAAAATTAGTTAGTAATATGAAAAAGTTAACAAAAAAATTAATAAGAGAGTGTCTCATAAGTAAGATTTTTAAAAAATTTAATAAAAGTATTCCTCATTTAAAATCTTTAAATATTATATAACTACCCATATTATTTTATTTATTAAAAATAATACTTAAAAAAGCTATAAATTAAACTTAAAATAATATAAATTCTTTAAAAAATTGAATTAAATAAAACAATTAATTTATTATAGCTATTAATACATATTTTATCAACTATTTAATATTTAAATGATTTTTATGGAAATTAATTTCATGAAAATTTCTAAAAAAGTGACTTATGAGACACTCCCATCTATTAATCTTTTAATCAGAAAAAAATAAAAAAAAGAATGTTTGGAAAGAATACTATATTGATTAACTTCTTTCCAGAAAAAAATAGATAACACAAAAACAATTTATTTTTTAGGCTTTTTTGTATACTGTTATTTTGAGTTTAGCTATTTTGTTGTATGCTAGGTTTTTGACCATTGTTTTTAGTATTTTAGATGCTTTGTTGTAGTTGTATTTGGTGTTTTTTGTTGTTTGTATTTTGTAGAGTTTGTGTTTTTTGAGTATGTTTTTGAGTGATTTTGTGAATGTCTTTGTGCCTGTTTTTTCTCCGTAGTTTTTGATTGAGTATGTTATGTAGTAGATTTTGTAGTTTTTGGTCTTTTTTGAAGTTGTTTTTTTGCTGTAAACTTTTATTTTTGCTGGTGTTAGTGGTTTGTTAACATTTAAAGATTTTGTTACACTTGCTGATTCTTTGAATGTGTATTTTCCAGTTGAATTAGTTATTGTAGTTTGTTGTGATTTTGCATAGATGCTGTAGTTAGCTGTTTTTGGTACTTTGTAAATGAATCTTGCTTCACCGTATTTATCAGTTGTTGCAGAACCTACTTGTTCACCATTAACATAGAAATAAACCTTCTCACCTGCTAATTTTTCTCCAGTATTTTTGTTTGTCAGTATTGCTGTTATTGTGATTTGTCCATTACTTGAAGAAATCACTAAATCGGTGTTAGTTTCATAAGTCACATCAACGGTTATATTACTGTTGTTCTCTGATTCTGTGTTATTATTACCTGTGTTATAGACTATATCTCCGGTGTTATTGGTTGAATTAGTATTGTTAATAGCTACATTGTTGTTGTCGCCTTCATTGGTGATTAGTCCGTCTTTTGCTGTGTTGTTGGTTATAGTGGAATTGTCGACTGTGATTTTGTTATCATCGCCTTCACTGCTTAATATTCCGTCATTATTGCCTGATAATTCACTGTTATCTATAGCTATCTTGTTTTCATCACCAGTACTACTAATCGCTCCACCATTCTTTGCATTATTGTTATTTGCTGTTGAATTATCCAAAACAATAACATTATTATTGCCATTACTATTGATTACTCCACCTTTATTTATAGCATTGTTATTGCTGAAATCAGTATTATTAACTGTTAAATTATTATCATCACCGTTGCTGCTGATTGCTCCACCATTCCTGGCAGAGTTATTGTTGAATGTAGAGTTGTTAATATTAATCTCGTGGGATTCTCCATTGATATCTATTGCTCCACCAGTAGAACCAGCAGAATTATTCTCAAACAATGAACTATCAATATTAACTTCAGATCCTTCACCATTAATATCTAATGCTCCACCAGTCTTAGCACTATTATTCACTAAAGCACTACCTTCAATATTGATGGTCTGATTAGTACCACTAGCATATAATGCTCCACCATCTCTAACAGCAGTATTATCACTTATAGTACTATTTTTAATAGTAAGCACATTATTATCCTTAGTAAAACCTATTCCACCAGAATCAATACCAGCAGAATTATTAACTACAGTAACATTATCCAAAACAGAATTACTACCATCACCACTAATATAAATAGCACCATAAGTATCTGCTTTGTTGTTTTTGAATACTGAATTTTTGATAGTATTACTGGAACCATCTCCACCCATATGTAAAGCACCATATTGAGAACCTGCAGTGTTGTTTTCAAAAGTACAATTATCAACCAAATTAGTACTATTAACTCCAGTTAGATATGCAGCACCACAAATATTACCTGCTTTGTTATTTTTGAATACTGAATTTTTTAAAGTATTACTAGAACCCTCTCCATCCATATCTAAATTAGCATGCTGAGAACCTGCAGTGTTGTTTTCAAAAGTACAATTATCAACCAAATTAGTACTATTAACTCCAGTTAGATATGCAGCACCACGATTACTACCTGCTTTGTTGTTTGTGAATACTGAATTTTTTAAAGTATTACTAGAACCATCTCCACTCATAATTAAAGCACCATAACTAGCAGTTGAAGTATTGTTTTCAAAAGTACAATTATCAACCAAATTAGTACTATTAATTCCACTTAGGGATGTAGCACCATAACTACCAGTACTTGCTTTGTGGTTTTTGAATACTGAATTTTTTAAAGTATTACTAGAACCATCTCCACCCATACGTAAAGCACCATAACTATTTGCAGTGTTGTTTTCAAAAGTACAATTATCAACCAAATTAGTACTATTAACTCCAGCTAGATATGCAGCACCATAACTAGTACCTGCTTTGTTGTTTTTGAATACTGAGTTTTCGATAGTATTACTGGAACCATCTCCACCCATATAAATTGCTCCACCATTATTTGCGGTGTTGTTTTCGAATGTGCAGTCGGTTATGGTTAATGTGGCATTAGCTTGAGTTGATGTGATTACACCACCATTACCGGTGGTGTTTCCGTTGATGAAGGTTATGTTTATCAGTGTTAGGTTTATTCCTGCATTTATTGTGAATGCTCGTCCACTGTTTTCCATGTCTATTATTGCTCCACCTTTGGTTTTACCAGCTATTGTCATGTTTTTGTTGACTGTGAGAGCTTTATTACCTGCTCCTGAGTATACACCATCTTCTAAGTACAGTGTACTTCCATTTGTAAAGCTATTGTTGTTGATTGCTGCATCTCGTATAGTAGTAGTGTTATTAATAGTAACATCTACTGCGTTTGTTGTGCCGATTAAAGAAAAAGCGCCAATAGCTATTATTGCGGAAATTATCAAAAAAATCGATAATTTCTTAAATTCATTTTTATACATAATTTAAATTCACCTCAATATTTTTTTATTTAATTAATATATACGAACCGTGTTTTTACTTAAATATCTAATATTCAATATAACGCCAGCTATTAGTTAAAAACTAAAAAACATTTAACAGTCATCACCTACTAACTAATATCTCATAAATAATAAATGGAAAAAATTTGTTAGTTATTGGAAGAACAGTTAGTATCCTATTAAACTATTAACTTTTAATTACTGGACAAACATACTTATAGTAATTACCCATATATAAAGATATCACTTCTACGCACTTCAATACAAAAACAAGAAGAAATTACAAGTCAGAACTAATTCCATAGACTACCCCCCCCCCCCCTTAACATATAAAGAACTTAAAACCATTCACACAAAAATTAAACACAAAAAATTATCTTTTTCACAAAAACAAGACATCTAATCCATCACCGAATTTTCAATCTATTCTTTTATTATTTAGCTGGGAAATAATTATTTCTGATTTTTTGTGTTTTTCTTTGTTAAAATCGTTAGTTTTGTATATGAGTTTGTGTATATTAGTTATATGGTTTGTTTGAATTTTTTTGTGGTGTTTTGATGGTTTTACATGAGGATAAAATTGGTCAGACTTTTTTGATTCCTACTAATTTGTTGGATTTGGTTCCTGAGGGTCATCCTTGTTTTTTTGTGAAAAACTTGGTGGATCAAGTTGATTTTGATGATATTCATTCTAAGTTTGTTGGAACTGCAGGTATGCGTGCTTATTCTAAGCGTATGTTAACTAGATTAGTTATTATGGCTTCTAATTGATGGTATTCGTTCTTCTCGTAAAATTGCTAAGTTTTAGCTTGAGGAAAATTTGGTTTATATGTATTTAACAGGTAATGATAAGCCTAGTTATCGTACTATTATTAATTTTAAGAATGAATATGGGTCATTAATTGAAGAAGTTTTAGTTTTAACTATTGGTGTTGCAAGAGAAGCTGGAATGGTTAAATTAAATGATTTAGCTATTGATAGCACCACAATAAAAGCTAATTCCTCCTCATCAAGCATTATTAAAGAAAATAATTTAGAATTAGCCCGTAAAATCATCAAAGAAGGGAAAGAAACAGATATAATAGAAGATGAAAAATATGGAGATAAAAGAGGAGATGAAGTTCCTCAAGACTTAACACTTAAAAAAAAGATTAAAAAACTAATTAAAAAAGTAACAACTGAAGAAGAATGTGTTGATGAGGAGAGTATTGTTTTTACTAAAAAAGAAGTGGAAAAACTTGATCATGTGTACGAAGAACTTGAAAAAATAAAGGAAACACATGAAAATAAGGATAAAGAATTTAGTATTAGTTTAACTGACCCTGAAGCAAGATGGATGAAAAATAAAAAAGGTAAAATAGAACAATCTCTTAATATACAGAACATAGTAGATGTTGAAGAGGGAATAATACTTAAAAGTGAAGTAGTTCAAGATCCAACAGATCATCATCAGCTACCAATACAAATAGAAGGATTAAAAGAAATCTTAGAAAATGACTTGAAAGAAACCAATATTCTAGCTGATAATGGTTATAACACTTCAAAATCAGCTAAATATTTACATGACAATGATTTGAACGGATTCATGCCAAACAGAGCACAAACATCAGCCAAGAAAAATAAAATAAAAAAATTTTCCAAAGCACAATTCCAATACAACATAGAAAAAAACACTTACACCTGCCCTAATAACAGAATACTACCATATAAAAAGACTTACGATATTGATGGTAAAAAAAGAAAAGTATTTTACACAAAAGACTGTAAAAATTGCCAATACAAAGAAGAATGCACTCCCCATTCCAATTATAGGATAATATCACATTATTCAACCAACTATCAAGATTTAATGAGTCAAAAAAATGGATAAAAAAGAAAACCAAGAAATCTACAAAAAAAGGATAATAGTTGAAAGGCCTTTCGCCCATATGAAACATAATCTAAACTTCACACAAGCAAGCACAAGAGGAATAAAGAAAATTCAAAACGAAATCAATTTAATAGCAGCAACACACAACATAAAAAGAATACACACATTCATCAACAACCCCCAAAACCAAAACACATCAAATAACCAAATTTTAACATTAAACCAAAAAAACAAAACAAAGAAAATAAAAAAATGGAACTACATAAAAAATAAGAAAAAATTCATAACAAACACAAAAAATTTTAAAAAAATTATTTCCCAGCCAAATAAATGTGATAAAAAACATGAAATCTTTGTTAAATTAATTATACATTTTTTGAATTATTATTCTTCTTATTTTATTCTCTAGCTATATTTTTTATTTACTTATTTATGATATATATATATATATATATATATATATATATATCAATTCTTTTTCAATAAAGTTTATATATAATATATAATTGTATATTAAATCATGCAGTTAATTAATAGTAGAATAAACCGGAGTTGAAAAACTTATGAAATATAAAAAAATAGTTTTGTTTACGATAATCGTCATGTTTTTAGTTGTATATAGTTTATCAACTATTAGTGCAACAGATCAAAATATTAATAATTCATCTACGATAAGCTCAGGAATAAATAGTACAGGCGATGGGGACACATTAACTTTACAAGAAGGAATATACAACAAATCAGGTGACTATGGAATCACAATCGACAAAAACATAACAATACAAGGTAACGCATCAACAAACCAAGTAATCATCGATGCACGAAAACAAAACAGAATATTCACAATAGGCAATAACTTGAATGTTACATTCATAAACCTAACATTCACCAATGGAAACAGTGTTTCTGGTGGAGCAATCTACAACCAAAATACAGGTACATTATTAACTTTTATCAACTGCACATTCAACAACAACACCGGTACTGGTAGTGGTGGTGGTGGTGCTGTGTATAATACTGGTGCTAATATGAGTATTACTAGTTCTAATTTCACTAACAACACCGCTTTTCGTGGTGGTGCTGTGTATAATACTGGTGCTAATATGACTATTAATAATTCTAATTTCACTAACAACACCTTTAATAGTATTGGTGGTGCTGTGTATAATACTGGTGCTAATATGAGTATTACTAGTTCTAATTTCACTAACAACACCGTTACTAGTACTGGTGGTGCTGTAACTAATACTGGTGCTAATATGACTATTAATAATTCTAATTTCATTAATAACACTGCTGGGGTGGGTGGTGCTGTGCATAATAATGGTCGTACTATGAGTATTACTAGTTCTAATTTCATTAACAACAAAGCTCTTGAGTATGGTAGTGTTGTGTATAATGGTAATGGTGGTGTTACTGTGAGTATTACTAGTTCTAGTTTCACTAACAATACCGCTAATACTGGTGGTGCTGTAGTTAATCAGGGTGGTAATATAGCTATTATTAATTCTAGTTTCACTAACAACACTGCTAATATTGGTGGTGCTGTAAGTAATGGTGGTGGTACTGTGAGTATTACTAATTCTAGTTTCACTAACAACAATGCTACTAGGGGTGGTGCTGTGCAAAATATTGGTACTATGAGTATTACTAGTTCTAGTTTCACTAACAACAATGCTACTAATGGTGGTGCTGTAAGTAGTGAGAGTGGTACTGTGAGTATTACTAGTTCTAATTTCACTAACAACAATGCTACTAATGGTGGTGCTGTAAGTAGTGAGAGTGGTACTGTGAGTATTACTAGTTCTAGTTTCACTAACAACACTGCTAATATTGGTGGTGCTGTGTATAATTATGGTACTATGAATATTACTAGTTCTAGTTTCACTAACAACAATGCTACTAATGGTGGTGCTGTAAGTAGTGAGGGTGGTACTGTGAGTATTACTAGTTCTAATTTCACTAACAACACCGGTACTGGTAGTAGTGGTGGTGCTGTGTATAATACTGGTGCTAATATGACTATTAATAATTCTAACTTCACTAACAACACCGCTACTAGTACTGGTGGTGCTGTGTTTAATGGTGGTACTGTGAGTATTACTAGTTCTAGTTTCACTAACAACACTGCTAATATTGGTGGTGCTGTGTATAATGGTGGTACTATGAGTATTACTAGTTCTAGTTTCACTAACAACACCGCTGGGGCTCGTGGTGGTGCTGTGTATAATTATGGTACTATGAATATTACTAGTTCTAACTTCACTAACAACAAAGCTGCTACTAGTAATGGTGGTTATGGTGGTGCTGTAGCTAATGGTGGTGGTACTATGAATATTAGTGATTCTAGTTTCACTAACAACAGCCTTATTATTTCTCTGACTTCGAGTCTTGGTGGTGGTGCTGTGTTTAATGATGGTACTATGAATATTACTAGTTCTAACTTCACTAACAACACCGTTGGGACTCGTGGTGGTGCTGTGTATAATTATGGTACTATGAATATTACTAGTTCTAACTTCACTAACAACAAAGCTGCTAGGGAGGGTGGTGCTGTGTATAATACTGGTGCTAATATGAATATTACTAATTCTAATTTCACTAACAACACCGCTACTAGTACTGGTGGTGCTGTGTATAATACTGGTGCTAATATGAATATTACTAATTCTAATTTCACTAACAACAATGCTACTGCTACTAATGGTAATGGTGGTGCTGTGTATAATACTGGTGCTAATATGAGTATTACTAGTTCTAATTTCACTAACAACACCGCTTTTCGTGGTGGTGCTGTGTATAATACTGGTGCTAATATGACTATTAATAATTCTAATTTCACTAACAACACCGCTAATTATGGTGGTGGTGTGTTTACTTCTGGTATTAATAGTGTGATTGTGGATTCTAATTTTACTGGTAATAGTCATGCTGTTGGTTTAGCTACTACTAATTTCACATTATCTGGTAATCGTATTGTTAATAATGCTGTTGGTATTCAATTTATTTTAAATAATTTGAATTATAATATTAGTGGTTTAAATAATACTAATACTATTACTGATAATTTGTATGCTGTTGCTATAAGTGGTAATAATACTAATTATGCAGTGAGAGATAGTTTTGGTTATAATGATAATGGTGGGTTCATATTCACTAATGGTGCTAATGGTAATCGTTTAACTGGTAATTTCACAGGGTATACTAGACCATCTGATAGTGATGGTGGTGTTGCTATATTCTTTAATGCTAGTTCAATTAATAATGAGGTTTATAACTCCACTATCAGCAATAGTGATTTTGGTGTGATTTTTAATGGTACTAATAATAATTTAACTGGTTCTACTATACTCAATAACCTAGAAGGAATAGTTGTTCTTAATGTGGCTGGTAATCGTATCAATTATAATCGTATACTTAACAATACTAATAAAACTGGTTTTGATATGGTTAACCTTGAAACTACTACTGATGCTAGCTTGAATTGGTGGGGTAATAATACTCCTGCTGTTGAGAGTGTTAACGATCTTGGTAGTTGGTTTGTTATGGAACTATCGGCTGATATTTTCAAAACTATTGTCAATGATACATATAATCGTACAATCGGTAATGTTAACTTGTCATATCAGTTCGTTTTGTATAACAATGTTAGTAAAACAACTAGCTCTTCCAGTTATGGTGATCTACCATACTTTATAGTTAATATCACATGGAAAGACAACACAAATACTACAATAAACAGTACTACAGGTGATGCAAGAAATAGCTACTCTGATAGTGTACAGTTAAATTATACTAATGGTTTCTCTATTGAAGCTATTGGTGATAATAAGGACATAATTCTCTATCTTGGTCCTGATATTAATGGTACTGTGAATTTAACTGTGACTAAGACCGCAAATGTTACAGGAGTTGTTATAAATGGACAAGAAGTAACTTATACTATAACTGTTACTAACAATGGCCCAGCAAATGCAACCAATGTAATTGTTTATGAAGACTTATCAGGCAATTTCATTCTTGTAAGTGCAGATACTAATAATGTTGGATTGTATGATAATGCTACTGGAATATGGGCTATAGGCAACTTAGACCTGGGTGAAACAGCAACTATGATTTTGACTGTTCGTGTTAATGCAACAACTAATGGTAACAGAGTAAACTTAACCAACAATATAACAGTTACAACTGATGATGATAATCTTGGTGACGATACAGCAAACGCTACAATCACAATCGACCCAGGGGTTAATCTTACTGTGACTAAAACTGTTAATGTTACTGGTAATGTTGTTAATGGTCAAACTATTAGTTATAATATCACTGTAACCAACAATGGTCCAAATAATGCAACTAATGTTAAAGTTAATGAATTATTACCAAGTGCTCTTGTCTATCTTAATCATACTGCTAGTCTTAATTATAATCCAAGTACTGGTGTGTGGAATATAGGTAATTTAGCTAATGGTGATAGTATTTCTTTAATTATTGTTGTTCGTGTTAACGGCACAGGTAATATTGGTAATAGTGTTAATGTTACTTCTACTGAGGAAAACATTAATAATGAAACCAATGGCACTAATATTACTGAAAATATCACTGTTGTTCCAGGAGTTAATCTTACTGTGACTAAAACTGTTAATGTTACTGGTAACATTGTTAATGGTCAAACTATTAGTTATAATATCACTGTAACCAACAATGGTCCAAATAATGCAACCAATGTTAAAGTTAATGAATTATTACCAAGTGCTCTTGTCTATCTTAATCATACTATTGGTGCTAATTATGATCCAAGTACTGGTGTGTGGAATATAGGTAATTTAGCTAATGGTGATAGTATTTCTTTAATTATTGTTGTTCGTGTTAACGGCACAGGTAATATTGGTAATAGTGTTAATGTTACTTCTACTGAGGAAAACATTAATAATGAAACCAATGGCACTAATATTACTGAAAATATCACTGTTGTTCCAGGAGTTAATCTTACTGTGACTAAAACTGTTAATGTTACTGGTAATGTTGTTAATGGTCAAACTATTAGTTATAATATCACTGTAACCAACAATGGTCCAAATAATGCGACCAATGTTAAAGTTAATGAATTATTACCAAGTGCTCTTGTCTATCTTAATCATACCGCTGGTGCTGGAACTTACGATCCAAATACTGGTGTGTGGAATATAGGTAACCTCAACAATGGCAATAGCATTTCTTTAATAATCACTGTTCATGTTAATGGAACAGGCAACATTGGTAATAGTATTAATGTCACTTCCAACGAAGAAAACATTAATAACGAAACCAACAATACAAACATTACAAAAAACATCACTGTTGTAGGAGCTGTTAATTTAACTGTGACTAAAGTGGTTAATGTTACTGGTACTGTTACTAATGGCCAAACTATTAATTATAATATCACTGTAACCAACAATGGCCCAGATAATGCAACTAATGTTATTGTTAATGAAGTATTGCCAAGTGCTCTTATCTACATTAATCATACCGCTGGTGTTGGTTCTTATGATCCAAGTACTGGTGTGTGGAATATAGGTAACCTCAACAATGGCAATAGCATTTCTTTAATAATCACTGTTCGTATTAACGGCACAGGTACTATTAGTAATGGTGTTAATGTTACTTCTAACGAAGAAAACATTAATAATGAAACCAATGATACCAACATTGCAGAAAATATTACTGTTGTTAAGGGGAATGTTGTTATTGATATCAATGTTCCTGATGCATATATCGGTGATACTGTAAATGTTGTTGTTAAACTAACTGATCAGTTTGGTAATGTTTTAGCTCATACTACCGTTATTGTTGTTATTGATGGTAAGTCAATGACTCTTACCAGTGATAAAAATGGTAATATTGTTATTCCTACTTTGGTAACAAAGAAAACCACTTTAGGAACTGTTAGTTTCCAAGGCAATGATAACTATAACTCTGCTGTTGCAAATGATAGTGGAGTTAATAAAAAACATTATATTATCGTGACCTTCGAAGTTATAGAACACAAAGATGGTTCTATCACCATCACAGCCAAAGCTATCGATGACCTTGGAAAACCTGTCAAAGACTACCCAATTAGTTTCTATTTAGATGGTAAATTGATGGGCTCTGACAAAACAAACAACAAAGGTATCACAACCCTATACATACCAACCAACAAAATATCAGACGGTAAACATCTAATAACTGTAGTAGCTATCTCTAATAATAAATATGATGGTGACAGTGCTTCAGATAACTATGTTAAAAACACTACAGAAAATCCTAGTGATAATTCAACAACAAAGACCAATGGTTTAGTTGTTATGAAAAAAACAGGAATACCAATAATAAGTGTCTTAATACTACTACTGATATCCGCATTTGGTATCTACAGAAGAAAGGATAAAAAATAAACAGAAAAACAATAAAATTTAAACATTTAAAGGATTATGATGGAAAAAGAAAACATTTATTGTAATGAGATATACTTTTTATCACTCTACAATAATAACTTTTTTCATCAATCCAATTTTTTTATTAATGAGCTGGGTCACAACATATATTTTTAAATTTTAGCTATTTTAAAATTCTATGAAAATATTTTAAATTTATCATATCTATTAATTTTAGTTTCAATTAATAAAATAATAACTATTAAATCAATAAATTTAAAGAAAGATTAAGCTATTAAATCAAAATTAAAGAAATCAAATTTTTCTTGAAAATAATCGTGTCCCATCCTCAAAAACAATCAAAAAATCAAAGTTAGTCAATACAAAAATTATTATAATATTAACAATTATATTAACTATAATATCAAATTGTAATGAGAATAAATTGTAATATTTTATTTTTATTTTTAATATATGGTGAAATGATGGATAAAAAAACAAAATATTTTGGATTAGGAATTTTGGGAGGAATCGGAATAATAGCTATTTTTATAGCTATATTAATTTTTATTCCCATAGTTTCAATGATCGCTGGACCTAGTGCAGTAGCTGTTATACCTGTAGCCGGAGAAATTGGGTATGGTGCAAGTAGTGAAAATATGACTGTAGCAAACCCTGATATAATTAATGCATTAATTGATAGGGCTAATACAGATCCATCAATTGGAGCTATTGTTTTAGATATAAACAGTCCCGGAGGTAGCCCAGTAGCTAGTGAAGAAGTATTAAGTAAAATTAATAGCTCTCAAAAACCAGTGATTGCTTGGATAAGTGATACTGGAACTTCTGGAGCTTATTTAATAGCTGCAGGTGCAGATGAAATAGTAGCTAGTCCTTCTTCCTGGACTGGAAGTATTGGAGTGATATTAACATTAGCTGACCTTTCAGAATATTATAAAAAACAAGGAATAGACATATATTCATTAACTGGTGGAAAATATAAAGCTATAGGCGCAGATTATAAAAATTTAACTTCAGAGGAAAGACAAATGCTCCAAACAATGATTGATGAAGAATATGCTCATTTTATAGGACTTGTAGCCAAAAATAGAAACTTAACTATTGATTATGTTGAAAGTATAGCAGAAGGAAAAATATATACTGGACAACAAGCTCTTGATTTCAAATTAATCGATAAATTAGGTGGAAAAGAATATGCTATCGAATTAGCAGCTAATAAATCAGGTATTGGGCCAGGTTATCAGGTTATTACCATGTCTCCTGATTATGGACCTTTAGGGGAACTTGGTATTTAATTTTCTTATGTCCCTTATTGAAGAGAATACCATTAAAAATTATTCAATACATCATTTAAAAAAAAACCTAAAATCCAAGATTCACCCAATACATCATTTAAAATAACTCAATATTTAATATTTTTTAATTATTTATTATAGAAAATTTCATTTAGACAATTCTTAGCCTATTTTTCAATGATTTTCATAATAAAATATATCAAATTTTAAATATTATTAAAAATATATAAATGTTATAAAGTGAAATATTAATTGATTGTTAATATATAATATAATAACATTTATAAGAATGAATAATATAATAACTATAACTATAGACAAAATATGATATTATAATAATTGTCACATGGAGGATTACACAATGAGCTTAAAAGTAGAAGTATTCACATCTCCAAGTTGTCCATACTGTCCAATGGCAGAAAAACTTGTAGAAGAAGCAAAGGAAGAAATTGGAGACAGTATGGAAGTTGAGGTCATTAATATAATGACTGATAGACAAAGAGCAGTAGATTATGGTATAATGGCTGTTCCAGCCATAGCTATTAATGGTGTTGTTGAGTTTCTTGGAGCCCCTGATAAAGAAGAATTAATGGCTAAATTAAAAAAATAATTATTTAAATTTTTTATTTTTTAATTAATACCATATATATCATTTATTTTCTAATTTAATATATTTTTTATTATTTTTCCAATATTTTCATATCAATTACATCTTATTTTAAAAAATAATATTCTATACTGACTTAGTTCCTTTATAACCAATAGCTATTGTATTATTAAACTATATTATTAATATTAAAAATTATTAATATATGAAAGATAAAAGAATATTATGAAAAATATTATGAATAGTTGCTATAAAATAGTAATATAAGATAATAGTATAAATGAATTTTAGTTAATCAATATTGAAATAAAGAAGCTGCTTTTTATGATCAATGATGGAAAGATTACTGATTCAAAGGAATTAAAACCAATTTATGGATTGACAACTGGGAGTTTAGCCACAGCATCATCTATTGCAGCTTTAAAAACAATTTTAACTGATGAAACAATAGAATTAGTTAATATCATCACTCCTTTTGAAGAAATCAATGTAGAAATTGCAAAGTGTGAGAAAATAGCTAAAAATAAGGCTATAGCCTCCTCAGTGAAATATCCATATAATGATCCTGATGTGACTGTTAATTTAGATATCGTAGCTATTGTTGAATTATTAAATAAAAATAAGGATGATAATGTAGAAAAAAATGTGATAATTACTGGAGGAAAAGGTGTTGGAACAATAACAAAACCAGGACTTCAAATTCCTGTGAATCATCCTGCAATAAATCCAGTTCCATTATCTATGATAACTAATAACATTGAAAAATATCTCCCTGAAGATAAAATAGCTAAAGTAGAGATAACTATACCAAATGGAGAAAAAATAGCTAAAAAAACTATGAATCCTCGTCTTGGAATTATTGGAGGAATTTCCATACTTGGAACAACAGGCATAGCTAGATCCATGTCTAATAAAGCTTATAAAAAATCTTTACTATGTCAATTAGATATAGCTATTGCTGAAGGTTATAAAAAGGACAGTTTTGTTTTTGTTCCAGGCAATATTGGAGAAAAACTTGCATTAAAGGAATTAAGTATTGATAAAGATCAAGTTATACAAATGGGTAATTTCATAGGTTTCATGTTAGAAGAAGCTAAAAAAAGAGGCATAAATAAATTAACACTTTTTGGACATATTGGAAAATTAGTTAAAATAGCCGGAGGAATATTTAACACCAAACATGCAATAGCTGATGGTAGAAGAGAAATAATAGCTGCCCATGCTGGACTATTGGGAGCTAACTCACAAACAATTGAAAAGATTTTTAATTCTAAAACAACTGAAGAAATGATAGCTATTTTAAAAGAAGAAGATTTAGACAAAGAAGTTTCAAATAGTATAAGCTTAACTATTAAAGAAAGATGTTTAAGCCAGTTTAATATTGATACAGATGTAATACTTGTAGATATGAAAGGAACTAGATTAAATTCCAAATAGAATACAAACTATGGTCAAAAATAAATTAAAAAATTCAATCAAATTATTATTATTATTATTATTATGATAGTTATAATGATTTTAATTCTTAATAATTATTAATTATTAATTATTAATTATTAAATTATTATATAACAAATGCTCTTTCTAAGTATTTTTAAATAAAAATAAACATATAATTACTAAAATAAGAAATAAAATAATAAGAAAATAACTAATAAAACAGTGATTATTAAAATAAGAAATAAAATAATAATAAAATAACTAATAAAACAGTAATTATTAAAATAAGAAATAAAATAATGATTATTGAGCGAATAACTATTAAAAATAATTATCAACAAGAGTAAAGAGTAATTAAATAATAATATATTTGTTTAATGAGGAATAAAATGAAAATAGCTATGGTAGGTCAGTTTCCTCCGCATATTGGGGGGGTTGGAGTTCATATTCACAGTCTAGCCAAAAAGCTTGTGAAAAATGGTGATGAAGTTTTTGTTATCACTTATCCTCATAAAAACATAGAAAATATCGACGGAATTAATGTCATAGGCACAAAAGGACCAAATATAGGTGGTCTTAGAAGTTTATTTTTTGTTTTATTTGGTACAATACAACTGATTAATACCATAAGAAAATATGATATTGATATCATACATGGACATTATCTTTATCCTGCAGGGCTTGTAGCTGTTTTAGCAGGGATTTTTACCAAAAAACAGGTTTATGTGACTTCCCATGGCTCAGATATGTTTTGTTTATATCCTCAACACAAGTTCATGCAACCTATATTAAAATTTGTGTTGAAGCATGCCGATGTAATTTTAGCTGTAAGTGAAGCTCTAAAGGAAGAAATCCTAAAGGTCAATATTCCAAATATAGAGAATAAAACAAAAATATATTGGAATAGTGTTGATGTTGATAAATTTCATCCAAATGAAAAAGCTAAATTTAAAAAAGAGCTCAAAATTCCAGCCAATCAACCTATGATCCTTTTTGTTGGAAACATTATTAAAAGGAAAAATGTGGTTACACTCCTAAAAGCAAAGCAATTGATGAAGGAAAATTGTACTTTAGTTGTAGTAGGAGGAGGTCCTCTTTTAAATAAGTTGAAAAAAAGAGTATGTGATGAAAAAATAGCTAATGTTATTTTTACAGGCCCACGAAATGATATTGAGAATATTATACCTAGTGCTGATTTATTGATACTGCCCTCATATTCTGAAAGCTTTGGATTAGTTTTAATAGAGGCTCTAGCTTGTGGAAAGCCTGTTATTGGAAGTAATGTTGGTGGAATAAAAGAAATAATAACAAAAGATGTGGGACTCCTAATAGATCCTAAAAATCCCAAGGATTTAGCTAATGCAATTGATTTAATTTTATCTGATGATGAACTTAGATCAAAATTCAAATTAAATGCAAGAAAAAGAGCTATGGATTTTGCAGAAGCTGAAATACCTTATTATAATTGAACAAGTCTAAATTCAGATCATTGAAAAATATTAAAACCCTGTAAGAAATAAATATTATTAATGGTAGTAATAAATAAAATATAAATAGTAATAAAAAATATAATAATTATAAGTAATATTAGTTAAGAATAAGTAATATTAGTTAAGATAGATTAGGAATGATTAAATGACAAAAAAAGAATTTACACACTTAACTGAAAAAGGGGTTCATATGGTAGAAGTTGGTGAAAAACAACCTCAAAAACGAAGAGCTGTGGCTAATGGAAAAATTATACTCCAAAAAGAAACAGTATCCATGATTGAAAATGAGGAAATAAAAAAAGGAAATGTTTTAACAACTGCACAAATAGCTGCTATTAATGCAGTTAAAACTACATCAAATATGATACCTCTTTGTCATCCTTTAAATATTACAGGGATAGAAGTAGATTTTAAAATAAAGTCTAGGGAGATTGAAGTTACAGTTAGTGTAAATTCACTTGGTCAAACAGGCGTTGAAATGGAAGCTATTACTGGAGTCAGTGTGGGACTTTTGACAATTTGGGATATGGTGAAAGCAGTTGAAAAAGATTCAAATGGACAATATCCCAATACTACCATCACAGATATATGTGTGATAAAAAAAGAGAAAATTTAATTGAATCATCTTATGATTTTATTATTAAATATTCATTCAATTTAAATCATACTTATATCTAAATTTAACATTTTAATCTTATGATTTTATTATTAAATATTCATTCAATTTAAATCATACTTATATCTAAATTTAACATTTTAATCTTATGATTTTATTATTAAATATTCATTCAATTTAAATCATACTTGTATCTAAATTTAACATTTTAAAATTAAAATTATGCTTACAGTTAAAATTAACATATGCTTAAAAATGATTGATTAATATGGAAACCCTACCTACTGAAATAAAAAATATAATAATGGATTGTTATCCATATATCAAAGAATTTAATCCTGCTCAAAGGCATGTGATTGATTCTGGATATATAGAAACTAAATCTAACTATATAATAGCTATTCCCACAGCTAGTGGGAAAACTATTCTCGGAATTATGGCTGCTTTAAAAACTATTTTAAATGGTGGAAAAGCCGTTTATGCAGCTCCTTTAATTTCAATACAAAATGAAAAGGTAAAAGAGTTTAAAGAATTTGAAAAGCATGGAATTGAGGTAGGGAAACATCCATCATCTGCAGACTTATCTGTTATGGTTTTTGAATCTTTCGATGCTTTAACTAGATTTTCATGGGATACCTTACGTGAAGTTGATACTCTAATCATAGATGAATTTCATATGATTGGAGAATATTCAAGAGGGCCGACATTAGAATGTGCTATAACGAGAGCTAAGATAATTAACCCAAATTTAAGAATCGTAGCTCTCTCAGCAACTTTACAAAATATGGAAGAGATTGAAGGATGGTTAGAAGCAAAGGTAGTAGAACATGATTATCGTCCAGTGCCATTAAATAAAGAGGTTTTGAATACAGAAATGTTCAATACAAGTAATAAAAATGAAGTTGTTGTGAAAATTGTTGAAAAAGCTATTGAAGACAGTTCACAAGCACTTAGTTTCGTTTCAACTAGAAGATTCACAGAAAGTTTAAGTAACTACGTTTCTGGAAAAATAAAGAAAAAAATTACTTCTGAACAAAAGAATATGTTTAAAAAGGTATCTGAAGCTATTCTTGAAGTTCCAAAAAGAAAAGGCTCAAGACCAACTTCTACTTGTTTGAAATTAGCAGAAAGTTGTGAAAATGGAGCTGCTTTTCATCATGCAGGTTTGTTCAATGAGCAAAAAGAGATAATCGAAGAAGAATTTAGGAAAGGAAATCTTTTAATGATTGCTGCCACTCCAAGTTTAATGTATGGAGTTAATTTGCCTTCAAGATCTGTAGTTATACGTGATTATACTCGTTGGACTTCTCAAGGCCCTCAAGCTATTCCTGTTTTTGATTATGAGCAGATGTCTGGAAGAGCTGGAAGACCACAATATGATGATGTGGGTTTTTCATATCTTGTAGCCAAGTCTTTAGATGAAGCATGTGATCTTCAAGAGAAATATATCCATGGAGAAATTGAAACTACTAATTCTAAGCTCATAGAAAATAAAGACGCTGTGTATAAACAAATTATATCACAAGTAGCTTCAAGCTTATCAAAAAATCCAGAAGAGATCCAAAATTTCTTCAAAATGACTTTTTATGGTTATCAAATGACAAATAACCCCTCTATGAGTCTTTTTGCAGAAGATAGTTTAAAGTATGAAATAGAAACTGCTTTAGAATTTTTACTGAAAAATGGAATCCTTCAAGCTACTCCTGATGGTTTAAAAGCTACAGCCTTTGGAAACTTAATAGCTAAGTCTAACTACACTGTGGAAACCTCTGTAAAATTAAAAGAATATGCAACTCAATTAGAGGAACTTGATATAAATGAACTTATATATCAATTATCATTAACTCCTGATTTACCCCTTATATCATTTAAAGGAAGAAAAAGTAAGGATCCGGTTAGAGAAAAACTCTCAGAAAAAGGATTATTTGTAATGAATATTGGAAATTCAGAAGCTACAACTGTAGCACTCCTTGAATGGATTGATGAAAGAAGTGAATATGAAATTGAAAATGCTTATAATGTTTATTCTGCCTCAACAAGGCGTTCTGCATATGAAGCATCTCTGCTTGTAAAGTTCTTTAAAAATATTCTTGAAGTTTTAGGAAGATATAATTACTCAAGAGATTTAGATTACCTCTCAGCTAGATTGTACTATGGAGTAAGAGATGATTTAATTCTATTAGTCATAGGAGTAAAAAGGTTAGGGAGAAAACGAGCAAGAGCTTTAATAAAAACATTTGGAGAGGATCTAAGACCTATAAATGAAACCCAACTACAAAAAATAGAAGGAATTGGGCCAAAACTAGCTAAAAATATAAGAGTCTTTGTTCAAAACTACTAAAATAAAATTAAAACTTTTTTTAAATCTCTAACAACTAACATTGGATGATAATAATAATAATAAAAATAATAAAAAAGAATTACTATGAGAGAATGAATAAAAAATGTAAATTAAAAAAATTATTCAATTACTTTAAAATCTCCCATAGCAACAGCTATTCCATCAACGATCAAACTGACTCCTATAATAATAGCTACATATACTGGACTTAGTAATGCAAAATACCCTAAAACTATTGTTAAAATACCTAAAATCCCCATTAAAGCAGCAGAACCTTTTGTGACTACATGAGCTCTTGAGAATAAACCTATAAACCCAGTAAATAGTAACAAGAATCCAGTAACATAAAGATAGAAACTCACTAAAAGATCAAATAGGAATGCATTACCTAACAACATTAAACCAAGAATCAATGCAAGAATACCTAGTATGACATATGCTACAGATGCAGCTTTACTTAAACTCCAAAAACTAGCTCCCATGACCAATAAATAAACACCAAATACTACTATACCAATACCTGCAATAACTGCAAATACAATTTGACTTGTAAAAGGGAATACTATTATTAAAATACCAAAAATTACTGCTAAAACTCCTATAATCGATTTGTTTTCCATATAAACACCTACAAAAAAATATAATTAATCTACTTCAAATACCGTTATATTCATTCATCCCATACAAACAAATAATTTATATTCATTCATCTAATATTAATAAATAATATATAATATTCTTATATATGAAGGTATTAATAAATGTTTTCTTATAAATGTGATTTAAAACACTCCATTAATAACTTTATCAATATTTTAATAATTAATTAAGTTTTATCTTATTAAGAATATTATAAATAAAAAATGAAAAAATTAAGTTATATTAAATCCTATCTTATTGATTAAAAACTTCTTTATTTGTACCTAAAACGAAAATAAATCCCTCTACAACTAACCAAATACCTATTATAAGAGCCACCAAATAATCCCCAAAACCTGGAATTTTCAAAGATATTTGTGCAGACATTAAAAGAACAATTCCAAAAATCAGTGCTAATGCTGAAGATTCTTTAGAGAAACTATTCTTACTTCGTGTGGTTAAACCAGCTATTCCTCCCAATATCAATAAGAAACCAGCAATATACAATGCCCAGATTACTAAAATACTAAATAGTACTATATTTTCAATTAACATAATGCCAAAAACTATTGCAAAAAGAGCTATTAATAGAAAAAATACAGTAGTTGCCTTATTCTCTTCCCAATGTTGTATCCCTTTAAAAATCAAATAAATTCCTAAAATGATAATTGCAATAGCTATCACATTGTCTAAAATAAATATATCAAAGAAAGGAATTGATAATAATATAACCCCCAATATAATCCCTAAAATCCCTAAAATTCTCTTATTAATCATGGAACACCAACCTATAATTTTTTTATCTAACTATTATCAATAATAATAAATTGTTCTCAATAGAAATTTACTACTTACAATTATTACTTTCAACTAACAATAAGACTATTTATAACAAACATTATAAATATTCCCATCTGCCTATTATACGTGATGACTATAATTAAATAGCTACTAGAATTTATAACAGATAAATTACTATAAATGAATTTTATAGAATTTCTAAGAAAAAATAATACAAATAAATGATTGCTATGATTATAAAAGTAAAGAACTAATATGAAAATCAATAATATGAAGTAAAAATTTGAATTGATTATAATTTGAATTTAAAAAGAATTATAAATAAGAAAAACATATCCAAGATAAATATTAAAAGAAATATTAAAATAAATATCATTATAAATATTAAAAGAAATGTCTAATAATGAATATGAGAATAATAAAGAGTTAGAAGGTTAACCTCCTCCTTCTGCACCACCTGAACCTAAAGAAACATTTTCAAAATTATCAGAGTTGTTTTTGGTTTCAGTATTATTTTTCGGGACATATCTATTTTTAATTTTTTCAATGTTCTTTTCATTCACAGTTTCGATGAATTTAGAAGAATACCACAAATTAGGATTTTCCAATTTTACCCAAGACTCTTCATCTTCTTTTTTAGTATCAACTACTTTACCAATAGTTCCAGTACCAACATACCTAATATAAGAACCTATTTCAACTAATTTCCCTCTAGCATCCTTAATTTCCATAATAACACCATTACTAATGAAAAAGATGTGATATATAATTTTTTGTAAAAACTAAATAATTTAATTTAATCAAATAGTCTATCTTATAAAATCAATACCATCAATAATAGTTAATTAACAATCTAATTTGAAATCAATAAATAACCTCAATAATAGTTAATTAACAATCTAATCCGACTTCAGTCTTCAGTTTTATCTTTATTATCCCTATCAATATTTATCTTCAATAAAACATAATCTCCAATACTCTGAATATTATCATAGTGGATCATTACTTCATCATGAGATAAAATATTTTTCTTCAAGGAAATAGCTATTTTGTCAATTCTTCCATTTACAGAATTAAAATCAACATCAGTTACTTTTCCTATATCATTTGCATCCATGTCTAATACTTGCATCCCTAATAACTTCTTAATTCTCATTTTAATATCCTCAGTAAAATATATAAATAATACTATCTTTAACTATTTCATGATTAGACTATACATAACATGATAAAATTTATGTATTCGAAAATATATATAATTATCTATATTTTGTTTACAAATAAATTGAAATAATAAACTAAGGAGATTAAATCTATGGAGAAAGCATGCCGGTTAATAATTGATGATATTATAGATAAAAAAATAAAATCTCGGCATGAATTAGAAAAAGCTAAAAGACAAATTTGTAGAGATTTCAATTTATTAAAATTCATGAGTAATTCTGATATATTAAAATATACGAGTTCTGATGAAAGAGACATAGTAGCCAATATAGTAAGAAAAAAACCAACGAGAACCATCTCTGGAGTAGCTATTGTAGCTGTTATGTGTCATCCTCACAAATGTCCTCATGGAAGATGTTTCTATTGTCCTGAAAGTGAGTTAGCTCCACCAAGTTACACTGGAGAGGAACCAGCAGCACTAAGAGCTCGAATGTTTAATTTTGATCCTTACACCCAATGTTACAATAGATTGAATCAGCTAAATGCAGTGGGACATCCTGTAGATAAAGTTGAATTAATAATAATGGGAGGAACTTTTCCTTCAAGAGAGTTATCATATCAACAATGGTTCATATCTCAATGTATAAAAGCAATGATTGATTTTGGATTAAATTTAGAAGATATTAATACTGGAGCAAAGTTAGAAAATGTTAATACTGGATTAAATTTAGAAAATGTTAATACCAAACTAAATTTAAAAAATGTTAATACTGGATTAAATTTAGAAAATGTTAATACCAGACTAAATTTAAAAAATGTTAATACTGGATTAAATTTAGAAAATGTTAATACCAGAGTAAATTTAGAAGATATTAGTATTAATTCAAACCCAAAGAATAATGATTCAAAATTAAATAATTCAATAACTAATAACCCAAAAACAAGAAAAACTAATACAAACTCAGAACTATCTAAAATCACTAATAAAAAGGACATTGATACAAAAATATCAAAAAATCTTCTAAAAATTTACCCCCCCAATGATTATGTCTTACTTGAAGATGTTCAAAGAGTTAATGAGAATTCAAAGATAAGATGTATAGGAATGACATTTGAAACACGCCCAGATTACTGTAAAATCGAAGATGTTGATAGAATGCTCAATATGGGAGTTACAAGAGTTGAATTAGGTGTTCAAACGACATACGATTTTATTTATAAGCGAATGGAGAGAGGCCACACAGTTCATGATGTAATCAATGCAAATAAAATTTTAAGAGATTCTGGAATAAAAGTAGCTATGCACCTTATTCCGGGGTTGATAAACAATCCAGATATGGATTTAAGAATGTTCAAAAGAGTATTCCGAGATGAATCCTTTAAACCAGATATGTTAAAAATATATCCTTGCCTTGTGACAAAGGGGAGTAAGCTCTATGACCTATGGAAAGAAGGAAAGTATAAACCTTATGAAGATGAAGAAGCTATTGATTTAATTGTAAAAATAAAAAAAATACTTCCAAAATGGGTTAGAACTATGCGAATCCAAAGAGACATCCCTACGCCATTAATAGAAGCAGGTGTACAAAAATCAAATCTTGGAGAGTTGGTTTACAATAAATTAGATAAAGAAGGTGTAAAATGCCAATGTATAAGATGTAGAGAAATAGGTCATAAAATAAACAAATCAGAAGACATATCAAAAATTAATGTGGATGATTTCAAGCTATTTAAAGAGAAATACTCAGCTACAAAAGGGAAAGAAATATTTTTATCATTTGAAGATGAGATGGAAGAAACTTTAGCTGGTTTTCTTAGATTGAGATTACCCTCAAAAGAAGCCCATAGAAAAGAAGTGGATGAGAAAACAGCTATTGTAAGAGAACTTCATGTTTATGGCAAAATGATAAAAATAGGATCAAAAGGAAAATCTGCAGGTCAACATGCTGGCTTTGGTGAAAAATTGCTTTCAAATGCTGAAGAAATAGCTATTAAAAATAATAAAGACAAATTATTGATAATTAGTGGAATTGGTGCTAGAAATTACTATCGCAAGTTTGGTTATGAAAGAGAAGGACCATATATGGCTAAAAAACTGAATTAAAGATAAAATAATCATAAAGAATTGTCCTGTACTAATAATACCAATTAATAATAAGAATAATGAGAATAATAATAATAATAAGTATTACTAATAATAAAAATAATGATACTACTAACTATTACTATTAATAAAAATAATGATACTACTAACTATTACTAATAATAAGAATATTACTAATGAAAATTAGAAAATAAATAATGAACTATAAATGAATTAAAAGTGATTGTTATGAATAAAATAAGATCATCTGAAGAATTAGCAAATACTATAGATTACACTAATTTAAGTAATATTGCTAAAAAAGAGGATATTGAAAAACTTTGTAATCATGCAAAACATTATGGATTTTATTCTGTTGTTGTATCTCCTTATTATGTAAAATATGCAAAAGATCTTCTAAAGGATAGCTCTGTTAAAATTTGTACAGTTATAGGATTTCCATTAGGTTTTGTTAATTCTGAAATAAAAGTTAAAGAAGCTGAAATAGCAGTTAAAAATCATGCCGATGAATTGGATATGGTCATGAATATAGAAGCTATGAAATCAGAAGATTATGACACAATTAAAGAAGAAATTGAAACTGTTAAAAAAGTAACTAATGATAAAATACTAAAAGTTATTATTGAAGCAGAACTTTTAAATGATGAGGAAATAGTTCGTATTTGTGAAATAGTAAGTGCTGCGAAGGCAGATTTTATAAAAACCTCTACAGGATCATCTGGTCTAAGTCCAAAAGCAGCTAACATTAATCTAATTCGTAAAACTGCCCCTAATATAAAAATAAAAGCGTCAGGTGGAATAAAAGATTATAAAACAACCATAAGACTGTTAGCTGCAGGTGCAAATAGAATAGGAACCTCTTCTGGAGATTTAATCATAGAAGAGTATAAAAGAATCTATGAAAAACAATTAGTAGACTAACATAGAAATTAAAAATAGCTAAAGCTATTCTGACATAATAATCATAAATAATCACCATAACATTAGCAATCATAAATACTGACTACAAATAACCAATAAAATGTGATTGTATTTCTAAGATACCTTTTAATAAAATAATATTTCTAAAATACTCTTTAATAAAATAATATTTCTAAAACACTCTTTAATAAAATAATATTTCTAAAACACTCTTTAATAAAATAATATTTCTAAAACACTCTTTAATAAAATAATATTTCTAAAACACTCTTTAATAAAATAATATTGCTAAAACACTCTTTAATAAAATAATATTGCTAAAACACTCTTTAATAAAATAATATTGCTAAATGATGGTGAAAAAATGGATCATGCCGAACTAACTTATGAAATATGTTATGAAAACAAAAAAGTGGTTGAAATGCATATAATTGAAACCAAATCAAATAAGCCTAATTTAATATATTTCAAAGAGTATCGAAATCTTTTTGAAAATGATGAATGGCAAACCATAAAACTAATTGAAGGAGAATTAATTCCCTTAGTGAATCAATTAGATGAAGTCGATAGAAAAACACCAATAAACAATTACGAAACATTCAGAGAAAACTTAAATAAGATATGGGAAACCTATAAATTAGAAAAAGAAGCTTTAAAATTAGATAAAGGAGAAATAAAGGATATGGGAGATCAAATAACGATTACAAGAGTAAACTAATTTAATTTTTATTCTTTGACAATAAAAGCATCAACTAACTTTTAAATAGATAAAAATAGATGCATTATCCTTAAAACACCCAATAACTAAATCTCTTCTTTAACAGCATAATGAGAATAATTTAGTTAATAATTCTCATATTTTCTACCTCTTTTCGTAAAATTATCAAAATGTCAACTTACATGAGAAAAACTATTAATGTTATTAAAAACATAACAGCTAGTAATTAAAATAAGTGGATGAGATAAAAATGTTTTTAAAAAGAATTGAAGTAGTCTATAAAAATAGTACATTGAATTTCATTATTGGAAGCCCTATGGAAACTATCACTAGTGATGTTAAAATGAAACCAGACCCAGATAAGATTGTAAAAACTGTTGAATTAACTAATGACATGATTAAAATTGAGTATGGAAATAATGAAGTGACTTGGTTACCTATAAATAATGTCATAGAACTACATTTTAAAAAAGAAAGTTAAATTTCTGTTTAATTATTACTATTTTTAGTTTTTTTCTTTTATGGTACTGGAAAAAAATTTTCAAAATTATAACATAAGTATACTATTGAGGCTTGAATATCTTTAAAATTAGCTATTTAATGAATTAATATAATCATAAAATTAACTCTAGAGTTAAATTCAATTTGAAAAGTTTTATCCAACACTACATTCATATTTTATTTAAAATATCTAGAGTTAAATTCAATTTGAAAAGTTTTATCCAATACTACATTCATATTTTATTTAAAGTAAATAATTCAATTATGATTATATAAATATTTTTATAAAAGAATATTCTTGTTATTTTCATGATGTTATTATGGGTTAAATGATTTAGAAATACTTATTTTTTCTTTTTTATTCATTTATAAATATTTATATGGTATTCACATATGCTAATGATCTAGATATTTATAATATTTTTTCCTTTAATTGATTTTTTTGTAATATTAGAAATGTTGCAGTTGTAATCAGTTACATCCTTTATAATTATTATAAATGAAAAATTAAATAAAAAGAAATTCTTTATAAAAATCTTTTATAAAAACTTCTCATTCCTGGTGAAAATTTAAATAAGATAAAATAGTAATGTAATATTCACATTTTTGGAAAAGCTGAGGTGAATTAAAATGAAAGCAAATACATTAATAGGTATGAAGATTATTGATACTAGAGGTAACAATTTAGGCAAAGTTGATAATCTTGAGATCGATGAACATACAGGTCTAATTGAAAGCATTGATGTGAAAGAAAAAACAGATAAACTAGCATCCGAAGATAATCCAATTTCTTTTAGTGAAATAGATAACATAGTAGATAGTGTTCTAGTAAACCTCGATAAAGACTAATCTTTTCTTAAAAAACATGCAAAATTTTTTTATATTCCTTCTTATATTTCTTTTTATATTTCTTTTTATATTATTCGCATGATATTGAGCTTATTTCTTTAATTATCATATTTTTATAAAATTTCCAATAGATATTACTGGATAAAGCTTATCAAAATTATAATGTTTTTGATAATAATTTTCTAAATAAAGAGTGGAAAAAAAAGAATTCTATTTCTAAATATAATTTATAATTAAAGAATAAATTAAAAATAAAATAAATAATATTGAAAAACAAGTAATTGTATGCCGTGGGCCGGACTTGAACCAGCGACATCTAGATCTTCAGTCTAGCGTTCTCCCAACTGAACTACCACGGCAAATGGACCGGACGAGATTCGAACTCGTGATCACCTCCGTGTCAGGGAGGTATCATACCCCTAGACCACCGGTCCTATACACCTTCTAAGATATAGTTTAATTAATATATAACCTTTTCCATTTATTGGTAATTATAGGTTAATAGCTATGATTGAAAAACTACGTGGAATATAGAATGATGGCTATAAAATGATTAAAATCTTTAAATAGAATAGCTAATTTATACAAAACAGAATAATGAAATTTTAAATGTAATAACTATTTAATAAAAAAAGAAAATTGGCCAGAATAGGCCAATAGTTCAAAACTTCTTATTTGATAGCTAATTTGATGTCTTCAGCTTTCACAGTTTTTCTACCGGCATGGCGAGCATAATCAACAGCTTTTTTAGCTAATGCTTCACCTTGTTCTTCTAGTGCTTCTGCTAATGCAATTTTTGCGTCATCACTAATTCTTTGTGCACCGGCATTTTTTAATATTCGACCTACAGGTGCAATTGGTAATTCACTCATATTTTCACCTCCAATTTAATGTTGTTCGATATGGTATATAAAGCTATCGGTTTAAATCTCTTACAATATTGTATAATTTAAAATTAATCATTAAATTATTATAAATTTATAATGTATAAATTTTTAAAGTAGTGGTTGCTAATTAAAGAAAATTTGATGTTAAATTAGAAAAATAAATAATTTAAACTACTAAAAAATTTAGGTCTTAAAATATTAAAAATTCTTTATTTTAGTAAATCTACATTAAAAACGCACAAATTATATTAATAAAAAATTATTGCATCTTAAAAAATATTTTAACATTAAACAATCAATATTTCACATAAAATAAAGAATAATACTATTAATTCTAAAATTAAGGGTCAAATACACAATAAAAACTATAATAAAAAGCATACAATTAATTTCAAAATTAAAATCTCTATAAATGAATCTTAAAACAATCTAATAAGAAACAGTGAAATAAAAAAAATATCTAGCAATATAAATCGAAAATTTTAATATTAAGATTTAAAAATAATAATATTATGTTTCCCAATCCAAATATAACTGAAAGAACTAAAAAAATTTTAGAAAATAGTCTTGATAATCCTATTTCCAAAGAAGATGCATTATACTTGATGAATGTAAAAGGTAAAGAGATCAATGCATTAATAGCTACTGCAGATATGGTAAGGGAAAAAGTAGTTGGGAATAATGTAACTTTTATTGAAAATTGGAATATAAACTTCACGAATATATGTTCTGGGAATTGTGGTTTCTGTGCCTTCAAAAGAGATCAAAAAGATGATGATGCATTCTTTTTAGATGTGGAAGAAGTAGCTAAAATAGGAAAGCATGCTTACGATAATGGAGCAAAAGAATTATGTATCCAAGGAGGATTACATAAGGATGTAGATATATACTTCTATGAAGACATCTTAAAAGCTGTAAAATCAGAATGCCCCAATGTTCATATACATGCATTTTCACCGATGGAACTATATTACGGATCAAAAAAAGCTGAACTTCCTTTAGAAGAATCATTAAAAATATTAAAAAAGGCAGGACTTGGAACCACCCCAGGAACTGCAGCAGAAATCCTAAATAATGATGTTAGGAAGATAATATGCCCTGGAAAGCTAACTGTAGAAGAATGGAAAGATGTTGTGTCTACTGCACATAAAATAGGAATTAAAACAACAGCTACCATGATGTATGGACATATTGAAACATTAGAAGATAGAATTAATCATTTAAATATAATAAGAGAAATTCAAAAGGAAACCAAAGGATTTACAGAATTCGTACCCCTCACATTTATGCATGAAAAAGCTCCAATATTCTTAAAAGGAAAATCAAACCCCGGAACCACAGGAACTGAAGATTTAAAAGTCTATGCAATAGCCAGACTAATGTTCCATAACTATCTCGAAAACATCCAAGTGTCTTGGGTGAAATTAGGGTTTAAATTTGCACAGATAGGATTGATATCTGGTGCAAATGATCTAGGAGGAACTTTAGGAGAGGAAAACATCTCCAAATCTGCAGGAGCTTCACATGGAGTAAGAACAGAAATTAACAAACTAAAACATTTAGCCGAAGATTTAGGCCGAACACCTGCAATTCGAGATACAAAATATGAAAACATATCAAAACTGTAATAAAATTAAAAATAATACACTACATTATTGATAATTAAAAAATCATACCTAATAAAAATAAAAAAATCATACACAATACAAATAAAAACCATCATACCTAATAAAAATAAAAAAATCATACACAATACAAATAAAAAAATCATACACAATACAAATAAAAACCATCATACCAATAAAAATAAAAAAAAGTCTAAAAATAAAAAAAATATCTGAAAAATGATAATTAGTCTATTTTAATTCCTTTTAAGTATGTACTTGTGGTTTCTGTGATTTTAACTTTAATAAAAGTCCCGATTTCTGCATCTTCCACAACTACGGGGATGTAAAAATTTGTTTTAGCTATGAAGCCTCCTTTAGATCCTTCCTCAACAACTAAAGCATCTTGGATTGATCCAATGAGTTTTCTATTTTCTTCTTCAGTTATCTTTGATTTGATATCTGTTAGATCTTTAGATCTTTTCTTCATAATTTTATATGGAATTTCAGGAAGTGTGGAAGAGCTTGCTCCTTCCCTATGTTTATATTTAGATAGATGTATGAGTCCTGGTTTAATCTCTTCCAAAAGTTCTGATGTTTTATTAAAATCATCATCATCTTCTGTAGGATAACCCACAATTATATCAGTAGCTATTGTCAATTCAGGAATTCCTTCTTTAAATCTTTTAACAATATGCTTATATTCATCTATGTCATGTTCTCGTCTCATATCTTGAAGTACCTTATTACTACCACTTTGAATAGGTAAATGAATGAATTTATAAACATTTGGAAGATTAATAGCTTTAATTAAATTATCAAGATCATTACCAATGTTTTTAGGGTGCATCATTCCAACACGAACTCTAAAATTTCCATCTAAGGTAGCTATTTCTCGTATAAGATCTGACAATTTCTCTTTTGTATCCTTTCCAAAGGCAGCAGTATCTTGAGCAGTGAGTTGAATTTCAACACAGCCCTCAGCTATTGCTTCACTGGCTTCTTTTTTGATATCTTCAATAGAATAGCTATTAAGAGGCCCTCTTGCAAATCGAGTACAACAATAGCTACAAGTTCCTAAGCATCCCTCACAAATCTGTATTATATGAATAAAAGGATCAAACCTAATTTTAGGAACTCCTACTTTCGAATCTCTAGTAAATCCACATTCTCTCGAAATTTGTCCATTGAGAGTAGATCTAACAACATCAGGAGCGTGATTAAGTTTATGAGGTCCTATCCAACTTGCAGCTGGAGCTATTTTATCCAATTTTTTTGGATCAATTTCAACCATACATCCACTAACGATTATTTTCTTATCAGGAAATTGTTCATTCAGTTTCTGTATTTTATTAGTAACTTTATTTTCAGTTGGTTGTTTTACATAACACGTGTTCACAATAGCTACATCAGCTTCTTCAATAGTACCTACTACTTCAATATCATTTTCGATTAATGATCCAGCTATTATTTGAGAATCTGCTTTATTAAAAGTGCAACCATAAGTTTCAATAAATACTTTTGATGATGATTTATTGTTTTTATTTAGATTTGACATAAAATTCAATCATATTATTAATCATAATTCTTATATTAACTTAGTTAATAATTAAATTTAAAAATTAAGCTCATAGTAAATTATCTAATTATTAAAAATTAGAAATTTCTTGAAGATATCTTAAAAATATTTCTTGAAGATATCTTAAAAATATTTCTTGGAGATAGCTTAAAAATATTTCTTGGAGATAGCTTAAAAATATTTCTTGGAGATAGCTTAAAAATAATTCATCTTTAAAAATTAGATTTAAAGAATAAAAACTTATTTTTTATATGCTGTTATTTTCTTATAAACTATATTAGCAGTTAAATCATAGTCATAATTCTTTAAGTTGACAGGATTTCCATAAACCCTTTTTATAACTGAAGATTTAGCAAAACCTTTTTTTAAGATTCTTTCTAAGGTTTTTATTGCATATATTCTGATTATTTTATCATCTACCTTTAAAATATCATCCACTGCGAATTTTGAATCTCTATCAACATCAACTTTATAAGAATCAACATCCCCTGAAAAATCAACAGATATTCCTACACGAGCAGGGATTTCCATAGAAGATGCCCAAATTGTTGAAACATCTTTAGCAATAGCTGAATCCACTCTTTTACCATCTTTCAGTTCTAAAGATTTGATTTCAACTTGTCCTAAATCAGACAACAGAATATTATCCTTAGATAATTTTTCATCGCTATAAAGATCTATGAAAGTTTTCTTGGATTTTTCATGTTCACTTATAATTAAACGATAGCTAACTGGTTTATTAGCTATTATAGAATCTTTAAAGACAAAATCACAATTTTTACATTTTAATAACAGTTCATTAACTTCTTTAGTTTTTGATGGTACTGTTTTTGATTTCAAAGTCTCTGTAGAATCGCATCCACACATTGGACAGTTCATTTTTCATACCTCATAACTAAATTATGATCTTACATAAATAAATAGTTGATGAATTTTATAATTATTTTTAAAAAAATGGAAATAAAATAAATATTGATGATAAAAAAATAACACGATAAAAATAAAAAAAAGAACTAAAAGCTTTCTAATATTATTTAAAATGTTAAAAATTTAAAATCTAGCTTAAAAAGAGATATAATATTAAAATAAGGTAGATCTTAAATTAAAAAAAATGAAAAATCATTCTTATTGAATATTGTTTACAACATAATATTAAAATAAGGTAGATCTTAAATTAAAAAAAATGAAAAATCATTCTTATTGAATATTATTTACAAAATTTAATTAATATCACTAATCACGTCATTTTTGTCATTTCGAAGTGAATTCATTCCTAGTAATTTATTTAGATAAATTTTAACCCATATATAACTAATTGTGACTCCAATGACTCCTCCAAGATTTAACCCCCACCATACTCCAATTACACCCATATTGAATACTATGGCAAATAAATATGAAAAAATGCTTATAAATATAAGAGAATGTAATAGAATCATTATAAAAGAGCTTAATCCTTTTCCAACTCCTTGGAAAGTTGATGTTGGAATTAACCCAATTGGAATTGTAATAAAGAATATTGTCATGATTCTAAGAAAATCTACAATTCCTGGTATCAAATGTACATTAGCCTCAGTATAAGCAAATGTTAAAGCTATTTGTTCTGCAAAAACAAATACTATAATACTGATAATTATGGCAAAGATTAATCCTAATTTAATAGCATAATTAAATCCTTCAGACATTTTAGCATAATTTTTAGCACCAAAACCTGCACCTATAACTGTTAAAACAGCAGTTCCTAATCCTAGATGAGGAATAAGTGCCATTAATAAAATTCTCCATCCTGCAGTGAAAATTGCGACGCCATAATTACCAGCAACGATAGCTAGGATTAAATTTAGAATCATGGATAATACAGACATTATTAAAGTAGATGCTGAAGCAGGTAAACCTACATTTAATAGATCACTCATTATTTTGTTACTATAATTAAAAGCTTTTTTACTAAATGATAAATATGTATTTTTTTGAATAAACAGCCAATACGCAATTATAATACAAGATATTAACGCTGATAATATTGTTGCCCATGCTGCTCCTGCCATACCCATATTTAAACTATAAATAAATATTGGATCAATAACAATGTTTAAAATTGCTGTTATTGCCATAGCATACATAGCACGATTAACATCTCCTTCAGCTCTTAACACACTTGCTCCAACATTAGAAAATAAAAATACAAATAATCCAATGAACACTATGTATCCATATTCCAGTGCTAAATCTATTGAGTCTCCTGCACCCATAAGTAATAGTAAATCTTTTAATGAAATATATAATACAATCATTAATATTATTGAAATTACTATTGTTAGTAAGATTGAATGTATTGCTGCATTGTCTGCTTTTTTCTTGTTCCTTGCACCTATATATCTCGCAATCAAAGAATTAGCTCCTGCTCCAAGTCCACTTCCTAAACCTACAACAATCATGAATAGTGGTGTTGCAAATCCTAATGCTGCTAATGCTTCTGTCCCTAGTCCAGCTACCCATATTCCATCAGCCAAGTTGTATGCCATTGTAAGAAACATAGCTATCATCATTGGCCAAGCTAATTTTCTAATTGCTCTTTTAGGATCTCCTGTAATTAATGCAATATTAGTATGATTCTCATTTTCATAATTATCCATTCTTTTATCTCTCCATAATTAATAGTAAATTAACTCTTTTATAATCAAAAATATCATAATAATCCCATAAATACCAAAAAAATCAAAATAATCCAAGAAAAATCAAAATAATCCAAGAAAAATCAAAATAATTCGAGAAAAATCAAAATAATCTTAAATATTATAATAATTTTACATATCAATAATTTTACATATCAGAACATTTTTGAATTATTTCAATAGACTTCAATGAGAATGATTTAGCTAATTCCATAACTTTCTCTTTTTGTAAATCAGTTAAGCCTTCTAAAATTGAATCTTCCCATTCTTTATTTAATTTTTCAATATTTAATGCAATTTCTCTACCTGAAGGTGTGAAATAGATGATATATTTTCTTCTGTTGTCATCCAATCTCTTTCTTTTAACTATTCCTTCTTTTTCCAACCTTTTTAATGCAATGGCTACAGTTCCTTTATCTACAAATAAATCTTCAGCAAAATCATTTTGTGAAATATTTTGTTTTTTGAGCAAATGTAAGATAAAAGGAATTTGACCTGCTGTAAGATTAAATTCTTCTAATATATGATTCAAATATACATTGTGAGTTCGATATATGATAGATATTAGAGCAGCCAATGGATATTCAAAAGAAGAATCTTCACCAAAATTTTTAATAGAATCCATAAATCTCTCCCCATTATAGCTAATAAAAATCAATTAAAAAGATAATTGATTTCATAATATATTAATTAATTAATTCTATATAAATGTTGTGAATACAACTATTGCATTTACAACGATGAAAATTAATGAAAATTGTTTCTTTATATATAATAAGTTATCATATTTGGTTAAAATTTATATATTTTAAGATAGTAATGTAATACTCACGTTTTCAATGAAAATATTCAGTTGACTAAAAAGGAATGATATTCAAATTATTAGATCTTTGAAGAGAAAAAAAGAGGTGATTAAGATGAGAGTAATAGATTTAATAGGTAAAATTGTTGTTGATAGAGAAGGTAATACAATAGGTCTAGTTGAGGATATTGATATTGATGAAAAACAGGGTTATATTAAGAAAGTTGATATAGATTTAAATCCAAAGCTTTTTTCTAAAGAAAAGAAATCAATCAACTTTGATCAGATACAAGACATATCATATAGTGTATTGTTACATAATATCATAGATTTAGGTTAATTAATAATAGAAAATAAGTCAAACTCATATTCCAATTAAAGGGGGTGAATTAATGGCAGATTATGAATGTGGTGATCAACCTGGAGATGGTCTTTATCAATGTGATGGTTGTGGTGAAGTAGTTGATATAACTGATTCTAGCATTACTCTTGCACCATGCAGCTCGTGTGGTTGCTGTAGTTGGTTAGATCGTTGTAGTGAAGACTAAAAAAATTTATAAGTTATCTATCTTTATATTTTTCTATTTTTTATTTTTAATAAAACTTCAATTATTAGTTTTTAAAAAATGAAATATTTTTGAGGTCAATGAATAAAATATACTATACTTACCATATAATAATTTTAATCAAATTGATATAATTCTTAATAAAATATATAGTTTAAATCGAAAAGTTTAAAAGTAATGTGAAGTAAATTATTTTTATGGTAAATAAAATACAAAAAAGAGTTAAAATGTGTGTTAAGAAAAGTTGTTTGAATAAAATTATTAGTAGGCATCAGCAAGAAGCTGATGTTTTAAAAAAGTTGATTTTTATTCGATTTTTGTACAATGGAAAAAGCGTTGATGAAGCAGTAGAATTGATGGAAATTTCATTATCTACTGGGCATAGATGGTTAGATGAGTGGAATGAGGGAGGATATGAAAATTTATATCCAAAATACAAGAATGGTGGGATAAAAGCTAAATTAACTGAAGAAGAGTTTAAAAAACTAGATGAAATAATGATTAATGAAAGTTTCTTGAGCACTCGTAAAATTC